>NZ_ADGX01000396.1 GCF_000177675.1 Parafrankia sp. EUN1f
GGCGCCTGTTCCACGTCCTGGTATGCGGCGCGCAGCTGTTCCAGGAGCCGGACGAACGGTTCCTGCCAGCGGTCTGGCATGGACTGCAGCAGGGAGCGGGGCAGCACGAGGTAGTTGCTGTACGACAGCCCAAACCAGGTGTGGATGGTGTCGCTCTCGGGCCTCGGTGGTACCTGGAACGGCTCGTCATCGCGGGGCACGGCGACGATGTCGAGGCCGGCCCAGGAGGCCAGGCAGAGCAGGTCGTCGACGTAGGTCGTCCCACCGACGCCCTGGGTAATGCGGGACAGCGCGGCGGGCGTCACCTCGGCGGCCTGTGCGGCTTGGCGAAGGGTGAGGCCCTCTTTCTGCGCCCGCTCGGCTACGCCCTCGGCGACAACCCGCAGCAGAGGATCGAGGTCCGCACGGAACCGCTCCTCGGCGGCGCGGACGAGCTGGCCGAGGGCCTCGCGGCCCTGCCCGGTCAGCTCGTGGGCACCGAGGACGGTCACCGTGACGTCCTGGCCGTCCTTGTCCTGGATGACGAAGGAGCGGCACTGTTCCGGGGTGGCGCTTCGGCGGCCTGTT
>NZ_ADGX01000395.1 GCF_000177675.1 Parafrankia sp. EUN1f
TGGACGCGGAAACGCCGATACGCCCGGACGTCTTGTGGACGTCACGGGCGCACCGGCGTCATGCCTGGGACGGTAGCCCCAACCCTGATCCACACCTCACCCAGCCACAGCCAACCTACGAAGGTCGCGCGACACGGGATCAGCGCATTGATCGATCAGCTCAGATCTTGTGACCCCAGCACGGCTTCGAGCTCACCCACGGACTCGAACCCTGCTGCGCATACAGAATATGCGCACGCTTCCACTGCTCAGCCACACTCGCGTTCTGCGGCAGACCCTTACCACCCACCGCATGCCACGTGCCCGGCATGAACTGGAACAGCCCACCAGCACCAATCGAGTTCACCACACGCGGATTACCACCGGACTCACACGGCACCACAGCACTCAGGAACCTGTGCGCATCCGGCCGCGCCGCGGCACTCGCCGGCTGGGACATCGCGATACCGCCACCAATCGTCGCCGCCAACACCGGCGCGACCAGCAAAGCACGGCCACGACGGATGGAACGACGGTTCTTGCGAGCACCCGAAGTCATCAGGGACAAAATCAATACCCTTCCCCACACCTACGAAGTCAGC
>NZ_ADGX01000394.1 GCF_000177675.1 Parafrankia sp. EUN1f
GGTGGGCGCGGCAGGGATCGAACCTGCGACCACTCGCTTGTAAGTTACTTCGCCAGGAACGGTGACCTGACCTGCATATCCGCAGATCACGGCGATCCATCCGAGGTCGAATTAATCGCTCCCCACTCGGTGGCACCAGGAGCGCCCGCCCGGGCGCCGGACCGCCGGAGACAGCATGTCCCCCCTCGCACCCTCGACGCGAGCACGTGACCTATCCCACAAGACAGAGAAGGCCTGGACCGCCGCGCGTCGCGCCGCCGACCGGGCGATGTCCCGTTCGGACTGCTGGCGCGGCGCGGCGGGCTCGTCCGAGCTGACGGCCGAGGAGCGCACCGAGGTGGGCCGCGGCGCGCTGGCCGCGATGGATGAGGCGATCATCCGCCTGCAGGCCGCGCGGGATGCGTTGTCGGCCGAGCTGCTGGATGCCGGGGTGCTGGCGCCGCCGCTGGTGGAGTCGGAGGACCTGCCGGCGACGACCTGGCAGGCCCTGGCCGACGAGGGTCATTTCGAGGCGACCGAGGGGGAGCTGGCACGGCTGGTCGTGTCGGACCTGGCCGCCGACCTGGCGGACGCAGCGCACCAGCTGGTGCCGACCCAGCCGCGGCG
>NZ_ADGX01000393.1 GCF_000177675.1 Parafrankia sp. EUN1f
ACACGCCGCGGAAGCGGTTGATTGCCGTCAGGTGCCGAGCCCGGGTCTGCTCGTCACGAACGCCCAGCCCCTCCTCCGGTGCCAGACACAACACCCCGACCTTGCCCTGATGCGCGTTGCGATGCACATCGAACGCCGCCTGCCCCGTCTCCTCCAACGGATACACCTTCGACAACGTCGGATGGATCAACCCCCGCGCCACCAACCGGTTCGCCTCCCACGCCTCCCGATAGTTCGCGAAATGCGACCCCACGATGCTCTTCAGACTCATCCACAGATACCGGTTGTCGTACTCGTGCATGAACCCACTCGTCGACGCGCACGTCACGATCGTCCCGCCCTTACGCGTCACGAACACCGACGCCCCGAACGTCTCCCGACCGGGATGCTCGAACACGATGTCCGGATCCTCCCCACCCGTCAGCTCCCGGATCCGCGCCCCCAACCGCTTCCACTCCCGCGGATCCTGCGTGTTCTCATCCGACCAGAACCGATACCCCTCCGCCGCCCGGTCGATCACCAGCTCCGCACCCATCGACCGGCAGATCTCCGCCTTCGCCGGCGACGACACCACACACACCGGAATCGCACCACCCCGCAGGGCCATCTGCGTCGCATACGACCCC
>NZ_ADGX01000392.1 GCF_000177675.1 Parafrankia sp. EUN1f
CGCTGCTGGCCACCGGTAGCAGCGACGGCACGGTCGCGGCTCTCGGGGACCATCTCCGACCCGACCCACCCACGCCAAATCAGCTCCCTGCTCACCGGCGACACCGGTCAGGTGAGCATGGTGGGATTCGGTCCGGACGGGTCGCTGCTGGCCACCGGTAGCAGCGACGGCACGGTGCGGCTCTGGGACATCTCCGACCCGACCACCATCCGCTTGGTCAGCATCAATGGCGAAACCGGCCAGGCGGCCACAGTGGCGTTCGGTCCGGACGGGCGGCTGCTGGCCACCGGTAGCAGCGACGGCACGGTGCGGCTCTGGGACATCTCCGACCCGACCCACCCACGCCTGCTCGGCGCCCCGCTCACCGGCGACACCGGTCAGGTGAGCATGGTGGGATTCGGTCCGGACGGGTCGCTGCTGGCCACCGGTAGCAGCGACGGCACGGTGCGGCTCTGGGATCTCAGCACACTCCAGGTCTTGCGGACTGACGCAGTCCAGGTGGCCTGCCAACGTGCCGGTCGCGGCCTGGACCGACAGGAATGGATCAACTACTTGCCCGATGAGCCCTACCGGGACACCTGCCGGACCGGCACTCCGTAGCCAGAGCCATTCTTGATCGTGTCAGTAAACGGTCGG
>NZ_ADGX01000391.1 GCF_000177675.1 Parafrankia sp. EUN1f
GATGGGATCGCCCGTGCGGTCAATCCTGTCATCCGGGGCTGGATGCAGTACTACGGTGCCTTCTACAAGACCGAGCTGTATCCGCTCCTCTATCGCATCAGCGCAAATCTGCTGCGGTGGATACGGAAGAAGTATCGACGGCTGAGGACATTTGCCAAAGCGCACCGGGCGTGGAAGAGGATCACCTTACAGTACCCCACGCTGTTCGCGCACTGGCAATGGATCCACGGCTTCTGGTGAGAAGGGCAAGAAGAGCCCGGTGACGCGAGAGTGTCACGCCGGGAGTGCGCCGTGAGGCGCTCTGTTGTATCCCCAGCGCAGCTGGGATGGATTCGGAGGAGGATCCTTGGGTTCGCTGGCTTACCTCGGTCCGAAAGGGTGTCGGGGGACAGCAGCATGCCAGAAGACGGCGGGCGTCGCGAAGGCGTCGAAGGCGGGCCGCCGTTGAACCCGCGTGATATGGCGAAAGCTGGATTGCCTGAATTCCAATCTCCAGACGGTAGATGTGAGGACCCATCGGAAAGACGTCTGAAACCGATGCCACGTCCTGCACTGGCCAGATCCGTGGGCTGGTGCATCCTTCGGGTCGTGGGGCGATGCCCAGTGAGGGCATTCAAGGAGATGAGTGGAACGCCT
>NZ_ADGX01000390.1 GCF_000177675.1 Parafrankia sp. EUN1f
GTCGCGGTCATGGAGAAGATCCGGGTGTTCGTTCTCGATGACCACGAGATCGTGCGGAATGGTCTGCGTCAGACGCTCGCCCGGCATGACGATATCGAGGTCGTCGGTGAGGCCGGGCTGGCGGCGGAGGCGCTGCGGCGTATTCCGGCGTTGCATCCGCATGTGGCGGTGCTGGACGGGCGGTTGCCTGACGGCAGTGGCATCGACGTGTGCCGGGAGATCCGGTCGGCGTTGCCGGGGGTGGCGTGTCTGATTCTGACGTCGTATGACGATGACGAGGCGCTGTTCTCCGCGATCATGGCTGGTGCGGCGGGGTATGTGCTGAAGGAGATCCGGGGCAACGACCTGGTGGGTGCGATCCGGACGGTGGCGTCGGGTCAGTCGTTGCTGGCTCCGTCGGTGACGCGTCGGGTGTTGGAGCGGCTGCGGGACGGGCCGCACGAGGATCCGGCGATGGCGACGCTGAACCAGCGGGAGCGGGAGATCCTGCAGCTGATCGCGGACGGGTTGACGAACCGGCAGATCGGTACCCGGCTGGGGCTGTCGGAGAAGACCGTGAAGAACTACGTGTCGAGCATTCTGGAGAAGCTGGGCCTGGCCAGCCGCACGCAGGCGGCGGTCTACCTGATGAAGCAGGCCGG
>NZ_ADGX01000389.1 GCF_000177675.1 Parafrankia sp. EUN1f
CCTCACGGTTCGGGGATCTCGAAGTGTTCGTCGCGGAGTTCGAAGGCGCGTTTGACGCCGTGTTGGGCGCGGGTCTTGACGAAGTTGTATTCGTTGTCTTCGAAGCTGAGGTTGGTGCCGTAGGCGTGGAAGAGGTAGCTGAGGACTTCTTCGCCTTGGTAGCCCTGGAGTTGTTCGACGAGGCGGAAGGCTTCCTTGGCGATGACGATGCCGTCGGCGGGCATGCGGGAGACTTTGCGGGCCCACCATTCGGCGCGGGTGGGGACGTCGGTGTCGGGGACGGTTTCGGTGAAGATTCCGCGTTCGGCGAGTTCGGTTCCGGTGAGGAGGTCGCCGGTGAGGAGCATGCGTTTGGCGAGGACGGGTCCGAGTCGGTGGAAGAACAGGTGGAGTGAGCCGAGTGCGGGGCCGAGGAAGCGGGTGGCGGGCATGCCGAGGCGGGCGTTCTGGCCGACGACGGCGATGTCGGCCATGAGGGCGATCTCGAAGCCGCCGCCGAGGGCGAGGCCTTCGACCTGGGCGATGGTGGCTTTGGGGTAGCCGAGGAACTCGTGGTAGAAGGCGAAGGTTTGGCGGTCGACGGCGAGGCGGCGGCGTTGGCTGGGTCGGCGTCGTCGGGTGGCCTTTCCGTCGCCGTTGCCGGCGG
>NZ_ADGX01000388.1 GCF_000177675.1 Parafrankia sp. EUN1f
TGCGGGAGCCCGGGGGTGCGATTCCCCCGGGCCACCCGACCGGCGTACTTCGCCAAGGATCATCGGTGAGCGATACGTTCGAGTTCATCGATGCGGAGTACGCCGCCCGCACCACCACGAACACCATCACTGAGACACCGTCCGTCACCCAGATGTGCGCGTGGCTGGGCGTGTCCCGCTCGGGCTTCTATGAATGGCGCGACCGCCCCGTCTCCGCGACCGCGACCCGCCGCGGCGAGCTCGCTGCCCTCGTCGACCGGTCGTTCACCGCCTCCGACGGCACCTATGGCTACCGGCGCGTGCACGCCGACCTGTGCGCCTGGGGGCGCCCCTGCAGCCTCGAACTCGTCCGCGCGCTCATGCGGGAGCAGGGCCTGGAGCCGTGCCAGCCACGCCCCTGGCAGCACACCCTGACCGAGCAGGGCCAGGACCCCGCCGCGATCCCCGACCTGCTGCAACGCGACTTCACCGCCGACGCCCCGGGCACCAAGATGGTCGGTGACATCACCTACATCCCGACCTGGGAAGGCTGGCTCTTCCTCGCGACCGTCATCGACTGCCACACGAAAGCCGTCATCGGCTGGGCCATGGACGACAACTACAAGACCGGGCTCATCGACACCGCCATCACCATGGCCGCTCGTAACCACCAGCTCACCGACGGAGCGATTTTTCATTCGGACCGCGGAAGCAAC
>NZ_ADGX01000387.1 GCF_000177675.1 Parafrankia sp. EUN1f
AGCCTCCCCCGCTGAGCCGGCCGCCGGCCGCGGCAAGGGAGTCGTCCGGGTACCGCGGGCGGGTGAACGATGCCGGACACCCGCCCGCGTAGGACCGCCAGGTACAAGGGAACAGGGGTGGGGCATGCAGTTCGGCCGGTACTACGAGGAGTTCGAGGTCGGCGCGGTCTACAAGCACTGGCCGGGCAAGACCGTCACCGAGTACGACGACCACCTGTTCTGCCTGCTCACGATGAACCACCATCCGCTGCACCTCGACGCGAACTACGCCGAGAAGACCACCCAGTTCAAGCGGAACGTCGTCGTCGGCAACTACGTGTACTCGCTGCTGCTCGGCATGTCGGTCGCCGACGTGTCCGGCAAGGCGATCGCGAACCTCGAGGTCGAGTCGCTGCGCCACGTCGCGCCGGTCTTCCACGGGGACACGATCTACGGCGAGTCGACCGTCCTGGACAAGGTGGAGTCGAAGAGCAAGGACGACCGCGGCATCGTCACGGTCGAGACCCGCGGGCTCAACCAGGACGGCACCCTGGTCTGCATCTACCGCCGCAAGGTGATGGTCCCCAAGCGCTCCTACGGCGAGGAACGCGGCGGCGAGCAGCCCGGCCGCCCCACGCAGCAGGACGTGCGCTGACATGCCCGAGCCGTCGCCCGCAGGTCGATCTCCGCAGGTCGCTGTACCTTCGCCCGCGGGTA
>NZ_ADGX01000386.1 GCF_000177675.1 Parafrankia sp. EUN1f
CGCCGTGAGGCGCTCTGTTGTATCCCCAGCGCAGCTGGGATGGATTCGGAGGAGGATCCTTGGGTTCGCTGGCTTACCTCGGTCCGAAAGGGTGTCGGGGGACAGCAGCATGCCAGAAGACGGCGGGCGTCGCGAAGGCGTCGAAGGCGGGCCGCCGTTGAACCCGCGTGATATGGCGAAAGCTGGATTGCCTGAATTCCAATCTCCAGACGGTAGATGTGAGGACCCATCGGAAAGACGTCTGAAACCGATGCCACGTCCTGCACTGGCCAGATCCGTGGGCTGGTGCATCCTTCGGGTCGTGGGGCGATGCCCAGTGAGGGCATTCAAGGAGATGAGTGGAACGCCTAAGAGCGTGTCTCACGTGGGTGTAGTGGATCTTCTTGCATGATCTGAGGCGTGAGCGACCGCCTTGCCCTGCGGCTGGTACCGGACGAGCTCTGGGAGCTCGTGGAACCTCTGTTGCCCTCCTTCACCCCGCGTCCGCAGGGTGGGGGGACGGCTCCGGTGGACGAGCGGGCGGTGTTCACGGCGGTGGTGTACGTGCTGACGTCGGGCTGTGCGTGGCGGCATCTCCCGCCGTCGTTCGGGGTGTCCGCGCCTACGGCGCACCGCCGGTTCCAGGTCTGGACCCGGGCGGGGTTATGGCCCCGGATACATCGGGCGGTGCTCGACCGGCACGGCGGCGCCGGAAGCGTGGACTGGACCTCGGCGATCGTGGACTCCGCGAGCGTGCGAGCAAAAAGTG
>NZ_ADGX01000385.1 GCF_000177675.1 Parafrankia sp. EUN1f
TCCGCCAGGCACCTTCCCGGACGATCTCACCGATCAGCGACGGCCGAGCGCCTGACCATCCCCCAGCCCGGCCCACGCCGCACGCCGCGGTTCCGGTCAAGCCACACCTCGATGTCGCTCGACGCCACAGCCGATTCGTTCGACCGCCGGATGTGCCCGATAAGCGACGCCGTCGACGGGGACAACCAAGGCGATGCCGCGTCGAAGTCCGTCACGCGGCTCGTCGAGAAGCTGAAGGAGCTCAGCTGGTGAGAGCCATCGTTCGGGTCGCCGGGCACCGCAACATCACGCCACACGACTCCGAGTACATCCATGCGAAGCCGCAGGTCGGTGACGTCGCCCGCCTGGTCGTGGCCACGGCGCGGGGACAGCCGGAGCACGCGGGGGTTGCCCGCATCGTCCGTGTCTCCCCAGAAGGGAACTTCATCACGGTGGACGGCATGCTGCCGCACAGGGAGCCCGGCGAGCATTACATGGATTTCATCGCACCCGCCGCCTTCCGGAACGTCAACCAGTTCCTCGCCGCGACAAATGGGGAGGTGCTGCCTTCGACTCGCCTCTGCGAGCTGGAGCGGAAGCACATGATCCTTGCGGCTCGGGCCCAGCTGCACACAGTCCGGTGACGACCTCCCGAAGCGCCGCACTGGCAGTAGCCGACGCCCTGGGCTGCCGGCGAGGCCAAGCTAGACCCACTCCCGCGAAGACCGGCATGTCGAGCTCCACAGTCCCGGTTTCGCCGGGGCAGTAGCACGCTCAACCCGTCGGATGCTCTGCGTGGG
>NZ_ADGX01000384.1 GCF_000177675.1 Parafrankia sp. EUN1f
GCCGGGGCGGACGCGGCAAGCGCGGGCGCGGGGGCGCCGGCGCGGGGGGCATCGGCGGCAGCCGGAACAGGCCGTACAGGGCGGTACTGAAGCTGGCCAGGTCGAGGGCGTAGGCGAGGGGGTAGCCGCCGAGCGCGACGCTGGTTCCCGCGATCAGTGGACCGACGGTCATCGCGGTCGTGAAGCCGATCTGGGTCAGCGCGGTGGCTGCCGGCAGGTCACCCAGCGCCACCAGGTTCGGTGTCATCGCGCGCCGCGCCGGCCCGTCCACCGCCGCGAACGCGGACTGGGCCGCGACCAGCAGGAGCAGCGGCCAGACCACACCGAGGCCGGCTGCGACACCACCGCCAGCCGCCTCACCGCCACCGCCACCGCCGTGTTCGAACAGCGAGAACAGCACCAGCCCGCCCGAGACGGCCGCCAGCCCAGTGGACGTCACCAGGGCGAGGCGGCGCCGGTCGACGCTGTCCGCGATGGCACCGCCGATCAGCCCGAGGCCGACCAGCGGTAGCAGAGCCACCAGGCTGACCACCCCGACCAGGAACGACGACCGGGTGAGGTCGTAGACCTGCACCGCCACGGCCGTCGCGGTGATCTGGGTGCCGATCGTCGAGACGGACTCGCCCACCCACAGCCGGCGGAAGGCCGGGTAGGTCCGCAGCGGGGAAAGGTCCGCCAGCAGGCCACGAACGGCACGTCCCGGGCCGCGCCGCCCGGTCGAGGCGGGCCGCTTGGTCGAGGCGGTGCCGCGCCGCCCGGTCGAGGCGGGCCGCTTGGTCGA
>NZ_ADGX01000383.1 GCF_000177675.1 Parafrankia sp. EUN1f
CCGGCGTTGACGGTGGATACGGCGTGTTCGTCGTCGTTGGTGGCGTTGCATGTGGCGGTGCGGTCGTTGCGGGTGGGGGAGTGTTCGTTGGCGTTGGTGGGTGGGGTGACGGTGATGTCGACGCCGGTGGGTTTTGTGGAGTTCTCTCGGCAGGGTGGGTTGGCGGTGGATGGTCGGGTGAAGGCGTTTGGTGAGGGTGCGGATGGGACGGGGTGGGGTGAGGGGGTGGGGGTTGTGGTGGTGGAGCGGTTGTCGGTGGCGCGGGAGCGGGGTCATCGGGTGTTGGCGGTGGTGGGTGGTTCGGCGGTGAATTCCGATGGTGGTTCGAATGGTTTGACGGCGCCGTCGGGGGTGGCGCAGGAGCGGGTGTTGCGGGCGGCGTTGGTGGATGCGGGTGTTTCTGCGGATGGGGTGGATGTGGTGGAGGGGCATGGGACGGGGACGCGGTTGGGTGATCCGATCGAGTTGGGTGCTTTGTTGGGGGTTTATGGGCGGGGGCGGGGTTCTGGTCGGTCTTTGTTGGTGGGGTCGGTGAAGTCGAATATTGGTCATACGCAGGCGGCGGCGGGTGTGGCGGGGATTGTGAAGGTGGTGGAGGGGTTGCGTCGGGGGGTGGTTGCGGGGTCGTTGCATGTGGGGGTGCCGACGTCGCGGGTGGATTGGTCGGTGGGTGGTGTGGAGGTGGTGCGGGAGGCGGTGCCGTGGCCTGAGGTGGTGGGTCGGGTGCGGCGGGCGGGGGTGTCGTCGTTCGGGATGTCGGGGACGAACGCGCACGTCATCCTCG
>NZ_ADGX01000382.1 GCF_000177675.1 Parafrankia sp. EUN1f
TCCGAGCGAGGCGTAGCGGCACGGCCAGTGCCGCGGCGAGAGGTAGCACCGGGGTGGGAACGACCCGGTTACCCCGCAGGGACAGACCCTCCAGCGCGACGGCGTGGCCCGCGGCAAGCACGTCCGCGGGGAAGCCGGCGGCGAGGGTGACGGTCAGCCCTCGTAGCGACTCGGCGTCCGCGGGCAGGCCGGGGGCCGCGGCGGCGGCGGTCACGACCAGAGTGCCGTCTTCGTCGGGGACGGCGACCATGCCGATGTCCGCGGCGGCTGCCCGCCGACCGATCCGCGCGACGAGACCGAACGCGTCGCGCGGATCCGGGGCGGCGAGCACGCTGGTCGTGATCTCGGCGCTGGCCGCCAGCCAGGCCCGGCCCCGCTCTGCCCGCTGGCAGAGCGTGCGTGCTTCTCTCTCGGCCCGGCGCAGGTCGCTGATGTCGGTGAAGACGAGCGCGAGCATCTCCTCACCACCCCGCAGCCAAGGGATCACCGTGATCCGCATCGACCGGGCGAGACCGTGCTCTCCCCTCAGGTCAAGATCGCCGACCTGGGTGTGGTGGGTGCGCAACGCGGCCGCGATCATCCCCCATTCGCCGTCCAGCGAGCGCTGGTGCGAGCCAGCCGGCGACAGCCGCTCCGTCAGCTGAGCGAGACGGTCTCCGACGAGCTGGGGCACACCGGCGATCTCGTCGATGAGCGGTGAACCACGCCACAGCCGCAGGTCGGCGTCATAGACCGCCACCCCTACCGGCAGCTCGCCTGCGGGTACCCCGGCAGACACCAGTTCCAGCAGCGCGGCGT
>NZ_ADGX01000381.1 GCF_000177675.1 Parafrankia sp. EUN1f
CCTGCGTGGTCCGGGCCGCTTCGGGGGCCTTGGACGAGCTGGCCGCGGCGTTGCCCGCACCGATCACCTCGCTCTCGCTGCGGACCTGGCCGGCCAGCTTCCCGGCCGACATCGCCGTGCAACGACGCGTCCCGTACGAGAGCCGTGCCGACGCCATCATGTACCGGCAGGTGCTCGCCGACGTGGCGCGCAACCGCGGCTGGGCGATCCATTTCTATGACCCGAGAACCGTTGAGGCTGAAGCGGTCCGCGTACTGGGTGAGCGCACGGATGAGGTGCTGCGCCGACCACGGGCAACGCTGGGGCCGCCCTGGGCAAAGGATCACCGGGTCGCCTTTGCGGCAACGATCGTGGCCGCGTGATCTCGCCTGTGCTCTGAGGCCCCGTCGGTTTCGGGGGTGCCAGCGGAGCCTGCGGTTCTGGCGAACCTCGGCGGGAATGCGGGTTACCCCGCGTCCCGCCGACAGCCAGCAACAACCGCTGGCGGGCGGCCTCCCGGTCCACGCCTCAACGCTTTGGGTTGCGGCTTCAGGCGGCCGCTCGGGTTGCGCTTCTGCCAGGCCATTCTCCCTAATAGGGGAAAATGGGGTGCGGGGTCGCTTGGAAATCCGCAAGAAGTGAGGATTTCGGTTGTTGCAGCAGCCAAAATCCTCACTTCTTGCTCTAATGCCACTTAGCCTATTTTGATCAAGCTGCTGCCTGGGGTTCTACGGGGTTGGCGAGCCTGATCGTGGGCGGGGCGGAGTGACGCCTACCGCGCTGGCGGGATTTCTTCACGGGGTAGCGGTGCGGGCCGGCGCGTCGCACCGCGCGA
>NZ_ADGX01000380.1 GCF_000177675.1 Parafrankia sp. EUN1f
GTCGATCTGCAGCTCGGTGAACAACGAGGTCGTGCATGCGATCCCGAGCCGGCGGCGGGTGCTGCGCGAGGGCGACATCGTCTCGATCGACTGCGGAGCGATCGTCGACGGCTGGCACGGCGACTCGGCGATCACCGTCCCCGTCGGCGAGGTGGCCCCCGAGGTGCTCGACATGCTGCGGGTCTGCGACGAGGCGCTGTGGCGGGGCCTGGCGGCCGCCCAGCTCGGCGGCAGACTGACCGACATCAGCAACGCGGTGGAGCGCCACATCACCCCGCATGGCTACGGCATCGTGGACCACTACGGCGGTCACGGCATCGGCACGGAGATGCACCAGCCGCCGCACGTGCTGAACTACGGCCGGCCTGGGCGCGGTCTGAAGCTGGTCGAGGGAGTGGCGCTGGCCATCGAGCCGATGATCACTCTCGGCTCGCCGGACACGGTGATTCTCTCGGACGAGTGGACGGTCGCGACGAAGGACGGGTCGCTCGCTGCCCACACCGAGCACTCGGTGGCGGTGACTCCGCGTGGGCCGTGGGTCCTGACCGAGCCGGATGGTGGCGTGGCGCGGTTCGCCGCGCTCGGTGTTGCCTGCGGTCAGCCGGCTGACGCCCCGACCGGCTGACCCCGCGCGGCCGCCGGGACGACACGGCCCGCGGACGCCTCGACGGGTTGGTCGCCCGGGATGGTCGACGGTCACGAGGGCGCCGGCTGAGGTCGGCGGGCCCCCTGTTGGCCCTTGACGAGCCGGGCACGTACACTCAGGAGTCGACGGTCTCAAGCGTTGTCGGTGTTCGTCGTTCACACGGCGGGCCCGCGCAGTGACCTGGCGCGATGAGCTCGCGTGGCGCTCTCTGGGGTGCGGCGCCGGTCCATACGGGTCAGGGTCCGTCATCCCAA
>NZ_ADGX01000379.1 GCF_000177675.1 Parafrankia sp. EUN1f
CGCCGCCTACGAGAAACGGTCGATCGCGGTCTCCTCGAACCTGCACCCCGCCGGCTTCGACGAGATCATGCCTAAAACACTGGCGACCGCCACCGTCGACCGGCTCCTGCACCACGCCCACCTCTGCCAGACCAGCGGCGACAGTGTCCGCCTCGCTCAAGCCCTCGCCGGCAAGGGGGTGAAAGCCCTGACCTGACACGAAAGCCGCGCCGGAACGGTGGCCACCACCGGGCAGATCTGGTGGCCACTACCGGGCCGGAACCGTGACCGCCACCGGGCCGTTCTCAATGGCCCTTGACATTCGATGAAGGCCTTCGCGAGTTCCCCGTTCTCGGTGGGATGTACCTCGAAGTGAATGGCTTTGCGGGAGAAGATGTCGAGGATGACGTACAGGTCGAAGTGCACGCCGCGGACGGGTCCGGCGAGTTTTGTGATATCCCAGCTCCAGATTTCGTTGGGTCTGGTAGCGAGTAGTTCCGGTTTCTTTCGGGCGGGGTGGGCGGCCTGTGCCCGCCGCTCGACGGTCTGGGCTCGGGCCCGCAGCAGCCGGTACATGGTGGACACGCTGGCCAGGTAGACACCCTCGTCGAGCAGGGTCGCCCAGACCTGGGCGGCGGACTTGTCGACGAACCGGTCGCTGTTGAGGAGTTCCAGGAGCCGTTCACGTTCGGTGTCGTCGAGCGCTGCCGGGTGGACGGCCGGGGTCCGTGACGGGCTTTCTGTGGATTGTGCGGGGCGACGCCGGCGGTACATTGTCGCCCGTGACAGCCCGAGCAGGTCGCAGGCGACCTTGAACGAGGTCAAGGGTGCCAGCGAGGTGAACGCCTCGTCGACTATCTGCCGGGTTTCCTGCCGGAATCCGCGCTCTCGGAGATCAATTCCAGTCGGGTAGCCGGCGGGAATCGCACCCGCCGGCTCCC
>NZ_ADGX01000378.1 GCF_000177675.1 Parafrankia sp. EUN1f
GACGGCGCGGACGTAGCCGAGGTGGCGGCCCTGGTCGGCGGTGAGCGCGTCGATCTCCACCGTGTTGTCGGGGTTGACGGTGCGGTGCCAGTCGAGCCAGCGCAGCCAGCCGTCCGGCATGGTGTCGGCGACGGTGACGTCCGCGACGCCGCTGCGTTCCCAGTGGCGTCGCCACCAGGCCGCGGAGTGCAGGCAGGCCATGCTCGGCTCCCACCAGGGGCGCAGATGGTCCGGTACCGGACCATCGAACTCGTCGACGAGCCCGGCACCGGCGATACCGATCGCGCCACCCGGCCGGACGAACCGGGAAAGGTAGTTCAGGTACAGATCGTCCGTTCCGTAGTAGACGAACGAGTCGATGCTGACCACAGCGTCGAAGAAGTCCGTGGCGAACGGCAGTGAACGGGCGTCGGCGCGCAGTGGGAACACGGCGTCATCGACACCGGCGTCACGGAGGCGGGCCAGGCGTTCGTCCGGGCTGAACCACAGGTCGGTGGCCCAGACCTGCACCCCGAACTCCCGGGCAAGAAAGACTGACGACGCCCCACGGCCGCAGCCGAGGTCGAGAACCCGCAGGCCGGGCCGCAGGTCGAGGGCCTCGGTGAGCCATTCGGTCAGCCACAGCGAGTCCGCGCCGCCGCTGACCGCGCCGGCAATCCAGTCCGGGTGATAGCGGGAGCTGCGGGGAAACCGCGCCGAGCGCAGCCGTTCGCCGGCTGTTACCTCACTCCGGTCTCCTATCGCACCGGTGTTTTCTGCCCTGTCTTCGTCGGCCATCTCGGCTGTGTTTGTCCCTTCGTGGCTGGCGGTTTCCTGAGGAATTCTGCCGGCGCGGTTCTGGTCTGTCATCCTCTTTCTCCGGCGGGTGAAACGGTCGTGCCGACGGCCCGCGACGGCCCGCGACCGCCCGCGACGGCCCGCGACGGCCCGCGACGGCCCGCGACCGCC
>NZ_ADGX01000377.1 GCF_000177675.1 Parafrankia sp. EUN1f
GAGCGGGAGGCGGGATCGGACACCGCCTCGATGCGGACCCGCGCCCGGCTCGACGGCGACCACTGGGTCCTCAACGGCACCAAGACCTGGATCACCAACGCGGGCGAGTCCACCTGGTACACGGTCATGGCCGTCACCGACCCGGATGCGGCGAAGCCCGCCGACGGCATCTCCGCGTTCGTCGTCCGGGCCGACGACCCCGGCTTCGAGGTCGGCTCCAAGGAGCGCAAGCTCGGCATCAAGGGCTCACCGACCCGCGAGATCCATTTCGTCAACTGCACGATCCCCGCCGACCGGATCATCGGCGAGCCCGGCACGGGTCTGCGCACCGCGCTGCGCACCCTCGACCACACCCGGCCGACGATCGGCGCGCAGGCCGTCGGCATCGCGCAGGGCGCGCTGGACGCGGCGATCGGCTACGTGAAGGAACGCCGCCAGTTCGGCCGCCCGATCGCGGACAACCAGGGCGTCCAGTTCATGCTCGCGGACATGGCGATGAAGATCGAGGCGGCTCGGCACATGGTGTATGTCGCGGCGGCCCGCGCCGAACGCGGCGAGCCGAACCTCGGGTTCATCACCGCCGCCGCCAAGTGCTTCGCCTCGGACGTCGCCATGGAGGTCACCACCGACGCCGTCCAGCTCTTCGGGGGCGCCGGCTACACCCGTGACTTCCCGGTCGAGCGGATGATGCGCGACGCGAAGATCACGCAGATCTACGAGGGCACCAACCAGATCCAGCGGATGGTCATGTCCCGGGCCCTGCTCAGAGGCTAGCTCTCCTGCCGCCCCCGCTCGTATGTGCAGACGAGAAGGGCCGGCCGCGCCGAACGCCGGGCACATTTTCAAACCAAGGACCACCGCGCGTTCAGACAAAAGGCGGCGACCGTCTCCAGTCCTGGTGCTGCATCCACCAAGACGTACAAGACCATCCGATCGTTCATCATGGTCAATGAAAGAGAA
>NZ_ADGX01000376.1 GCF_000177675.1 Parafrankia sp. EUN1f
ACGGATGGCCGAGGTCGGGCTGCGACTCAACCCGACCAAGACGAGAATCGTGTACTGCAAGGACTCGAATCGGCGCGGCCGCCATCCGGCGGTCATGTTTGATTTCCTGGGGTACACGTTTCGGCCGCTGCCCGCGGTCAACCGGCGGACGGGGAAAATGTTCACCTCGTTCGGACCTTCCATGAGCCGTGACCAGCAGACCCGGAAAGGCAGGGAGATCCGCCGCTGGCGGATGCACCTGCGTACCGGACGCACCTTGACCGACCTCGCCGCAGGGATCAACCCCTACGTGCGGGGCTGGATGAACTACTGGGGCCATTTCAACAAGTCCCAGATGTACCGCCTCCTGCAACGCATCAACGCCTACCTGATGCGCTGGGCCCGCAAGAAATACAAACGGCTCCGCAGCAAGAAAAGGCTCCAAGCCTGGTGGGAACGGGTCATCGCCAACGAACCCGGGCTGTTCGCTCACTGGGCATGGGTCACCGACTGCGGGCGCTCGTTCGCCGGACGATAAGAGCCGTATGAACCGAGAGGTTCACGTACGGAGTGCGCCGTGAGGCGCTCTGTTGTATCCCCAGCGCAGCTGGGATGGATTCGGAGGAGGATCCTTGGGTTCGCTGGCTCACCTGGACCCGAAAGGTGAAGGGGACAGCAGCATGCCAGAAGACGGCGGGCGTCGCGAAGGCGTCGAAGGCGGGCCGCCGTTGAACCCGCGTGATATGGCGAAAGCTGGATTGCCTGAATTCCAATCTCCAGACGGTAGATGTGAGGACCCATCGGAAAGACGTCTGAAACCGATGCCACGTCCTGCACTGGCCAGATCCGTGGGCTGGTGCATCCTTCGGGTCGTGGGGCGATGCCCAGTGAGGGCATTCAAGGAGATGAGTGGAACGCCTAAGAGCGTGTCTCACGTGGGTGTAGTGGATCTTCTTGCATGATCTGAGGCGTGAGCGACCGCCTTGCCCTGCGGCTGGTACCGG
>NZ_ADGX01000375.1 GCF_000177675.1 Parafrankia sp. EUN1f
CGTCGCAGGCGGCGCAGCGGCTCGGCGCGGTCGCGGTGCCCGTCGATGTCGATCTGGAGACGTACTGTCTCGATCCGGCCGGGGTGGAGGCCGCGGTCACGTCTCGTACCAGGGCGATCATGCCGGTGCATATGGCCGGTCACTTCTGTGACATGGACGCGCTCGGGAAGATCTCCGCGAACACCGGTGTCCCGTTGATCCAGGACGCCGCGCACGCGCATGGGGCGAGTTGGCAGGGCCGGCGGGTCGGTGAGCATGGTGGTATCGCGGCGTTCAGTTTCCAGAACGGGAAGCTGATGACCGCCGGTGAGGGTGGTCTGGTGACGTTCTCGGACGCGGAGCAGTTCGAGCAGGCGTTCCTGCGTCACAGCTGCGGCCGGCCGCGGACCGATCGTCGTTATCTGCATCAGACGTCGGGGTCGAACTTCCGGATGAACGAGTTCTCCGCGTCGGTGCTGCGTGCCCAGCTCGCCCGGCTCGGGGGGCAGATCGATACCCGTGAGCAGCGGTGGCCGCTGCTCGCGGGGCTGCTCGCGCAGGTCCCGGGGGTTGTTCCGCAGGGTCGGGATCCTCGCTGTGACCGTAATCCGCATTACATGGCGATGTTCCGGCTGCCCGGGTTCGACGAGCAGCGGCGTAACGCGCTGGTGGACGATCTGGTGGAGCGTGGGCTGCCCGCGTTCGCCGCGTTCCGCGCGATCTACCGGTCTGCTGGTTTCTGGGAGACCGGGGCACCTGCGGAGACCGTCGATCAGATCGCGGCGCGGTGCCCGAACGTGGAGGCGATCGGCGCGGACGGTGTCTGGTTGCACCATCGCACGCTGCTCGGGACCGAGGAGCAGATGCACGCGATCGCGGAGATCGTGGCGCAGGCCCTGGCTGCCGCGTGAGCGGGACGTCCCCCGCACCAGAACACGAACCAGAACACGCACCAGGACACGCACCAGGACGCGCACGTGAACCGGAGCACGAGGCCGGGCGTGAGCCTGGGGG
>NZ_ADGX01000374.1 GCF_000177675.1 Parafrankia sp. EUN1f
CCAGGCCGCGCCGCCCATGCGGTGGGTGCCGAGGCCGTAGCCGGACGGCGAGTCGGTGATCTGCGGACGCCAACCGAAGGCGCGGATGCCCCACGCGAACAGCTCTCCGAGCCGCGCGATCTGGATCGGCGTGTAGTCCTCGGTGTCGGACCCTTCGCATTCGCAGCTGATCCAGTACGGGTTCCCGGCGCCCTCGGCCCACGCTTTGTCGCCGAACTCGACGTACTGTTCGAACCCGCCGGCTTTCGACAGCCACAGGTGAGAGCTGACGCCGCTGGCCGGGTTGGAGAACCAGCCGAACAGGCTCGAGCGGCCCATCTGGACGTGCGGGATGAGTCCGCGGGTGGGCTGGACCATCCCGCCGTCGGAATGGTTGATCGGGATGATGCGCTGTTTCGCGCCCGGGTAGGTGGTGGGGTAGGTCATCGCAGCAGACCTCCGAGCTGCCACAGAAGCGGGCCGAACACGACGGCGAGAGCGATGGCCAGGCGGAGGCGGGCCGCGGCCCGCCAGGCCGGATGCCGGCCGATCGGGCGCATGCCTGGTGGTGGGGGGTCGTCGGCGGCCGCCAGGCGCTCGCTCCACTGCGCCCAGTCGGGCCGGGGGCGGGGATGTCGTGCGGTGGGACGCGGATGCACGGGTCGCCGTCGCGGACCTCGTCCCAGAAGCTGGCCATCAGCCGGGCCTGGTCATGGGTGGGTGCCGTGGGTGTGCAGGTGCGCGGCGAGCTCGCCCTCAATGCGGGTGACGCGGGCGTCCAGACCGGTCAGCGGCGCGACGGCCTGCTCGAGCGCCTGGAGCCGGTCGGAGAGTGGCGCGACGGCCTGCTCCAGGGTGTCGAGGCGCTCGGCGACGCCGGGTACCCGCCGGTGGCCGCGGATCTTGTCCTCTGCGGTGCCGCACACCACGTCCCGGACAGCGCGGATGTCCGGGACCACGTCTCGGATCGTGCGGATGTCCCGTCGGTTGGCTCGGGTGCGCCTGGCCCATGCGATGGCGGCGGGTACGACAGCGGCTAGG
>NZ_ADGX01000373.1 GCF_000177675.1 Parafrankia sp. EUN1f
AAGGCCGCGTAGTTAAGTGATCTCGGTTGCTGTCAAGGGTGTTTGAGGTCAGGGTGTAGGTCGCTCGGTCGGTCTTGTGGAGGAGCCCCTGGCGGGCCCACTGCGACATCCGGGTGCGGAAGCTGTTGATGTTCGTGACGTGGAGGATCCGGGCGATGTCCCGGCTGTGCCAGGCGCGGTGAGGATCGCCGCGCAGGAGGTCCAGGACGTCGGTCGCGGTGGGTGCCGGGCGGTGGGATGGCTGGTCCGGTGCTGTCGGGTCGGTGTCCGGTGGTGGCACGGCGGGCCGGGTGAGCGCCGGGGTGGCTTGCCGGGGTGGTGTCCGGTTGCGGTGGCTGGCCGCGGGTGTGGCGGGGGTGGCTGGGGGGTGGATCTCGGTGGTCACGGTCGCGATGCTGGTGGTGACCAGTGGCCGGTCGTCTCCGGCGGGCCGGGCGTGGTAGCGGGAGAGGGGGGACTTGACCTTGCGGGTGCTGTAACGGGCTCGCCGGGCCGGGAGGGGGTGGGCCAGCACGGCCCGGCCGATGATCCCGGTCAGGTCGACCCGGCCGTCACCCCCGACGGCGGGCAGGATGGCGGTGGCGGTGGCGAGGGTGTCGCGGGCGGCTTCCAGCGCGATGGTGAAGCTGACGCGGTCCGGGTCCAGCCCGCCGGCCGTGGCGGCGTCGGTGATGGTCATCCGCAGGATCTGGTAGACGGCCAGGAGTCCCCAGAGTTCCTGTTCCAGCCCGGGCCGGTCGTGCGAACGCAGCACACGGCCGTGGAGCAGGGTGTGACGCAGGGCGTAGTAGGCCGATTCGATCTCCCACCGCTCGTGGTAGAGACGGACCAGCCGGTCCGCGGGGTCGGCACGGTGATCGAGGAGGGTGGTCAGGAGCCGGTAGCCGCCGGTGACGACCGTTCCGTCGGTGCCGGTGACCGTGACGGCGGCGTCGATCACCCGGAGCCGCAGGCCGGCGATCCGGGTCAGCCAGGACCCGTCGGGCAGCACCGCCAGGACCGGGGGCCGGCGGGTGGCCTTGG
>NZ_ADGX01000372.1 GCF_000177675.1 Parafrankia sp. EUN1f
GTGACGGTGGCCGCGGCGCGGCTGGCCGCCCTGGCCTGCCCGGTGGAACGTCGCTGTCCCACGCGGCCGAGATGATCGCGTCGAACTCGGCGTGCAGCAGGTCGGGGTCGGAGCAGATCAGATCAGCCAGCTGCACACAGGCCGGCCGGACCGGCGCCGCCCCGTGCGGGGTCGTCATCGGTCCCGCCCCGCGTCAGGCGTGGATGGCCCGGCGGTCGTCGCTGGACAGGTCGATCGCGATCTTCCGCGGCTTGGCCTTCTCGGCGACGGGAATCCGCAGGGTCAGCACGCCGGCGTGGTAGCTGGCGGTGATCTTCTCCGTGTCCAGGTTGTCGCCCAGGATCAACTGGCGGCTGAACACCCCGCGGGGCCGCTCGGCGACCAGGACCTCGCGGTCCCCGTTCAACGCCGGCCGTTCCGCCCGGACGGTGAGCACGTTGCGTTCGACGTCCAGATCCACGGTGGCCGGGTCCACTCCGGGCAGATCGAACTCCGCCACGAACTCCTCGCCCTCGCGCCACGCGTCGATCGGCATCCCGGTCGGCCGGGCCGCCGTGCCCAAGGCGCCGAACACCTGCTGGCTGAGCCGATCCAGCTCCCGGAACGGGTCGGTGCGCACCAACATCGGAACTCCACCTCCACGATCACGATCCTGTAGACCAGAGCGTTAGGTCATCCACTTATCTGTGGTGGCTGGCCTAGATTTTTATATAGCACCGGTGGCAGACTGAGGCAAGTCCCCGTCCGGCCGTCCGGGCGGAGTCCTGGAGGCGCCCCGTGAGCTCGTCCGATGTCGACCCGACCCAGGGGGTGTACGGCATCTCGGTGGCCGCCGATCTGGTCGGCATGGACCCGCAGAGCCTGCGCCTGTACGAGCGGCGCGGTCTGCTGGAGCCGGCCCGCACCGGCGGCGGGACCCGCCGCTACAGCAGCGACGACCTGGCCCGGCTGCAACGGATCGGGTATCTGCTCGCGGCCGGGTTGAACCTCGCCGGGATCGCCAAGGTGCTCGAACTGGAGACCGAGAACGCCCGGCTGCGCG
>NZ_ADGX01000371.1 GCF_000177675.1 Parafrankia sp. EUN1f
CGGCCGAGCTCGGCGCGGCGCTGGTCGACCAGCCGGCCGAGCTCGGCGCGGCGCTGGTCGACCAGCCGGCCGAGCTCGGCGCGGCGCTGGTCGACCAGCCGGGCGAGGTCGGCGCGTTCCCTGGCGTGGAGGTGCTCGGCGGTGCGGGCCCGCGTGCGTGCCTCCTGCGTGTGGCTACGGCCGGCGGCGCGGCGGCGAGCGTCCCGCTTCCGCCGCTTCCGATCCCGCCCTTCGGCGCGGGCGGCCTGCTCGCGTTCGTGACGCCGGTCGGCAGCGTGGTCGGGTCTCACCGACGCCCCTTGATTTTTTCCCAGGCGGCGCGGGCCACAGGTCACAGCCCTTCGATTGCGTCAGGCCCGGTCAGGAGCCGGCGGGGCCGGTCATGCTGCGTGCCTCTCCATGTCCGGGAGCTCGATGCCCAGGTGGGGTTCCCAGGTGAACCGGGTTGTGGCGCAGGCGTACCGGCCGGCGTCGAGCGAGTGGTCGGCGACTTTGATGGGCCGGTCCTCGCCACGCTCGGCCCAGTCGTCATCCCAGGCGTAGCCGGTGACCTCGTCGATCCAGCCCTGACAGCGCCGGTGCACCCGCAGCCGGTCGTTCCCGAGCAGGCTCGCGACGGTCCGGATCCCGGACACCACGTCGTTGTCGCCGCCCATCACGTTCGCGACGCCGTCCGAGAACAGCTGGGTCTTGAAGGAGGCCGCGGACGGGTCGACGATGAACCACTCGGGATCCACCCGGGCGGGGGCGTTCATCCCCAGGTCCAGGGCGGTCAGCCACTCGCGGACCCTCGTGGAGTACTGCGAGTCAGTCAGGCTGCGCCGCTCGAGCTTCGAGTCCCAGCGCCACTCGTGCGTCAGGTACAGCCGCCGGTCGTTCCCCAGCCCCAGCAGCAGGCCGGAGAACGGGTTCACCGTGCCGTAGTCCACGCCCAGGGCGAGCCAACGTTCGATGCTCGGCAGACGGTCGACCAGGTGGGTGTCCTCGTCCCACATATCGTAAATCGCACCCTCGGCCATCACCCATTGGCCGAGAATGAACCTCTTATACCAGAGGCCGACGTATTCCTTT
>NZ_ADGX01000370.1 GCF_000177675.1 Parafrankia sp. EUN1f
ACGTGGAGACGGCCTGGGAGGTCAACCTCGTGCTCACCAAGCTCGAGCCGGAATATCCGTACGACGACAAGATGGCTTGCAGCGCGGCCTGGAAGGTCAGCGGCAAGCCGAACCTCACCGCACTCGGGAGCTAACACCTGATGAGCCTGCTGACTCGTGACGCGATCCTTGCTGTCGACGACCGGAAGTCGGTCGACGTGGAGTGCCCGGAGTGGGGTGGCACGGTCCGCCTGCGTTCCATTTCCGGGGCGCAGCGCGACCAGTTCGAGCAGTCCTGCCTGGTGCAGAAGGGCAAGACACGCCAGGTCAACATGCGTAATGCCAGGGCGAAACTGATCATTCTGTGCGCGGTCGACGAGGACGGTGCCCGGATGTTCTCCGACGCCGACCTCGCGCTCCTCACCAAGAAGAACGCGAAGCCTCTCGACAGGCTGTTCGGCGAGGCACAGAAACTCTGTGGTCTCAGCGACGACGACATGGGCGAGCTGGTCGAGGATTTCGAGAAAACCCCGGACGAGGATTCCACTATCGACTAGCCCTCGCCCTGGGGGGCATGACCGTCGGCGAGCTCCTCGCCCGCATCGACTCCAAGGAGCTCACCGCCTGGGCCGCGTACGAGCAAGTGAACGGCCCCCTCGGCCCGCTCCGTGGTGACTATCAGGCCGCGCTCATCGCGGCCACCATCACGAACATGCTCGCCGGGAAGAAAGCCGGCCAGAAGAAGCTCAACGATTTCCTGTTGGAGTGGGACCGGCGGCCCCAGACCTGGCAGGAACAGCTCGAGCTCGTCCGCGCGATGAACGCGAGGCTCGGCGGCACTGACACAACTCAACAGGGGAGGCGGAATGTCGACGACCAGTCGCCTCGCGACCCTGCTGGTTCGGATCCAGGGCGACGCCGACGGACTCGAGGGCGAGCTGGACGGGGGCCTGGCCCGGGCTGAGTCCACCGTGCAGAGGGCGGGCGAGCGGATCCGTTCCGCCTCGTCCGCCATCGGCGCCGGGATCGGCACCGCCCTGGGCGTCGGCATCAGCACCGCGATCGAGAACGAGTCCGCCGGCGACAAGCTCGCCGCCCAGCTCGGCGCGTCCGGGGACCGGGCCGCTGAGCTCGGCCGGATCCAGGGCGACGTGTACGCCGCCGGGTGGGGCGACTCCCTCGACACGGTTGGCCTCGCGATCAAAGGCGTCCAGCAGAACATCGGC
>NZ_ADGX01000369.1 GCF_000177675.1 Parafrankia sp. EUN1f
AGATCGACGGGGCGGGTGCCGGTCGCGCGGACCCGGCGGGTGTTCGCCTGGGCCAGCCAGCTCTCGAGCTGGGCGTTGAAATCGATCGGGCTGGTGACGGTGCGGCCGGGAAGGAACGAGGTCTCCAGGAAACGGTTCGTCCGCTCGACCATCCCCTTGAACTCCGGGTCCCGCGGCGGGGCCAGTCGGATCCTCGTGGCCAGCGTCCCGGCGAACGCGGCGGCCGGGCCGCTGACCCGCCCGCTGCCACCGATCGCGGACTCACGGTCCCAGACCAGGGTCCGAGGCACCCGGCCGACCTGGCTGATCAGCTGCCACATCCCGGCCAGGATGTCCCCGCCTTGGCGTGACGGGATCATCGTCGCTGTGGTGAACCGGGAGAACGCCACCGTCATCACCAGGACCGGCAGCGTCCGTGTCTGCCCCCACCCGACCGGGATCTTCGGCTCGGGGAACCACAGGTCGCACTGCGCGACCTGTCCCGGCTCGTACGTCACCCGGTCCACCGGGTCCACGCCGGCGTACTCGGGGCGGATCTGACTGATCCGGTCCCGCAGGATCGACGACGAGTGCGTCCAGCCGATCCGCTGCGCGATCACACTTGCTGGCATCCGCGGATACTCGGCCAGCAGCGCCCGCACCGCCGGCTCGACCGCGTCGGTCAACCGCCGCCGCGGCGCTCGCTCGTAGCGGGGCGGCCGGTCCGAGACCAGAGCACGCCGCACCGTGTTCCGCGCGATCCCCAGCCGCCTGCTGATCTCGCTGATCGAGACACCCTCAGCGCGATGCAGCCGCCGGATCTCGGCCCAGTCCTCCACAGTGATCACCCTCCAAGGCTGAAGGGTGCGCCGTTTTACTTCGGCAACGCCTGGTCAGATTTCGCTCGGCACCGACACACGGGCGTGGGGAGGACGTCCATCAGCTCCTGCGAGGCCCTCTCGTCAGCGGATCACCCCCACGGGCGTGGGGAGGACAACCGGCCGTGGTCTCCGCAGGGGAAGCGAACCGGATCACCCCCACGGGCGTGGGGAGGACGAGCACCCCCTGTCAGGCCAGCCGACCAGCGGCGGATCACCCCCACGGGCGTGGGGAGGACGGCTGCGCGGGCGGCTGGCCGGTGACCTCCTCCGGATCACCCCCACGGGCGTGGGGAGGACCTCACCTGCCTTTTGTCTGCCCGCTGATGTCCACGGATCACCCCCACGGGC
>NZ_ADGX01000368.1 GCF_000177675.1 Parafrankia sp. EUN1f
TGCACGTGGACGCGCTGCGCTCCGGCGCGAACACCAGCTATCTCGACCTCGTCATCGTGGTGTCCAGCGCGATCGTCTGGGCGGCGTCCTCGGGCACCAGCACGCCGACGACTGAGGGCCTACCTGGCTGGTACGGAAACGCGACCTTCGTGGTTCGCGGTGGTCCGGCGCGGCGCACGGTGCAGGCAGGTGACATCGCCGGCGGCACGGTCACGTTCGCCATCGCGGCGAAAGCGCCGGGTGCGGGCCTCTTGTACGCAAGCTCCGGATACCCGCTGAGCTGGGAAATCCAAAACTTGGGACCGGAGCCAGCCTGATGCCGATCCCCGCGGGCCCGAGTAGTAGCAGCCCGCCTCCGCTCGTCGACCTCGTCGACTACCTCACCCGCACCGGCGGGGTGCTCGACGACTTGGAGGTGAGTGAGCAGCAGCTGCTGCTCGCCGCCCTGGGCGACGCGAGCGCGCTGGTGCGCCTGGAGGCCGGCGTCGACTGGATCGCCGACGACGGGGTGAGCGTAACGACGCCGGCCGCGGTGGTGCCAGTCGTGGTCGCCATGGTCCAGCGCAAGCTCATGAACCCGTCCGGTCTGACCGGGGAGACGCTCGGCGATCACAGCTGGCAGATGGCCAACGCGTCCCCCGACCTGTTCCTCACACGGGCCGAGCTGCGGACGGTACGTCGCGCGGCCGGCCGGTCCGGAATCGGCTCCATCCAGATGGAGGGAGACCTGCCCGTGCAGCCGTCGGAGTGGTGCTGGTGAGGATCACGCACCGGCTCAACCGCGAGCTCGAGGTCTGGCGGCCGGCCACCGAGGACGACGGCGCCGGCGGGCAGACCGTCACCCAGCTCCCGGCCGGCACCGTGCCGGCGAAGGTCGACGAGGCGTCCGCCGCCGAGCGGGTGCTCGCCGCGCAGGCCGGAGCCGAGCTGACCCACGTCGCCTACCTGGAGCCGGAGGCGGATGTGCTGCGGGGCGACGAGCTGCGCGGCGGCGGGCAGGCGTTCCGCGTCGACTCCGTCGTCGAGCCGAGCTCGCCGCGATACCGGAAGGCGAGCCTCGTGCAGGTCCAGGCCGAGCCCGGAGACGACCTTTCATGACCGCCACAGCCGCCGAGCTCGGAGCCGACCTGACGATCGTCGTGCCGATGCTCGACCGGCCCTGGCGCGTCCGGCCGCTGATCCAGTCGATCTGGACGGCGACACCGCTCGCCGAGGTGGTGTGGTGCTGCACCCCNCGG
>NZ_ADGX01000367.1 GCF_000177675.1 Parafrankia sp. EUN1f
TGACGCGCCACCCTTGCCAAAGGACCCGGTCGACCCACCCTGACGCGCCACCCTTGCCAAAGGACCCGGTCGACCCACCCTGACGCGCCACCCTTGCCAAAGGACCCGGTCGACCCACCCTGAGCGCCACCCTTGCCAAAGGACCCGGTCGACCCACCCTGAGCGCCACCCTTGCCGAACGACCCGGTCGACCCACCCTGGGACCCGCCCTCGCCGAACGACCCGGTCGTCTCCCTGCCACCCGGGTTCCGCGGTCCGGAGATATCGATGGTCACGCCTTCCCTAACCGGCCCGGTTGTTTGGGATGACCCGCCCTGGCTTCCATCGCCATCGAACGAGCCAGTCGACCCGCCCTGAGCGCTGGACGCCGCACCGAAGGTACTCGTCGGGCCACCGACAATAGTCTCCGCAGTAATCGGCGCGCCAATACCGATCGTTATGCTTCCGGTCGACAGAATGGAGAGGTTCAATCCACTCGGAATAGTCACCCCCTGTCCGGCATCCAAAATTCTGGGCTCAACTTCTCCGAAACTCTCCTGGCCGCCTCCTACAGCGACTACGGGCGCCACCAGGTTGGTCGGAGCCGGATCAACGGCTATCGATATGTCAGCCCTGGCAGGAGCCGCCGACAAGATAGCGGCAGCAGATATTCCACCGGCCAGAGCTAGAACGGACCAAGTCTTCTTGACAATCATGATTTCCCCGCTCGACATCAGGATCCACCTCGTCGCAGCGGGATGGTAGCTATCAAGTCGTCGGATCAGCCGCTTCCACCAGACCGGCGTGTTGCGGAAAATCTTCGAGTGACATATTTCGCGGCAGCAAAGCATCGAACTTATCCGGACCGGATCACATGGCAAAAGTAGATCAGATCACCAACCCGGCCCACCTGGTGTGATTGGTGCGAGTACACACCCCTATCAGGGAGATCCTCGCAACATCATTCCACCCAGCTCTCTCCATGCAAGCGGCAGCCCTCCGCCTCTCCCACCTGACAGATGTCGCCGGATGGGAGAAGGGAGGGCTGCCGGTCATGCCCTAATAAAAACTAGGCGGATGCTAGGAATTTCTCAGTCGAAGGAACCGGTCGACCCACCCTGAGCGCCACCGCCCCCGAAGGAACCCGTGGAACCACCCTGAGCGCCACCGCCCCCGAACGAGCCGGTCGACCCACCCTGAGCGCCGCCACCCCCGAAGGAACCCGTGGAACCACCCTGAGCGCCACCGCCCCCGAACGAGCCGGTCGACCCACCCTGAGCGCCGCCACCCCCGAAGGAACCC
>NZ_ADGX01000366.1 GCF_000177675.1 Parafrankia sp. EUN1f
CCCTCGGGCTCGGCCTCCTTGATCTCGATCGTGGGCACGATCAGTTTGTCCTCGGTGCGGGTCACCAGCCGGACCACGTCAAGACGCACGATCGCCAGGACCGACGAATGCTGGTCCGCCCGCTTGAACCGCGACAGCATCTCCAGCAGGCCGTTCACCTCAGCGGTCTCGGGCAGCTTGACGGAGACGCGCAGCGGGACGCTCACCGCCCACCAGCCACGAACACGATCCAGCCGGGCGAGCCGGCCCCCTCCACAGCGCTCACCGCGCGCCCCTCCCTCTCCGTGCTATGTGGTGTCACCGGCCTCGACTGGGCCGGGGTCTCAGGTCCGCGGCCGCCGGTACCGATCCGGATCCGTGCAGGTCGCGAAGTGCGGCTGCCACCGGCCGCCGGGCAGGTCGGACGGTGGGTTCACCTGGGCGATGCGGGCGCCGCCGTCGCGGTAGATCCCGACCGACCCGTCTGGTACCGGGGTGGCATCCAGCGGCATCCACACCGCCCGGTGCGGCTCCTCGGTCAGCGCCCACAGCAGCGGTGTCCCGTCGGCGTCACAGGTCTTCGACCGCGTCGACGCGCCCGTGCGCCACCAGAACGCGCGCCGGTCCCGCAGCTGTCGGCGGGCGTCCTCGTCGAGCAGCTCGAGCTCGCGCAGGGGGAGCACCTCGTCAGGCATGCGCCACCACCCCGCCCGGGATCACGACCAGGGCCGAGGTGACCAGCGGGTCGAGGACCTGCGCACAGCGCTCGAGCGCCCCGGCGATCCGCGCCCGGGCCGTGGCGACATCTCGCCGGGCGAGCTCGGCGCCAGCGAGGTCCGCGGCCCCCGCCAGCGCCACGGCGACTATCCGGTACGCCAGCGCGGCGCCGGTGCGGTCCGGTCGGGCGTAACCGACCAGGTCGTAGCCGTGACCGATGGTCTCGGCCACGAGCACCTGGCGCAGCGCGAACCTCGCATCGCCGAGCTCCCGGTCTGCGATCGACGTCAGTGCGATCTGCAGAGCACCGCGCATCGTCCCGACCACGGCCGCCTGCAGCGGCGCCTCCCCGCTCCAGACCACGGCCGCCAGACGCCGCTCCATCGCGTGCCGGAACTGCGCACCGCTGAACGGATACGGCAGCAGCCCGGGCCCGCCGGCAGCCGGCACCTGCTCCACGACGGGCCCGGGCCGCGTCACGCCGACGCCAGCAGGTGCGGGTTAGCGATCCGCTCGTAGCACCACAGCGTCATGTCGAACCCGGGCACGGGCACCTGCAGGCGGATCTGCTGCGCCCAGGCGCCGCTGTGGAGCC
>NZ_ADGX01000365.1 GCF_000177675.1 Parafrankia sp. EUN1f
TGAGGTGCCCTTTTCTTCCGGACAGTGGCCCCTACTAGAATAGGGGACAGGCCGGAAGGAATGATAGTTGACGCAGAAGCGAAGAAAGTTCACGCTTGAGTTCAAGGAAGAAGCCGTGCGGATGGTGATCGAGACATCCCGTCCGATCTCCGATGTCGCACAGGAATTGGGCATCCTGGAAGGAACCCTAGGGAGCTGGGTCGCCACCTACCGGCGTGCCCATGCCGGTGAGGCCCCGCCGGCGACCGCCGACGAAAGTGCCCGGCTCCGCGAACTCGAGCGGCAGAACCGCGAGCTGCGCATGGAAAACGAGTTCCTGAAAAAAGCCGCGGCGTACTTCGCCAAGGATCATCGGTGAGCGACACGTTCGAGTTCATCGATGCGGAGTACGCCGCCCGCACCACCGCGAATGCTGGCACACCGACGCCGTCCATCATCCAGATGTGCGCCTGGCTCGACGTCTCCCGTTCCGGCTTCTACGAATGGCGTGACCGCCCCGCCTCCGCGACCGCGACCCGCCGCGGGGAGCTCGCCGCGCTCGCCGTCCGGTCGTTCACCGCCTCCGACGGGACCTACGGCTACCGTCGCGTGCACGCTGACCTGCTCGCCTGGGGCCGCCCGTGCGGCCCTGAGCTCGTCCGAGCCCTCATGCGCGAGCAGGGCTTGGAGCCGTGCCAGCCACGCCCCTGGCGGCACACCCTGACCGACCCCGACGAGACCCCGGCCGCGATCCCCGACCTTGTCCAGCGCGACTTCACCGCTGACGCCCCCGGAACCAAGATGGTCGGCGACATCACCTACATCCCCACCTGGGAAGGCTGGCTGTACCTCGCCACCGTCATCGACTGCCACACGAAAGCAGTAATCGGCTGGGCCACAGACGACAACTACAAAACCGCGCTCATCGAAACCGCCATCACCATGGCCGCACGAAACCACCAGCTCACCGCCGGAGCTATTTTTCATTCGGACCGCGGAAGTAACTATACGTCTACCCAGTTCGCCGCTACGCTGAAGGGACTCGGGATCCGTCAATCCGTCGGCCGGACCGGGATCTGCTATGACAACTCGATGGCCGAGTCGTTCTTCGCGACCCTGAAGAACGAACGCGTCCACCGCACCGTCTACCCCACCCGCGAACATGCCCGACGCGATATTGCCCGATACATCGAGCTTCGCTACAATACGACACGCCGCCACTCGGCACTCGACTACCGCACTCCACGACAGGTCCACGATGAATACCTGAAAAAGCAGCCAGCTGCATAGATCAGCTTAATAGCAGCTGTCCGGATTCAACGGGGCACAC
>NZ_ADGX01000364.1 GCF_000177675.1 Parafrankia sp. EUN1f
CTTGCTGGCAACGCTGGCGGATTCGGCTTCTCCGGTGCGGCCGCGGCGGTCACTCCCGGTCTTCCGGACTGGCTGCGGGCGGACGTCGAACGTCGTTCGTTCGAGAACTCGCGCCGCCGGCTCGACCGGCCGTTCCGGCGGGCCCGTCGGCGTGCGTTGAATTCCGCCCGGATCTGGGCCGCCGCCGCTGCCGCCTCGCCGGTGGCGGCCGTCGCCGCCGATGAATGGGGTTGGCTCGGTTTCGGTGCGGCAGCCCTCGTTCAGGCCGCTGTGTCGTTTCGGGAGTTCCGAACGTCTCCGGATACCGGGCTGCCCGTGCCGTGCGTCGCTCCGCTGAAGGCCATGGAGATACGCCGGTCCGCAGCCGCGCGTGCGCTGCGCCGCGGCGAGGCCGGGCTGGCCGCTCTCGCCGCCCTGCTGCTCGCGGTCGAGGCTCGTCCGGCCGCCGCGCAGGTGTTGCGGGCCACCGAGACTGCCGCCCGCCTGGTCGACGACCTCCGATCGACCGCTCGCAGGGTCCTGGCCTGCGAGTCCGCGCTGCGTGCGGTGTCGGACCGGGCGGTGCGGGCCGAGATCGGCGCCACCTCCGCCCGGCTGCTGGCGGGCATGGACCAGGCCGCGGACCTGCTCGACGGCCTGCTGGCCGCGGCCACGCAGATCGTCGGCACGGTCACGGTCGCGGGCTCGTCCCCGCGGCTCGCGGAGCTCACGGCTGACGTCGAACGCCTGCGCACCTACGCCGATGGGCTATCGGAACTGCTGGGATCGGGCGGGCCGGGCCGCCCGGCCTGATCTGGCACGATTCTCTCAGGTGTGACGTCTGTTTAACGTCCGTCCGCCGCGGCCGGCCCTTTCCATCCGGCGGCAGCGGCCGGTTCCGCCTGTCCGGCAGCGACTTTCGGCTGGAACGGCGGGGCAAAGGTCATCCCACTAAGTGCACAGCGACTATGCAGTTAATTCTTTTTCGACTTTCTGGTGTGCACCCGGGTTGGCACCTTCGAGGGGCATGTAGGTTTGGGTATGTGACCTCGGTTATGGCGCACAAGCGCGGTTTGGCCTAATGTCCCAGATGTCCGATCGGCGATTGTGGCGCTGGATGACGAAGGGGAGCGTCGTCCACGTTTTCATCGCCGCCGTGCGATGGCCAGACCGGCGGTCCCGGACGTCCGGATGGCATGACGCAGCCAGGCAGGTGGAAGTGCCATGACGCAAATCAGTGGGGACGATATCGAATCCCCGAACCAGGAGCCTGCCCGGCAGGTACCCGATGAGGCAGGCGCACTCACGGACGTCGACCAGCCGTTCAGCGGCGACCGGTGGTCACT
>NZ_ADGX01000363.1 GCF_000177675.1 Parafrankia sp. EUN1f
CCGGCGGCGCCGGTTCGCAGCGGAAGCCGGCGCCCGCCGAACGTGCGCAGCGGCGGCCCGTCGAAGCCGCCCCGCGCCGCCGCACGGCCGGCCGACTCGGCCGCGTCGAGGTAGGCGAGCGCGACCGGGTAGGACCGGCGCATCTGGCGCAGCGCCTGGCCCGCGGTGCCGGAGGTCTGGCCGTACATCGCCGCGAGCACCGCGACCTTCGCCGTGGGCCGGTCGACGCCGAGCCGGGCCGCGACCGGCGCGTACAGGTCGTCCTGCCCGGTCGCCGCGGCCAGCTCCCGGTCACCGGAGACGACCGCCAGCACCCGTGGCTCGATCTGGCCGAGGTCGGCCCGCACGAACTGGTGGCCGGGCTCGGCGACCACCACGACCCGCAGGTCGGCCGGCAGGTTGTGCAGCCCGGCGGCGGCCGTCATCCGCCCGGCGGCCCCGTCGCTGCCGCGCCACTCACCGCGCAGCCGGCCGTCGGCCCCGACGTGCTCGTCGAGCCAGCGGAAACCGTAGGTGGTCGCGACCCGTTCCGCCCGGCGCCAGCGCAGCAGGGCGTCGACCGCCGGGTGCGCCGCGCGCAGGGCGGTCAGTCGCCACGACCGGGTGTCGGGCACGTCGATGCCGACCGCGGCGAGCCCGGCCCGGACGGAGGCAGGGTTGCGCAGATCGACCGAGCCGCCGAGGTGGCGCAGCACCGGAGCGTCGCGGGCCCGCCGCGCGGCCATCTGACCGGCTTCGTCGCGGGGCCGTGGGCCGACGAGGCCGGCGATCGTCGCCTCGGCGGTCGGGCGGTGCACCGGCAGGCCGTACCGCCACAGCTCATGGGCGAGCAGCTCGGCGCCCGACTCCGCCCGCGCGGTGAGCACCGCGAGCCCGAGCGCGGACGGACGGGCCCGCGGGTCGGGCAGTGCGCGCAGCGCCCGCTCCTGCGCCGCCCGCACGGTCAGCGCCAGCCGTGCGAACCGGGCCGCCCGTTCCAGCCTGGTCGCCAGACCACCCGGCGCGAGGCCGAGCAGCGTCTCCTGGACCCAGACCGGCCGGAGCTGGCCGTCGGGCCCGACCGGGTCCTCCGGCCGCCCACCGGCCGGCCACGCGTCCCGCGGGTCCCACGCAGGCGCGTCCCGCCGGTCCCCCGCGGGAGCGTCGCGCGGTGCATCCGGTGCGAGGGGGTCCTGGGAGTCCTGGCGCTCCCGGGGGTCGTCCTCGAGGGCCGCGAGCAGGTCGAGCTGGCCGTCACGCCGGACCCGCGGTGGCGGTGGCGGCGCCGCGAGCCCACGGGCCGCGGCCCACACCACGCCCGGGTCATCCCGCCCGCCCCCGTGCAGGAGCCGGTGGACCGCGGCCAGGTCCCAGCACTGCGCGGGGGCGCGCC
>NZ_ADGX01000362.1 GCF_000177675.1 Parafrankia sp. EUN1f
CGGACAGGCGGGGCGGAGTCCGGCGGGAGGAGGAACTCCCCCGGTTCCTGGCGGGTCATCACAGCAAGCGCCGCGGCGATGTCGGCGAGCGGCACGTCATGCTCACGGGTGTAGCCAAGGACCAGGTCCCTGAACACGGCGTGGGCCGGCGCGTCGAGCGCGGCGGTGATCGCGTCGTGGAACTTCGCGACCCGCCGGGCGTTCACATCCTCCGCGGTCGGCAGTTCCATCTCGGCGAGCGGCTGGCGAGTCGCCTTCTCGATCGCGGCGAGCAGGCCCTTCTCCCTCGGGGTGACGAGCAGCAGCGCCTCACCGCTGCGCCCGGCGCGGCCGGTACGGCCGATGCGGTGGACGTAGGACTCCGGGTCGGTGGGGATGTCGTAGTTGACGACGTGGGTGACCCGTTCGACGTCGAGGCCGCGGGCGGCGACGTCCGTGGCGACGAGAAGGTCGAGAGCGCCGTCACGGAGCTGGGCGATGAGCTTCTCCCGCTGCGGCTGGCCGAGGTCGCCGTTGATCGCCTCGGTGGCGAACCCGCGGCTGCGCAGCCGCTCGGCGACGTCCTCGGTCGCCGACTTCGTCCGCACAAAAATGATCATCGCTTCGAACGGTTCGACTTCGAGGACCCGGGTGAGCGCGTCCATCTTGCGCGGCCCGGCGACGGTCAGGAACCGCTGCCGGGTGTTCGCGGCCGTGACAGTCCGCGCCCTGACGGTGATCTCAACCGGGTCGCGCAGGTACTGCCGGGAGATGCGGCGGATCGGCGCGGGCATCGTCGCGGAGAACAGCGCGACCTGCTTGGCATCGGGGGTGTCGGCGAGGATCCGGTCGACCTCCTCCTGGAAGCCCATCCGGAGCATCTCGTCGGCCTCGTCGAGGACCAGCATGCGCAGGCCGCCCAGATCGAGCGTCCCGCGTTCCAGGTGGTCGATAACCCGCCCGGGAGTGCCGACGACGACCTGCGCGCCGCGGCGGATCCCGGCCAGCTGCGGAGCATAGGCCTGCCCTCCGTAGACCGGCAGCACATGCAGGCCGGGCAGGTGGTGGGCATACCGGCCGAACGCCTCGGCGACCTGCAGGACCAGTTCCCGGGTCGGAGCGAGCACAAGCGCCTGGGTGGAGGTGCTGCGCACGTCGATCCTGGACAGGATCGGGAGAGCGAACGCGGCGGTCTTGCCGGTCCCGGTCTGGGCGAGGCCGACGACGTCACGGCCCTCGAGCAGGGCAGGGATCGTGCCCACCTGGATCGGCGACGGCACCTCGTAGCCGAGTTCGGTGAGGGCTCGCAGGACTGCGGTACCAAGCCCGAGATCATGGAACGTCGGCTGGTCTTCGGACTCGGTCACACCTGAGAATACGGTTCCGGCGCGGCAGCC
>NZ_ADGX01000361.1 GCF_000177675.1 Parafrankia sp. EUN1f
CCTGATCACGGAGGCGTCCACCGCGATGGTCACCACCGCCGGTTGCCGCTTCTGACACAGCAACAGCGGCCCCTGCCCCACCCGAGTCCGGGTGGGGCAGGGGCCGCTGTGCGTCGCGCGCTGGGCAGCAGGGCTACCGGGCGGGCCCCGGGTTCGTCGGGTCCAGGCTGGCCGAGCCGACGGCGCCGCGGTTCGCACCGAGCGCACCGACCAGCGTCTCGACGCCGGCACCGACGGCCGCGCCGACCGCGCCAGAGAGCAGGAGTCGGGCGGTGGACAGGTCGCCGGCGGCCGCGGCCGCGGTGATGGCGGTCAGGCCGCTCGCGAACGACGCGAGAGCCGCGCGCGCGGCGCGCTCACCGAGGTCGCGAGCGGCGGCGGCGATACGGGCGAGGACGTCAGGCATGGGTGTCTCCCGTGATGGTTGCGGTGAGGGTGAGCTGGCCGAGCTGGGTGGACAGCGCGCGGAGCTCCGCGAGGACGGGACCGAGGTCGACCGCGCCGCCGGCGCCGACGGTCAGGCGGTTCACGGCGGTGGTCAGCGCGTCCAGGCGGGCGGAGGCCTCCCGCAGCGTGGCCGCGAGTGCGTCGTCCCGCTGCCACTCGAAGCTGGATCGGAGCACGAGCAGGCCGAGGGCCTGGCCCACGGTGCCGATGGCGACGTCGGCCATCCGCACCTCGTTGTTGGCGTTGTCGCGAGTGACGAGTGACTTCATCTCCTTCGCCAGCACCGCTGAGACGGCCGCGGGGATCGCCTCGAGCGCCTTCGTGAACCGGGCGTCCTGCTCCGGGGTCATGACGTCCTCCTGCGTGCTGGTGGGTGGGCTCGCCGGTCGGCCGAGCGCGGCGGCGAGGATGTCGCCTCTCCGGTTGGCGCGGATGTCTCCGGGGCAGCTGTGGCCACCCCAGGCCGCGCCGCCCATGCGGTGGGTGCCGAGGCCGTAGCCGGACGGCGAGTCGGTGATCTGCGGACGCCAACCGAAGGCGCGGATGCCCCACGCGAACAGCTCTCCGAGCCGCGCGATCTGGATCGGCGTGTAGTCCTCGGTGTCGGACCCTTCGCATTCGCAGCTGATCCAGTACGGGTTCCCGGCGCCCTCGGCCCACGCTTTGTCGCCGAACTCGACGTACTGTTCGAACCCGCCGGCTTTCGACAGCCACAGGTGAGAGCTGACGCCGCTGGCCGGGTTGGAGAACCAGCCGAACAGGCTCGAGCGGCCCATCTGGACGTGCGGGATGAGTCCGCGGGTGGGCTGGACCATCCCGCCGTCGGAATGGTTGATCGGGATGATGCGCTGTTTCGCGCCCGGGTAGGTGGTGGGGTAGGTCATCGCAGCAGACCTCCGAGCTGCCACAGAAGCGGGCCGAACACGACGGCGAGAGCGATGGCCAGGCGGAGGCGGGCCGCGGCCG
>NZ_ADGX01000360.1 GCF_000177675.1 Parafrankia sp. EUN1f
CTTGCGGGTGCTGTAACGGGCTCGCCGGGCCGGGAGGGGGTGGGCCAGCACGGCCCGGCCGATGATCCCGGTCAGGTCGACCCGGCCGTCACCCCCGACGGCGGGCAGGATGGCGGTGGCGGTGGCGAGGGTGTCGCGGGCGGCTTCCAGCGCGATGGTGAAGCTGACGCGGTCCGGGTCCAGCCCGCCGGCCGTGGCGGCGTCGGTGATGGTCATCCGCAGGATCTGGTAGACGGCCAGGAGTCCCCAGAGTTCCTGTTCCAGCCCGGGCCGGTCGTGCGAACGCAGCACACGGCCGTGGAGCAGGGTGTGACGCAGGGCGTAGTAGGCCGATTCGATCTCCCACCGCTCGTGGTAGAGACGGACCAGCCGGTCCGCGGGGTCGGCACGGTGATCGAGGAGGGTGGTCAGGAGCCGGTAGCCGCCGGTGACGACCGTTCCGTCGGTGCCGGTGACCGTGACGGCGGCGTCGATCACCCGGAGCCGCAGGCCGGCGATCCGGGTCAGCCAGGACCCGTCGGGCAGCACCGCCAGGACCGGGGGCCGGCGGGTGGCCTTGGCCCGTACCAGGAACTGCGCGTCCGTCCCGGCCACGGCCCCGAGGAACGAGTTGCTGTCGAACCCGCGGTCGGCCAGGACCAGCATCTCGCCGTTCAGCAGGCCTACCAGCTGACGGGCGTAGGTGGTCTCGCCGGTGGCCGTGGGCCCGAACACCGCACCGAGCAGACCCCGGGTCCCGGTCTCGGCCAGGCACATCAGCGCGACCATGGGATATCCGGCCCACCCCATCCGGTACCTGATCTTCCCCAGCCAGGTCCGGTTGACGTCGGGGGCCTTCAGCGAGCTACAGCCGTCGAACGCCACCGTCCGCCAGCGCCGGTACCGCGCACCGGGCGTGGACGGGCCGGCCAGCGGCCCTGCGACCACCTCGAACAGTGCCTTCACCGGGGCGGGCCCGATCCGGCGGCGCAGGTCCCGCAGCGCCTTCTCCGAAGGCGTGACCAGCACCAGGCCGGGCAGGTCCCGCAGCCCGGCCACGAGCTTGTCCCACACACGGGCGTACCCCAGATGCCCGTACAGGCCCAGCGCGAGAACGAAGTACATCCCGACCCGGCTGGGTAGATCACGCACCCGCTGCTGCACACGGCCGGTTTCCGTCAGCACGGCATCGACCAGCTCGAACGGCGCGTGCTGGGTCAGTTCACCCAGATGCCCGGGCGCGAACACCCCCTCGGCGACCGTGAGGGAACGCGTCAGACAGACCGTGGGACACTGAGCAGGCAACGGGACCTCTGGCAGCAGGCGGATCTTGGCGGATCTCCTACCTACCAGCGGTCCCGTTGCGCGTTCACCACCAGCACCACGACACGCCGACGTCCCTTGACAGCCACCAACCACGCCTAACTACGCGGCCTTGGGG
>NZ_ADGX01000359.1 GCF_000177675.1 Parafrankia sp. EUN1f
ACGCGACGGCTACGCGGTCCTGGAGGAGCACGAACAGGGATTCGCCGAGGTTGAGCCGGCCGCCGTCGCGGGTGGCGACGGCATTCGGTGCGACATGCCCGGTTTCGTCGGCGAGCGTGGCGATGGGCTGTTCCCCGGGGGTCACCGGTGGCGCCGGGACGAGGGTCCGACCGTCGGGGAGCAGCGCGACGATCGTTGCGCTGCTGGTTCTGCGGAGCACGATCCCCTCCTCGTGGAGGTGACGGTGGTGGCTGCCACAGACGAGGGTGAGGTTGTCCAGGTCGGTGCGGCCGCCCTCGGCCCAGCCCACCAGGTGGTGGACGTGCAGCCATCGGGTGTGCGCGCAGCCCGGGTACTGGCAGGTTCCGTGGTCACGGGCGTGAACGGCGGCCTGGAGACGGCGGGTGGGGAACCGGTTCCGCCGGCCGAGGCGGAGCGGGTTGCCGTGGGGGTCGGTGAGCAGGGCCTGGACGAGGCCGTCGCAGCCGAGGCGTTGCAGGACGGCCGGTGGAAGCGTGGCCGGTGTGACGCCCTCGGTGGTGCCGGGGCGTAGGTCGGCGGGGCGCAGGTGCAGGACGAGGGTGTGTGCGGGCTGGACGAGTCCGGGTGCGCCGTGGTGCAGGAAGCTTTCGGCGAGCGCGACGAGACCGTCGGCGTCACGCTGACACTCCGCCCCCGGTTCCGCGGTGCCGGGTTCCGCGGTGCTGGGTTCGGTGGTGGGGAGGGTTTCGCGGGCGATTTCGATCGCCGCGACCAGCTGAGCGCCTTCCTCGGCGGGAAGCACGGCGGTGAGGTGGACCATGCCGTCCTCATCGGTACGCCACGACACCCGCCGGGCCGACCGGGCCCGGGCGCGGTCGTCCGGATCCGCGCTGCGTTGTCGGTAGGCACGGACCAGGCTCTCCAACGCGCCGGCGGTGCAGTGCTCGGCATGGTTGAGCCAGACCTGCTCGGTATCAGGACGCGCGACCCGGGCGATCGCACGGACCTTCGAGTACGACAGTGTTCCCGCCGTGAACGCCGCCCGGATCATCGGCAGTTGTTCGAGGGCGTGCGCGGTCGCGAGATGATCGCGGGCGGTGCGGGGGCTCAGCCCGCACCGCCAGGACAACCAGTGGGCGCAGGACCGCATCCCGATGCCCGACCAGCCGGAACGCCGATCGAACGCGGCGAGCAGGCCCAGCCAGGCACAGGTCGCGGCCGCGATCCGGCCCGCCCACTGGCAGATCGCGGTCTCCAGCTCACCGATCGGGACGGCGTCGGGATCCACCGAGGAACCAGCGGTGTCAGCAGCGAAATCGGCAGCGAGGGTGTCGCAAGGAGGAACAGCAGCAGTGTCAATCATGAAGATCACCGGGCCAGGGGTGTGGTCGATCAATCGGACCCGCGCATCGTCACACCGACCACCGACATTTCTCACAAC
>NZ_ADGX01000358.1 GCF_000177675.1 Parafrankia sp. EUN1f
GCAGGTTGTCAAGGCGGTCTGGGTGGTGGGTGAACTCGTTGTGTCCTCCGTTCTCCGGCCCGGTCTTGCCGGTCGTTTTTCGGTTTAGCATCGCCCTTGCGATCGAACGCCCGTTCGATCGCGTGGTGTGTGCTTCCAGTCCGGAGGTGAAGTGCCATGACTCCCAGCACCGTCACCAGCCCGACCAACCCGACCAATCTGTCCTGCGTGCCCGCTCTGGACGGCGGGCAGGAGGGGGTTCCGGTCGAGCATCGGGTGTTCGAGGGGTGGTTGAGCGATCGGTTGGATCGGTTGGGGGTGGCGGTGGCGGGGGTCGCTGCGGCGCAGGCGGCGGTGATCCGGGTTCAGGCGGAGCTTGCCGCTGCCCGGCCGCCGGAGGGGTATGACGAGCTGGATCTGTTCGATTCGGTGGTTGCGGGTGAGGTGGCGGGGGTGATGCGGATCTCGACCGGGTCCGCGGAGTGGCATCTGCATTTCGCCGACCAGGTGGTCCGCCGTCTCTCGGCCGGGTTGGACGCGTTGGCTGAGGGTGTGCTGGATCTGCCGCGGTTGACGTCTTTGGAGCGTGCGACCGGCCCGTTGGATGCCGGGCTTGCTGGCCGGGTCGCTGATCATGTCCTCGCGAAGGGGCCGCGGGTGCATCGGCGTGCGTTCACAGCGGCGTGCCGCCGGGGGGTGATCAAAGTTGATCCGGAGGGTGCGGCGCGGCGTAGTGAGGAGCGTTGTCGGGAGCGGCGGGTGTGGGTGGAGCCGGAGGAGGACGGGATGGCGGTGTTGGGGGCGTTGCTGCCCGCGGACGGGGCGTTGGCCTGCCGGGGGCGGATCGAGCAGATCGCCGACGCGGTGATGGCGGAGAAGGGTGAGGGGGATGGTCGGAGTCGGGATGAGGTTCGTGCGGACACGTTGATGGATCTGATTCTGGGTCGGTGCGGGCAGCCCGGTCCTGGGGGTGGGACAGGCGCGGACGTGCAGGTGATCGTTCCGATCGGAACCCTGCTCGGCCTGGATGCAGAGTCGGGGGAGCTGGTGGGGTACGGGCCGATCCCCGCGACCGTGGCGCGGGAGATCGCGTCGCGGCCGACGTCGACATGGCGGCGGATGCTCACAGACCAGCAGGGTCATCTCGTGGAGCTGGGAGAGCGGCGGTATCCGAGTCCGGGGCAGAAACGGCATGTGCAGGCCCGGAACCCGTGCTGCATGTTCCCGCACTGCACACGCCGGGCGTGGCGCTGCGATCTGGACCACACCCGGCCCTACGCCTGGGGCGGGAAGACCCTGGTGGAGAACCTCGGGCCGTTGTGCAGGCGGCATCATCGGGTGCGTCATCACAGCCGATGGCAGGTGACCCAGCCCTGGCCGGGGGTGTTCCGGTGGACGAGTCCGACCGGCCGCCGGTACGAGGTGCGGCCGCATTCGTACCTCGAC
>NZ_ADGX01000357.1 GCF_000177675.1 Parafrankia sp. EUN1f
TACTCCAGCCCGACTTTTGTGATCAGTTGAGTTGTAGGGCTTCGGCCTGGCGGTGGTAGTGGCTGATTTGTGCGCGTGCCTGGTGGCGGCGTCGCCACCGGGACCAGGCCAGCACGAAGCCGGCGGCCGGGGCGGGTCGGGGCATCGCGAGCTGGATGATGAGGTGGCGGACCTCGTTGACGGTGAGCGGGATCAGCCCGTCGGCGGGTTCGGTGTCATGGGCCCGGGCGGTGGTGACGGCGAGGAAGGCGTGGGCGAGCATCGCGAGCAGGGTCCAGCGGTGCCAGCTGGTCCAGCGGCGGACCTGGTGCTCGTCGAGGGCGGCGAGTTCCTTGGAGGACTGGAAGTCGTCCTCCACGTTCCAGCGGATCCCGGCGACGCGGACATAGGTGGCCAGCGGGACCGGGGTCGGGTGGTGGGTCCGGTAGAACGCGTACTCGCCGGTGGTGATGTTCCGGCGGATCAGGAGATGGTGCTGGCCGGGTAGGTCCTGGTCGGTGGTCGCGATGAGCGCCCAGTCGTAGAGCCGCTGGCCCTTGGCTCCGAGCCCGGCGGAGATTCTGTTCCAGGCGGTGGCGGGCAGGGTGACGGCGAGGTCGATCGCTTTGCTCCTGCCGGCCTTCGTGTCGATCTGGTGGGTCTTCGCGACCGCGAGGACGTAGCCGAGCTCGCGGCGGGCGAGGGTGGCGCGCAGCGCCGGGTCGTTGCCGTAGACCTCGTCGCCGGTGGCCCAGCGGCCGGGGACTCCGGCGTCGAGCGCGGTGGCGACCAGGCGGCGGGCGAGTGCGGGTTTGGTCTGGAACACCAGGTCGTCGGGGACACCCGCGGCCCGGCGGCGTTCGGGGTCCGCCATCCACGATCTCGGCATGTACAGGGCGTTGTCGAGGAACGCGTGCCCGGTCGGGGTGGCGTAGGTCAGGTAGACCGCGACCTGCGCGTTCTCGATCCGTCCGGCTGTGCCGGTGTACTGGCGCTGGACACCGACGGTCATCGATCCCTTCTTCACGTCGCCGGTCTCGTCGAAGACGAACACCGCCTCGGGGTCGCCGAACCGTTCGACGACGTAGTCACGCAGGTCAGCGCGCAGACCGTCGTCGTCCCACACCGCCTCGGCCAGGAAATGCTGCATCCCACCCGGTGAGGCCTCCCCGGCGTACTCGGCCAACGTCCAGCAGTTCACCCGAGGCAGCCCGGCCATCAGACCGCGCAGGAACCGGCGCATCCGCCGACGGGACTCCGGCCGACGGAACCGGCGGTCGAGCCGGCCCGCGAGCCCCTCGAACGCTTCAAGCCACCCGTCGGGGTCTACGCTGGGGCACACGGCCGCCGGCTGATCTTCACGTGTCGTCACAAACCGCGAGGATCACCGGTGGTCTCTTACGTTCCCGGACCCGCGTCCCTCCTCAGCCCCGCCACCCAACCATGACCCACCAGATCTAAACGATCACAGAAGTCGGGCTGGAGTACTA
>NZ_ADGX01000356.1 GCF_000177675.1 Parafrankia sp. EUN1f
AGGTCAGACATCCCATGTTTTTGGATGTCAAGGGGCGGGTGCGAGCGTGACGTTCCGCGGCCAGGCGGTTGCCTCGTCGTAGGGGGTATGGGTCTTGAGGCAGCCATGGAGGATGCCGACCAGGCGGTTGCCGAGCTGGCGGAGGGCGGCGTGGTGGGACTTGCCGCGTCCGCGGACGGTGTCGTAGTAGGCACGGGCGCCGGGCGAGGCGTTCAGGGCGCAGAAGGCCTGCTGGTGCAGGGCGTCGGCGAGCCGGTTGTTGCGGGCGTAGCGGGCCATGACCACGGTCTTGCGGCCTGAGGCGCGGGTGATCGGGCTGGTGCCGGCGTAGTTGCGGCGGGCTTTGGCGTCGGTGTAGCGCTTCGGGTCGTCCCCGAACTCGGCGAGCACCCGGGCAGCGAGGACCGTGCCCAGGCCGGGCTGGGACAGCAGGACCTCAGCGTCCGGGTGCTCGCCAAAATGGGCTTCGACCTGCTCCTCGAGGCGGGCGACCTCGGCGTTGAGCGCGGTCAGCAGACCGGCCTGGGCACGCACGACCGCCGCGTAGGCCAGCGTCGAAGCCGGACCGACGGGTAGCTGCTCGGCCCGCAGCGTGGCCCGGATCGCGGCCGCTCTCTCGGGGATCTTCCGCCGGCGGGCCCGTTTCAACACGGCGCTGATCTGCCCGACGGTCAGCCGGGCGGCCTCGGCCGCAGACGGCGCCTTCGCGAGAAGTTCCAGCGTGTCGGGGGCGTCGAGGTCGTCGAACGCGACGAGGGCGGCTGGGAACGACTCCAGCAGCGCGGAACGCAGCCGCTGGACCTGCCGGGTCCGGTCCCAGACCAGGCTCTGATGAGCCCGGGCAACGACCTTCACCGCGTCGGCCAGGTCGCTGTCTCCGGCGACCTGGCGCAGCTGGTGGCGGTCGGTACGGACCATGTCCGCCAGGGCGTGCGCATCACCGGCATCGCTCTTCGCCCCGGACGTCGAATACCGCTCCCGGTAACGAGCCGCCTGCAGCGGGTTCACCGCGATCACCTGGTAACCGGCGGCGACCAGCGCGGACACCCACGGACCACGGTCCGTCTCGATCCCGACCACGACCTGGCCAGGGTCAGCGTCCTCGGGAAGATACCGCCCGACCATGGCGTGCAGCCGGGCGATGCCCGCCGCACCCTCCGGCACCCTGGCCTTCGTCAGCCGCCGGCCGGTCTCGTCCTGCACCTCCACATCATGGTGATCTTCCGCCCAGTCGTCCCCGACGAACAGCACCCAGGCCTCCTTCGCACCGGCAGCAGTTCCGGCAGCCCACGGGAGATCCACCACGCCCTAATGGTCAAGTGGTCACGTCTTGCTCGACGGCCACGACATCCCATCAGCAGTCAGCTCTCCCGACCACCGGCAGGGGCACGGTCTGACCTTAGGACTCGACTTCGGTCCAGAGGCGCGGAGTGCTCACCTACCAGCGGCTACCGGCACCGAGCCTGCCCTACAGCGACCCGGTACGTCCCATTAA
>NZ_ADGX01000355.1 GCF_000177675.1 Parafrankia sp. EUN1f
CATTGATGACTTCACGCGCGGTTTCGGATTTCATATAGAGCGCGACGACGCCGGCCGTTAAAGCGACCACCAGCAGCGCGACGAGCGTCAGCGGATTAGCGGACATCGCCGCGTTGAACGCCCACTGGGCGGCCGTACCGATCGCCGTGGCAGCCCTCCAGGCGGTCTGCGCGGCCGTCCACACAGTCATCCCGACCCGCACCGCGAGGATCGCCCCGGCCAACACGCCCAGCACCATGATGAGCGGCTGAACGAACCCGCGGTTCTGCATGCCGAACTGCACGAAGCCGCCCGCCACCTCGCCGAGCTTCTGCATCGTTGACCGCTTGAAGGTCTCAAGAGCCGCAGCCGGGCTGTCGCTGATGGTGGCCATGGCTGCGTCCGTGCGGTCAGCGATGTTGTCCATTCCAGCGGACGCCGCGGCGGTTGCGGGGTCGAGCGCATACAGCGCAGCGCCGAGAGTGTTAGCAGGGTCACCGAACAAGGCCGCAGCAGCATTGAGTTTCGTTTGCTCGTCGGACGTTCCGCGCAGCGCATCCATCGTCATCTGAAGGGCCTGTTGCGCCGCCGGACCACCCTCGCCGATCATCCGTGACATGTCGGCGGCATTCAGACCGATGCTTTGGAACGCCGCCTCGACGGCCGTGCCACCCTTGAGTGCGGTCTCACCGAAAATACCGATGGCGTCGGCGACCTGATCGGCGTCACGGGCACCGCCCTGCAGGCCTTGAGAGATGAGGCCGGTCATGGTCTGACCATCGACGCCTACGCGCGCGAACAGCGGCGCGTATTCGTTGAAGGTCTCCAACAGGTCGCCAGCTTTGTCGCCGGAGCCCTGCAGGCCTGCGGTGATGATGTCGAATGCCTCATCGGCGTCGTCGGCCAGGCCGTTGCGCAGCAGGTTTCCGACCGCTGCGGTGGTCATACTGAGGTCCTGATCGAAGGTTTCGGAAACCATGAGGGCTTTGGACGCGATGCCTTCTAGGCCGCCCTCGGCTCCCTCCCCGAGATCGCCGATGTTCTGCTGGACGCCTTTGATCGCGAGGCCAACCGTGTCGAGGGAGTCGCCCCACCCGGCGGCGTACACGTCGCCCTGGATCCGGCCGAGCTCAGCGGCCCGGTCCCCGGACGCGCCGAGCTGGGCGGCGAGCTTGTCGCCGGCGGACTCGTTCTCGATCGCGGTGCTGATGCCGACGCCCAGGGCGGTGCCGATCCCGGCGCCGATGGCGGACGAGGCGGAACGGATCCGCTCGCCCGCCCTCTGCACGGTGGACTCAGCCCGGGCCAGGCCCCCGTCCAGCTCGCCCTCGAGTCCGTCGGCGTCGCCCTGGATCCGAACCAGCAGGGTCGCGAGGCGACTGGTCGTCGACATTCCGCCTCCCCTGTTGAGTTGTGTCAGTGCCGCCGAGCCTCGCGTTCATCGCGCGGACGAGCTCGAGCTGTTCCTGCCAGGTCTGGGGCCGCCGGTCCCACTCCAACAGGAAATCGTTGAGCTTCTTCTGGCCGGCTTTCTTCCCGGCGAGCATGTTCGT
>NZ_ADGX01000354.1 GCF_000177675.1 Parafrankia sp. EUN1f
ACGACCTCGTCGACGAGGGCGTCGACACCGTCCTCGTACACATCGGGAGCGAGCCAGAAGCCATCGGCCGCTTCCGCTTCGAACCATTCCTGCATGTGGTCGGCGTGCACCTTCCCGGGGCCGACCGTCACGGGGTGGTAGTCGATGACCCCGTGAGCGAGGACGTCGCGCGGCGACCATCCCTCCCGGGCGACTCGCAAGGCGATCGCGGACCGAGGGTCCATCGGCGATGCGTGCGCGACCGCCAGCTGCTCGGAGGAGAGAGGCCTGTCGATGTGCCGGGGCTGGATCTGGACGCCGATCATGGCGCTCAGATGCGGCAGCCGCGCCTCGATGAGGTCGCCCGCGATCGCGATGCGGCGGTCAAGCCCCTCACGGACCGTGGGAGCGACGGTCGTCATGAGCCCGACGATGAACTTGATCTCGTCGGGGTCGCGCCCCGCCTCGTGCGCGGCGTTCCGGAGCGCGTCGCGCTGCGCACGTGCCTCCTTGATCGTCCACACCTCGGTGATGAACCCGCTCGCGTAGCGACCGGCGAGGGCGAGCAAGTGCGGGCTGGGGCCGCCCGACGTGAAGATCACGGGCTGGCCCTGCTCCGATGGCGGCAGCGCGAGCGGGCCGCGCGATGCCACGTGCTCGCCCCGCAGATTGATCGGCTGCAGCTTGGACGGATCGATGAAGCGGCCCGATTCCTGGTCGTTGATCCAGGCATCCTTCTGCCAGCTGCCCCAGAGCGACTGCACGATCTGGATCGACTCGTGGGCGCGCTGGTAGCGCTCGGCGCGGTCGGCGACGGGTTTGCCGTAATTCGCGGCGACGGCCGGGTCGCTCGTCGTCACGGCGTTCCAGCCCGCACGTCCGTGGCTCATGATGTCAAGCGTCTTGAACTGGCGAGCGGTGTTGAACGGCTCCTGGAAGGTGGTGGATCCGGTCAGCACGAACCCGATGTTGCTGGTGGCCTGCGAGATGGCTGCCGTCTCCATGAGGGGGTCCATGATGTTGCTGATCGTCGAGTGCTCGACATCTCCGCGTACCGCGGGGAAGTCCGGGGTGAAGAGGAACGCGAAGCCGCCGCGCTCAGCGGCCTGCGCGTAGCGGATGTTCGCCTCGACCTTCGCGTAGTTGCCGGGGTCGACGTGGGGCGCGCGCCACGCGCCAGGAAGATTGCCGTACCCGTCGGTGAGCACCATGCCAAGAATGATCTTGCGGTCTGCCATGCCCCCATGGTCCAACTATCACACCCATGTGAAGGTCAAGCCCGTCCCGCGTAGCATCGCTGGAGACATTGACATCAATAAGAGGGATCTCCGTGCGGATCGGCGAGCTGGCGAGGAAGACCGATGTGCCCCCGCGCATGCTGCGGTACTACGAGGAGCAGGGGCTCGTCACGCCCCGTCGCCTGGACAACGGATACCGTGAGTACGACGAGTACCTCGTTGATCGCGTGCGCAAGATTCGCGGACTGCTCGATGCCGGCATCCCCACCCGCATCATCGGAGCGATACTTCCCTGTCTCGGGCAGACTTCTGCGATCGTCGTCGACGATCCTGATCCCGGGCTACGAGCCATGCTCGTCGAACAGC
>NZ_ADGX01000353.1 GCF_000177675.1 Parafrankia sp. EUN1f
CGGCCGCCCGGCGCAGCACGGCGTCCACCTCGGCCGGGCCCGCCTCGCGGGCGGACCGCGCCAGGCCTGGGATGTCCAGCTCGGCGAGCTCGTGGGCGAACAGGCCCGGCGGGCTGGCCATCAGGCGCCCCCGCCGACGCCGCTGCTCACGGTGCCGCTGCCGACGGTGCCGCTGCTCACGGTGCCGCTACTCGCGGTGCCACTACTCGCGGTGCCACTGCCGACCGTGCCACCGGCGCCGCCGTCGGTGAGCGCGCCGAGGAAGCCGGTGAGCGGGGAGGACGCCGCGGCCGCGGTCGCGCTACCCGGCCGCGCGCGACCGGCGAGATACCCCAGCCGCCCGGCGGTGGTCGCGAGCGCGAACGCGCGCGCCATCGTGACCGGATCGGCGCTGATCGCGATGGCGGTGTTGACCAGCACCGCGTCGGCACCGATCTCCATCGCCTCGGCGGCGTCGGACGGCGCGCCGAGGCCGGCGTCGACCACGACCGGGACGCCGGCGGTCTCGACGATCGCCTCGATCGCGTCCCGGGTGCGCAGGCCGCGGTTGGAGCCGATCCAGCTGCCGAGCGGCATCACCGTGGCGCAGCCGGCCTCCTCGAGCCGGCGGGCGAGCACCGGATCGGCCGAGCAGTACGGGAGCACGGTGAACCCGTCGGCGACCATCAGCTCCGCCGCGCGCAGCGTCTCGATCGGGTCGGGTGCGAGTGTGCGCGGGTCTGGCGTGACCTCCAGCTTCACCAGCGCGGTGCCGGTCGCCGCGCGGCCGAGCCGGGCCAGCCGCAGCGCCTCCGCCGCGTCGACCGCGCCGGAGGTGTTCGGCAGCAGCGTCATCCCGGCCGGGACGAAGTCGAGTACGTCGCCCTCACCCGCCCGCGACAGGTCCACCCTGCGCAGCGCGATGGTGACGATGTCGGCGCCGGAGGCGACCAGGCTCGCCCGCATCAGCTCGTGGCTGGCGAACTTGCCGGTGCCCACCAGGAGCCGGCTGGCGTAGGCGGTGCCGGCGATCCGGAGGGTGTCCTCCCCCACGCCGGCCGCGGCGGCCACGCCGGCGGTGCCGGCGAGACCTGCTGTGCCGGCGAGACCTGCTGTGCCGGCCGGACCTGCTGTGCCGGCCGGGCCTGCCGCCATGATCGGTTGTGTCATCAGGATTCCTCCCCACGCGCGCATGACCGCGATCGGGTCTGCGGGTCGCCGACGGCATCCTGGTCGGCCTCTCAGCCCGCGTCCGCGGGCTCCCCGGTCACGCCACAGTGTAAGCACCAGAAGTGGAGGTACCCAGCCAGTTCTCACGGCTGGCGGCGCGGGCTGCACGGAAAAGGTGTGAGCCACGCCGCGCGGACCGAGGTGGGCCGCCCGATCACGCGCCGGGATTTCGCCCGGCACAGAAGAATTCCGGGGCTGGTCACTCCACTCCGGCGCAGATTCGCCACTTTGTGACGAAAGTCCCGCCCGTTTGGGCGCGACTCCGACTGATTTGCGAAGTAAGACCACTGTCCGACGGTCGGAACGGCCGATCGTAAACTGTCCCCGTGGATGCCACGGTGGCCGACCCTGTCATCGGTCGTCTTCTCGATGGGCGGTACACCGCCCAGGAACGGCTTGCCGTTGGC
>NZ_ADGX01000352.1 GCF_000177675.1 Parafrankia sp. EUN1f
CCCGGTGGGCCCGGTGGGCCCGGTGGGCCCGGTGGGCGCGGTGGGGCCGGTGTGCCCGTTCGCCGTCGAGCGCCCGGCTTCGATCCAGCGCTGGGAGCAGCTGACGTTCCTGCACTGGCCGTTCGAGCCGGAGGTGGTGCGCCGTCGGCTGCCGCCGGAGCTGACCGTGGACACCTTCGACGGCCAGGCCTGGGTCAGCCTGGTGCCCTTCGCCATGCGGGTGGCGACCGGCCGCGGCTGGTCGATGCCGTGGATGTCCACGTTCCCGGAGACGAACGTCCGCACCTATGTGGTTGATCGGCGGGGACGTCGCGGGGTCTGGTTCTTCTCCCTGGACGCCGCCAGGCTCCCCGCGGTTCTGGTGGCGCGCGCGGGTTTCCGGCTTCCCTACCTGTGGTCCGCCATGCGGGTCGTCCGTACCGGGGAAGGCTGGTCGGGCCCGCGTGGCACGCTCGGTCAGGACGGCATCGGCCAGGAGGGGATCGGCCAGGACGAGATCGTCTACCGGACGCGGCGTCGCTGGCCGGGGCCGCGTGGGGCGTCCAGCCGGGTGCGGGTCCGGATCGGCGCCGCGTATCAGGCCGGCGAGCTCAGCGCGTTGGACCACTTCCTCACCGCCCGGTGGCGCCTCTACAGCTCGACCGGGCCGAGCCATCGGACGGTGCCGGCCTGCCACGACCCCTGGCCGCTCCACCGGGCGGATCCCGTGGAGCTCGACGACGGGCTGCTGCGTGCGGCCGGGTTCGCCCCGCCGGCGGTCGAGCCGCTGATGCACTACTCGCCCGGTGTGCAGGTGCGGATCGGCAGCCCGGAACGGTATCTCTGACCGCTCCCGGCCAGTCGGCCAGTGTCAGTGGGCCTACGGCAGCTTGCGGGCGAGGGTCAGCCCGTCGGCGACGGGCAGCATGACGACCTGGACCCGCCGGTCACGGGCGAGCGCCTCGTTGAAGGCCCGCATGGCGACGACGTTCGGGCTGGCCTCGGTCCCGGCTCCGTCCTCGGCGAGCACCCGCCCGGACTGCAGGACGTTGTCCACGATGATCAGGCCGTTCGGGTTCAGCCGGGGCAGCAGCAGCTCGAGGTAGGTCTGGTACGCCTCCTTGTCGGCGTCGATGAAGGCGAGATCGAAGGTGGGCCGCGCGGGCAGCTGCGCCAGCGACTCGGCTGCCGGGCCGAGGCGGAGTTCCACCCGGTCGCTCACTCCGGCCCGCTCCCAGTAGCGCCGTGCGATGGACGTCCACTCGTCACTGACGTCCAGGCACAGCAGCCGGCCGCCGGGCGGCAGGGCGCGGGCCACGCACAGCGAGGAGTAGCCGGTGAAGGTCCCGATCTCGATGGCGCGGGACGGCGCGATCGCCGCGGTCAGGATCGTCAGCAGGGCGCCCTGATCGGCGGGGATCTGCATCCCGGCGGCGCCGCCCAGGGCCGCGGTCTCGGCCGTGAGGTCCGCGAGGATGTCGTCGGTTGGTGACCCGTGGGTGACGAGGTACCGATACAGCTGCGGGGGCAGGAAACCGGACTTGCCGTGGAAGGAGTGCCCGCCGGCGGGCGGGGCGTCCGAACGGGAGGTCACGCGTCGAGGCTATCGAAGCGGCCCGGCGCCCGGCCGCCCGCGCGGTTCCCGGGCAGCGGCAGCGGCAGCGGGCGGCGGGCGGCGGG
>NZ_ADGX01000351.1 GCF_000177675.1 Parafrankia sp. EUN1f
CCGGCGGCGGCGCGGGCGGCCGCCATCGAGGCCCGCGCCCACGGCGCCCTCGGTGACCGCTGGGCCGTGCACCAGGCGATCGGCCGGGCCTGGCACATCGCCGGTTCGCTGAGCGCGGACCAGCACGGCGAGCCGGGCTTCTCGATCGACACGCTGCATGTGCTGACACTGTCCGAGCTGTCCGCCGCCGCCTACGTCGAGCTGGGCATGCCGGGCGCGGCGAGCGTCTACACCGACGCGGCGATCCACCACCTGGACGCGGCCGGTGCCACCGGCCTGCGCTCGATGGTCCGCATCGCCGCCGCGACCGCCGCCGCCAAACGACGCGACCTGGACCAGGCGGTCGAGCTCGTCGACCAGGCCCTCACGATCTCCGGCGACCGGCCGAGCACCGTCATCGCCGGGCGGTCACGGCGGTTCGTCTCGGAGGCCCGCGGCTACGTCGGCTGGCACGCCGATCTCGACGATCTCGACGATCGCGTCCGCGCCTGGCACGCCCCGCGCCTGGCCCACTGACCGCGCAGCGCCCGGCCCCGCGGCGCCCGGCCCCGCGGCGCCCGGCCCCGCGGCGCCCGACCGCGCAGCGTTCCATCTGGAGGTCACCGACGGCGCGGTCGACGTCGTCGAGATCTGATCGACGCGGAAGGGGATCTCGGACAAGATCGGAGGATCTTGGTCGTCGGAGAGTCCGTCGCGGAATCCCAGGCGTCGGGCTTCCGCTGCCGCCGCTACTGCCGAGCGCCGCTGCTGCTTCGGAGCAAGAAGTGAGGATCTTTGCTGCTGCAGCAACCGACATCCGCACGTCTTGCGGATCACCAGGTGCTTCTGTGCCCTGTTTGTCCGTATTGGCGGCGCTGTGCAGTGGTGCGAGATCCCCGGTGGGTCGCCAGGCGGTGGGTGGGCACGGACCGCCAGGCCAGTATCGGTGGCCCTGCAGCCGTCGCTTCCCGGACCCGCAACCAGATCGCGGCGATTGTGTGAAGGCTCCTCCGTGACCTAGCTGGCGGTGGGTGTCCGGCGAGCCGTAGGTATGCCCGTGTTCGTCATCGGAGCGGACGTCAGGGGCGAGGGACGGATGGTCTTGGCGGCCTCCGGCCCGTTGCACGCCGGGTACTGGGCGCACATGGCGGCCGTGGTCTGGGCGACGAGTGTCCCGGCGGAGTCGTAGGCGTACAAGGTCAGCGGCATCTGGTTCACTGCGTGGTACTGGGCGACATCCGGGGTCGTGACCTGGATGTGGGTGATGAACGCGCCGGTCGAGGGCTCGAAGGGGACGATCACGGCCTCCCCGGTCGGGAGCGCTGCGACGAGCAGGGCGACCTCCGGGGCAACCTGCCCGACGGCCCACCGTCGCGCGTTCCACTCGCCCAGCCTGCCGGACCCGTCCTCACCGGAGCTGAACACCTCGACGGGGTTCGCCGGCGGCCGGCTTAGGTCGTGCTGGCCGGGTGACCACAGAAGAGGGCCGTTCAGGCCGGCGAAGTCGGGGGCGACGTCGTTCTCCGCCCCGGTCTCGGTGTAGGCGCGGCACATCCCGCCGCCACCGGCGTCAACGATCAGGACCTGCAGGCCCCACCGGCCGGCGACGGCCACCATCTGGCGCGGCGCGTTCGGCGGCAGCTGGGCTTCGTACGGCGTGGCGCAGTGGGAGTCGATGATGCCCCG
>NZ_ADGX01000350.1 GCF_000177675.1 Parafrankia sp. EUN1f
CGCAACACCCGGGACGGTGTGCTGGTCGTGGGGTGTCGGGTCGGGAGGATGGCGGTCGTGTCCCTGCAGCCGAGACCCTGGCCCGAGGTCCCACCGCTGACCGCGCGGGTCGCGCGTGCCGCGTCCCGAAGGGGAACCTGGCGATGCGTATCCGTGACGAGCTCGGTGTGGTCTACGAGGACGGGCGGTTCACCGGCGCGTTCGGGGTGCGGGGCCGGCCGGGGATCTCTCCGGCCCAGCTGATGATGGCCACGGTTCTGCAGTTCTCCGAGAACCTCACCGACCGGCAGGCCGCGGACGCGGTCCGCGACCGGATGTCGTGGAAATACGCGCTCGGTCTCGATCTCGACGATCCGGGGTTCGACGCCAGCGTGTTCTCGGAGTTCCGCGCGCGGCTGGTCGAGGGGGATCTGGCGACCCACGCGCTCGACGCGCTTCTGGCGCGTCTGGTCGCCGAGGGGCTGCTCAAGGCGGGCGGGCGGGCGCGCACCGACTCCACCCACGTGCTCGGCGCGATCCGGAACCTGTGCCGGCTGGAACTGGCCGGGGAGAGTGTGCGCGCCGCGCTCGAAGCGTTCGCCAGTGCCGCTCCGGCCTGGCTGGCCGGGGTGATCGACGACTCCTGGCAGCGGCGGTACGGAGCGCGGGTCGACACCTGGCGCCTTCCCGCGTCGGAGACGAAGCGTAAGGCCCTCATGGTCGAGTACGGCCGTGACGGCTACCACCTGCTCGCAGCGGCCCACGCGCACGACGCGCCGGTCTGGCTGCGGGAGATCCCCGCCGTCGATGTTCTGCGGCGGGTCTGGGTGCAGCAGTTCTACCGGTACACCACGGGCAGCGGGACGGAGGTGGTACGGCGGCGGGAGAACACCTCGGAGGGCGGGGACGGGCTCCCGCCTGGCAGAGACCGCCTGATCTCGCCCTACGACCTCGACACCCGGCACAGTCTCAAACGTGACCACGGCTGGGACGGGTACAAGGTCCATCTCACCGAGACCTGCACCCCACCCGAGACGACGACGCCCGAGACGACCGCGGCGACCGGGCGTGGGGACACCCCGAACCTGATCACCGGGGTACTGACCACCCTGGCGACCACCCCCGACGCGGCCGCTCTCGACGACATCCACACCGAGCTGCGCCGCAACGGGCTGGCCCCCGACGAGCATCTGCTCGACTCCGGCTACCCCAGCGCCGACCAGATGATCCACTCCGCCCGGGTCCACGGGATCAGCCTGGTCACCCCGGTCCTGCTCGACCACTCCCACCAGGCGAAAGCCCGGGCGGGCTATGACAAGGCGAGTTTCTCCTTCGACTTCGACCGCCGCCGCGGCACCTGCCCGCAGGGCCAGACCAGCTCGACGTGGAACCCGTGCCGCCAACACACCACCGACGTGATCGTGGCGACCTGGACGAAATCGACCTGCGGCCCCTGCCCGGTCCGGGACCTGTGCACGAAAGGCCAACAGCGCCACATCACCCTCCGGGACCGTGCCCTCCACGAAGCCACCATCACCGCGAGGGCCGAACAGACGACCGACGAGTGGAAACGCCGCTACGCCGCCCGGTCCGGGATCGAGGGCACCATCCGCCAGACCACCCACGTCACGGGCATCCGGACCGCCCGCTACCGCGGCCTGCCCAAGACCAGCCTTGAACACAACATCGCCGCAGCCGCGATCAACATGATCCGGCTCGATGCCTACTGGACCGGCAAGCCCCTCGACCGGACCCGCGCCACCCACCTCACCCGGCTCGACCTCACCCACGCAGCCTGAATAAACCAGCAGGGTC
>NZ_ADGX01000349.1 GCF_000177675.1 Parafrankia sp. EUN1f
CGCCTGCAGCGGGTTCACCGCGATCACCTGGTAACCGGCGGCGACCAGCGCGGACACCCACGGACCACGGTCCGTCTCGATCCCGACCACGACCTGGCCAGGGTCAGCGTCCTCGGGAAGATACCGCCCGACCATGGCGTGCAGCCGGGCGATGCCCGCCGCACCCTCCGGCACCCTGGCCTTCGTCAGCCGCCGGCCGGTCTCGTCCTGCACCTCCACATCATGGTGATCTTCCGCCCAGTCGTCCCCGACGAACAGCACCCAGGCCTCCTTCGCACCGGCAGCAGTTCCGGCAGCCCACGGGAGATCCACCACGCCCTAATGGTCAAGTGGTCACGTCTTGCTCGACGGCCACGACATCCCATCAGCAGTCAGCTCTCCCGACCACCGGCAGGGGCACGGTCTGACCTTAGGACTCGACTTCGGTCCAGAGGCGCGGAGTGCTCACCTACCAGCGGCTACCGGCACCGAGCCTGCCCTACAGCGACCCGGTACGTCCCATTAGAGGCATCCACCCGGCTCCGGTCACGGAAATCTTGATCGTCAGTACGCCGAGTCGCCCGAGCCGTGTATGAAATGCTGCATGGCGACACCCGGGAACGACACGTCCACCGCGCAGCCAGGGGCCCCGCTGCCCGGCGGGCTGTTCGCCGTCGTCCAGGCCGCGCTGCCGGGTTTGATCCGCAGCGAACGGCGAGTGGCCGAAGTGTGCCTGGCCCGACCGGAGGATGTCGTCCACTGGTCGGTCGCCGAGCTGGCCGCCGCGGCGGGAGTGTCGACGGCGACCGTCGTACGGGCCTGCCAGCACCTCGGGTTCCGAGGCTTCCAGCACCTGCGGCTCGAACTCGCCCGCCAGGCCGGGGCTCTCGCGCTGCGTGACACGCGGGCGCCGCTGCCCGACGACCCGCCCGAGCGTCTCGTCGACGCTGTTTTCGCGACCGCGGCCCAGGCGCTGACCGACGCCCTCGGGCCGCTGGACCGCAGCGCGGTCGCACCCGCCGTCGACCTGCTGGTGAACGCGAACAGGCTGTTGCTCGTCGGGAACGGCGGCTCGGCGCCGGTCGCCCAGGACGCGGCGCTGCGCTTCCTCACCATCGGCCGACCGGCCGAGGCGCCGACCGACTCGATCACACAGGCGCTCGCGGCCCGCCTGCTGGCCCCGGCCGATGTCTGCATGGTGATCACCAGCAGCGGGGCGAACGAGCCGACCATGCGGGCAGCGGAGGCCGCGCGGGCCGCAGGTGCGCCGGTGATCGCGATCACGAGCTATTCGGCGGGGCCGATCACCGAACTCGCGACGGTGCTGCTGGTGGTGGGCACGCCGGACCTGCCCATGGGCAGCGAGACGATCGCCAGCAGGTTGTCGTCGTTGCTGCTGCTGAACGCGCTGCAGCTCGCTGTGACGCTCCGCATGCCCGCCGCCCTTTCAGCCCACACCGCTCTTGCGCTGAAAGAAGTGCTCGACCATCAGCTACGTGGTGAGGTCACGTCGTCGCCACGGCGCCGGAACACCCGCCGGAGCAGCGGCTGAGCGCTGCTGGGCGCGGCCTGAACAGCAACGCCGCAGGGCGTGCGAAGCGAATCGGACGGACGTCGACTCGGATTCGCACGCCCTGCGGCGCGACGCGACTGTGCTGACGCGGGGGTCAGGCCGCGTTTCCAGCGGAGTGCCCGGACTGCCTTCCCCGGGCCCGGCGCCTGAATGGCGCCGATGATCTTTACGGCTCCTGGATGAGCGGAACCGGTCAGCCGGTGTAGTACGGAACGCCGGGCACGGCCGACAATGCCGCCGGAGCCGCAACGGGTACT
>NZ_ADGX01000348.1 GCF_000177675.1 Parafrankia sp. EUN1f
TGACGCCGAGCGAAAACTGAACGGTTCTTGCCGAGGTAAATCGGCGCACCCGGTGGTCAGGTTAGTCGCGGTTGGGGCGGTCTTTGGCGAGCAGGTCGCGGCGGGCTCGGGTGCGGTAGGAGTCGCCGGTGAGGGTGAGGACCTCGGCGTGGTGGACGAGCCGGTCGATCATGGCTGCGGCGACGACGTCGTCGGAGAAGGTCTCGCCCCAGCGGCCGAACGGCAGGTTCGAGGTGACGAGGATCGAGCCCTGTTCGTAGCGGGAGGCGACGAGTTGGAAGAACAGGTTGGCGGCGTCCTGGTCGAAGGGGATGTAGCCGACCTCATCGATGATGATCAGCTTGTAGCGGCGGATCTTCTTGAGTTCGGTGTCGAGGTGTCCGGCCTGGTGTGCGGCGGCGAGCCGGGTGATCCAGTTGTTGGCGGTGTCGAACAGGACCGAACAGCCGGCCTGGGCGGCCTTGACGCCGAGGCCGATGGCCAGGTGGGTCTTCCCGATGCCGGGTGGGCCGAGCAGGATCACGTTCTCGGCTTTGGCGACGAAGGTGCCGGTGGCCAGGTGCGCGAGGACGTCGCGGCGCAGGCTGGGCAGGTGGTCGAGGTTGAAGTCCTCCAGCGTCTTGACCGTCGGGAAGTGGGCGGTGCGGATCCGCATGATCGTGCCGGCGGACTCGCGGTCGGCGGCCTGGCGTTGCAGGACCGCGGCGAGGTATTCCTCGTGCGACCAGTTCTCGTCGCGGGCCTGATCGGCGAGCTGCTCCCAGATCCGGCCGATGGTGGGCATCTTCAGCACGCGGGTCAGGTAACCCAGCAGGGCTGGCAGCCCGTCGCTGGACTTGGAGGTCTTGCCGGGCGCGTCCGTGTCGCCGGTGATGGTCACTGGCTGCTCGCTTCCGTGTGGGTGGTGGGGGTGAAGTCGACGCCGAACAGGGCGTCGTAGTCGGGGAGCGCGCGCAGCGCGACGACGTGTCCGTCGGCGTGCTGACGCAGGCTTTGGTGGCGTCGCCGCGCTGCGGCCTGGTCGGCGTGGTCGCGGCGCAGCCTGGTGGCGGTGGCCCGGTGAGCCGGATCGGTGATCACGGTGTGTCGGGCCCAGCAGCGGTCGTGGGACGCGACCGGCTGCCCGTCACAGGTGACGGTGACCGTCCAGGCGGACGCGGTCACCTCCACGAAGCGGCCGATCGCAGCCGGGTCGACGGAGTAGTCGACCCCGTCGAGACGGACGTAGTAGTCGCGGGCCAGGCGGATGCGGTGGGCCAGCCCGACTTCCGGTCCGACCGGTGGCAGCGCCAGCATCGCCTGACGGTCGGTCTCGAGGAGATCGACGGGGCGGGTGCCGGTCGCGCGGACCCGGCGGGTGTTCGCCTGGGCCAGCCAGCTCTCGAGCTGGGCGTTGAAATCGATCGGGCTGGTGACGGTGCGGCCGGGAAGGAACGAGGTCTCCAGGAAACGGTTCGTCCGCTCGACCATCCCCTTGAACTCCGGGTCCCGCGGCGGGGCCAGTCGGATCCTCGTGGCCAGCGTCCCGGCGAACGCGGCGGCCGGGCCGCTGACCCGCCCGCTGCCACCGATCGCGGACTCACGGTCCCAGACCAGGGTCCGAGGCACCCGGCCGACCTGGCTGATCAGCTGCCACATCCCGGCCAGGATGTCCCCGCCTTGGCGTGACGGGATCATCGTCGCTGTGGTGAACCGGGAGAACGCCACCGTCATCACCAGGACCGGCAGCGTCCGTGTCTGCCCCCACCCGACCGGGATCTTCGGCTCGGGGAACCACAGGTCGCACTGCGCGACCTGTCCCGGCTCGTACGTCACCCGGTCCACCGGGTCCA
>NZ_ADGX01000347.1 GCF_000177675.1 Parafrankia sp. EUN1f
GGTGCTCCGGCAGGCCCCAGCCGGCCGAGCAGCGGGAGGCGCAGCCCGCGGGCGGCCTCGATCGCGACCGGCACGGCGAGCAGCAGGCCCAACGGCCGGCACAGGCCGCCGAGCAGCCCGGCGACGATCGCGATCTCCCAGCGGCGGGTCCGTGCGCCGAACAGGACCGCGGCGGCCAGCAGCCCCGCCAGCGCCTCGGCGTAGCCCATGACCAGCACGAAGGCGGGCGGCGCCAGCGCCCCGATCCAGATGACCCGGCGGGTCGTGTCGTCGTCGAAGCCCTCGGCCCGCGCGACGCCGACCAGTACCAGGGCGAACGCGACCGCGATGAGGTTCACCAGGACGAGCAGCACCGCCCCGGCGTGGCCGCCCGCGCCGGGCAGGGCCGTGAACAGGCGGACCAGCAGGGGGAGCAGGGGGAAGAAACGCCGGCTCTCGTCCCCGGCCCCGTCGTAGCCGTGCTCGGCGATGGTGAGGTACCAGCCGGCGTCCCAGCCGAGCAGATCGGTCGTCTCAAGCGTGACGCCGTCGTCCTCGCTGGCGCTGTCCGCGATGAACCGGGTCAGCGCCAGCGCCGCGCCGACGACCACCCGTGCGGCGACCCAGGCGACGAGGACGTCCCGCAGATACCAGCGGCGGGCCCAGGCCCTGGCCCGTGCGGTCGACGTGCGGTCGCCACGGCTGACCCCGTGCCTGCCCCGGGCCGGCTTCCCCGGTCGCGGCTGCGGCGTCTCCCGCGTACCCGGAGGCTGCCGTGGCGCCTCGGGGTACGCGGGCTGGCGCGCCGCGGTCATGACACCCGGAACCGCAGCAGGGCGTAGTTCTCGTACACGCGGGCCGGAATGCCCTGCGTCATCACCTCGTCGGCCAGCGGGCGATGCTCCTGCAGCGTCGTGCGCACCTGGGTGCAGAGCTCCTCGTAGGTCCGGTACGCGCCGGAGCCGGCCATGAACACGGTGTGTGATCCGGCCTCGGCCAGCGCACGCTCGGCGACCGCGACGCCGTTGGCCTTCTCGTTCCGCTCCTCGTAGTCGACCCAGTTCACCCGGTCGGGCGGTGCATAGGTCGGGACCACGTAGACCTTGAGCCAGGAGGGCACGGTGCGGGCCAGGCCCGGCCCGAGCTGGTCCGGGCACACCAGCAGGACGTCACCGGGCTTGGACAGCCGGGTGAGGACCGCGGCGGCCTCGCCGGCCTGGCTGCGCTCCCGCCGGACGTCGCTCGTCCCGGCGATGACGCCGATCAGCGCGGCGAGGACGACCACGCCGCGGAAGACCCGCCGATCCGCCAGCATCGTGGCGCCGAGGCCGACCACCAGGAGGAACGGGACGAACGCCGTCGCCGTGTAGCGGTCGGCCCAGGCGTTGCCGACCGCCTTGCCGGCCGCCACCGCGACGATCAGAGTCCCGGTGGCGAGGAAGAACAGCGTGCGGCCCGGTTCGAGGCCCTTCAGGTCGAGCAGGATGAACCGGCCCCCGAGGGGACGTCCCGCGATACCGGCGGCGACCAGGCCGGTCACGAGGAACAGCAGCAGCCGTCCGAGGGTGGTCGGCCCGCCCGCCCACTGCCCGTAGGCGTGGGTGACCGCGGCGAAGCTCGCCGGCTCCCCCCAGGGGGTGCCGGTGTGCGCCAGCTGGGAGAAGAAGTTCGACAGCCAGGGTGCGAACACCAGGCCCCCGGCGATCAGCCCGACGACACCGGCCAGTGGGCCACGCCGGTGCCACTGCGGGACGGTGCGGATGGCACCCCCGGCCGCGTCGGCCAGCAGCTCGGCCGGGCTTGCGCCGGCTCCGGCACCACCACCCGCCGGATCCGCCGGCTGCGTCCCGGCGGTCGCCGGCGCCAGGCCGCCGGCCGCGTGCGGCATGCTCCCGGCCGCCGTGTGTGCGGGGTTCCCCGCCGCATGCGCCGGGTTCCCC
>NZ_ADGX01000346.1 GCF_000177675.1 Parafrankia sp. EUN1f
ACTTTTACGTGCCCCGGCGGCGTGCTGGTGGGCCCGGGCCACGGTGGAGTCGACGGACACATCCCAGGTGATCAGTCCGTCGGCATCAGCCCGGGCCTGCAGCTGGGTAAGGATCCGTTCCCAGGTCCCGTCCCGCTGCCAGTTCCGAAACAGCCCGTAGACCGTCTGCCAGGTGCCGTACCGGGCCGGGACGTCCCGCCACGGTGTCCCTGTGGGGTGCCAGAAGTGGGCCTGGGCCTGCGAGCTGGGACGATGCGGCCGTACGGGGCCGGCGGCATGATGGTCAGGTATGTTCATTCGCCTGCTCTACCTGATCTTCGTGCGGGTGTGCGGCTTGTGGGGTGCCAGAACTCGGCCATCGGTGTTGACCTGGCCTTTTATCAACCATTGCTCACGGACTGCGACCAGTAACCGTCGGCCTGGCTCGCACGCGGTCGCCGGTTGTCCGCTGTGTCCGTTGCCGGACAGGGTCAGGTGGACGCTTTCTCGTTCGGAAGCGATTACCTGCTGTAATCGACGCGCCTTTGTGTCCGGTATCGACCAATATGGCTCTTATCTCAAGGGGCCGCCGGTGGCGTGTGTGCGCATTGTGTGCGCGGACGTCGCGGCACGCGCCGGCACGTTCCGGCACGGAAATCGCCGTGACCTCGGATTTTCCGGCACGGGGCGGCATGTTCCGGTATGCTCCGATACGCGGCGATTCGTCTTGTAATCGAGCGGTTAGGGGTTCGAGTCCCCTCGCCGGCTCCAGAGAAATAGGCCCTGACCTGCGGTTTTGCGAAGTCTAAGATCATCTATTCAAGATCAAAACGGGTTTGGGTGCGCATTGGGTGCGCATTCGGTAATTGTGTGCAGGGAACGATCATGTGCGGGGCGTCCGCTTCGGGCGCCTAAGTCGGGTTTGCCGTCGCAGCGCCACCCCCGCAACGGTTCCGTTCCGTCACAATTGGCGGATCTGGGTTGCGGGAGGGCTGCGGCGAGAGCGGCGCGCGTCGGCTGACGGTGGCCGGTCCGCTATCCCACCCCACGGTTACCGTGAGTTAGGTTCGGACGTTCATGGCGCGTCTGGGGCCGATGGTGGCCGCGGAACGCGGCACGACGGGATCGGCGGGGTGGCCCCTGGTGTCCGCGCTGTGGGTTCGGGTTCCCCGGCGCCATGTGCCCGTGTCCTCTGCGACCTGGCAGGGAGGCGGGCCGGGCCCCCGGTCAGGTGGCCGTGGGCCCGGCCCGCGCCCGCATCGACGTGCTGAGGGGTACTTCTGGGGGTGGTGAGCGGTGGCTATGACTCCCTTCTGTGTCGTGCCGTGTGGTCGGTGCCGAGGGTCGGACGGCCAGGCGGCGCCCGCAGCCGCGCTCGGCGTTGCAGCCGCCGGCCTCCCCGCGGTCCGCAGGGCTGCCGGTGCGGACAGCGCTGGCTCCTCGCTGGCCCCGGTGACGGTGACGGTGGCCGCGGCGCGGCTGGCCGCCCTGGCCTGCCCGGTGGAACGTCGCTGTCCCACGCGGCCGAGATGATCGCGTCGAACTCGGCGTGCAGCAGGTCGGGGTCGGAGCAGATCAGATCAGCCAGCTGCACACAGGCCGGCCGGACCGGCGCCGCCCCGTGCGGGGTCGTCATCGGTCCCGCCCCGCGTCAGGCGTGGATGGCCCGGCGGTCGTCGCTGGACAGGTCGATCGCGATCTTCCGCGGCTTGGCCTTCTCGGCGACGGGAATCCGCAGGGTCAGCACGCCGGCGTGGTAGCTGGCGGTGATCTTCTCCGTGTCCAGGTTGTCGCCCAGGATCAACTGGCGGCTGAACACCCCGCGGGGCCGCTCGGCGACCAGGACCTCGCGGTCCCCGTTCAACGCCGGCCGTTCCGCCCGGACGGTGAGCACGTTGCGTTCGACGTCCAGATCCACGGTGGCCGGGTCCACTCCGGGCAGATCGAACTCCGCCACGAACTCCTCGCC
>NZ_ADGX01000345.1 GCF_000177675.1 Parafrankia sp. EUN1f
CGTCTGAAACCGATGCCACGTCCTGCACTGGCCAGATCCGTGGGCTGGTGCATCCTTCGGGTCGTGGGGCGATGCCCAGTGAGGGCATTCAAGGAGATGAGTGGAACGCCTAAGAGCGTGTCTCACGTGGGTGTAGTGGATCTTCTTGCATGATCTGAGGCGTGAGCGACCGCCTTGCCCTGCGGCTGGTACCGGACGAGCTCTGGGAGCTCGTGGAACCTCTGTTGCCCTCCTTCACCCCGCGTCCGCAGGGTGGGGGGACGGCTCCGGTGGACGAGCGGGCGGTGTTCACGGCGGTGGTGTACGTGCTGACGTCGGGCTGTGCGTGGCGGCATCTCCCGCCGTCGTTCGGGGTGTCCGCGCCTACGGCGCACCGCCGGTTCCAGGTCTGGACCCGGGCGGGGTTATGGCCCCGGATACATCGGGCGGTGCTCGACCGGCACGGCGGCGCCGGAAGCGTGGACTGGACCTCGGCGATCGTGGACTCCGCGAGCGTGCGAGCAAAAAGTGCCCCTATGTCCTTCGTCAAGCCGGTGAGGGGGTCGGGGCCTGGTAGAAGGTGCCGTTGCGAAGCATCGCGTAGAGCACGTCGATCCGGCGCCGGGCGAGGCAGGTGAGAGCGGCGACGTGATGTTTGCCTTCCGCGCGTTTCTTGTCGTAGTAGGCCCGGGACGGGGGTTCGCGTAGGGAGGCGAACGCGGCCAGGTAGAAGGCGCGTTTGAGTTGTTTGTTGCCGCGTCGGGAGGGGTGTTCCCCTCGGATGGAAGAGCCCGATGCTCGGGTGGCGGGGGCGAGACCGGCGTAGGCGGCCAGGTGCCCGGCGGTGGGGAAGCTGCTGGCGTCCCCGACGTCGATGAGGATGCGGGCGGCGGTCCTGACCCCGATACCGGGCATGGAGGTCAGGACCTTGGAAAGAGGGTGGGCCTCCAGAAGCTCCGCGATCCGGTCCGCGAGGAGTTTCCGCTGGTCATGGACGGCGGTCAGGGAACGGGCCAGGCTGGGAATGATCAGAATCGCCGCGTCGGTGCCGGGTACTGTCACGGTCTGCTCGTCCAGGGCGGCGAAGATGTCTCCTACCAGGCGTTCAGCCATGCGCGGCGCCTGGGGCCGCAGCAGGGTCACCAGGCGGCGGCGTCCCGCCTTACGGATCTGGGCTGGGGAACCGTGGCGTTCCAGTAGGGTGCGCACGGCCGGGTGGTCCAGGCGGGGTCCCAGCACGCGTTCCAGCGAGGGGTGGATCTGGGTGAGCAGGCCACGTAGCCGGTTGCTGGTGCGGGTGACCTCCTGGGCGAGGTCGTCATCGAAACCGACGAGCATCTCCAGCTCGGCCCGGGTGTCGTCGTCGGGAGCGAGGTCGCGCAGGGTGTGCGGCATGGAGCGGGCCGCGTCGGCGATGATGAACGCGTCGCGGGCGTCGGTCTTGGCTTCGCCGGGGTAGAGGTCGGCGATCCGCCGCATGGTCAGGCCCGGCAGGTAGGCGACACGGCAGCCGGTGTCGCGGGCGACGGCCAGCGGCAGGGCGCCGATGGAGGCAGGTTGGTCGACGACGACCAGCACGGTGCCGTGCTTGGCTTGCAGCCGGGTGAATACCTCCCGCAGTTTCGGTTCGTTGTTGGGTAGCCGCTTGTCGAACGCCTTCTTCCCGGCTGGGGTGAGAGCGGTGGCATGGTGTTCGCCCTTGCCCACGTCCAGGCCCAGGTAGACGTCGATGCCACCGGTATCGATCACGTGCTGTCTCCCGCGAGCGCTGTCTACTTTCCCGGCCTCACCTGCGGCATCAGCGTGCCGGCATCCACGTTACGAAGAGCCTGTCTCGCTCACGATGAGTTCGACGGTCATGCCCCTGATCAGCGGTCTGCCGATGCCTCCGGAACTTGGTGACACCACTTTTTCGATCATGACCGACGAGGGGCTCAAGTCATGCCAGGTCCGGAGGCCGGGAGCCCCGTTGCGGGGCCATCCAGAAGGTAACGT
>NZ_ADGX01000344.1 GCF_000177675.1 Parafrankia sp. EUN1f
TCCCGGTGTCGGTAGAAGCTGGTAGAAGCTGGTTTCGGGCGGTCGCGCTCAGTTGATCTCGTCCAGGACGGCGTCGCCGTAGGCCCTGCTCTGACAGGCCAGGCGCATCGCGGGGCTCTCTTCGCCGAGGAGCCCGAAGAGCCGCTCCTCCCGTGCCGTCCGCGGCGACAGGTTCTCGCCGCCGCTCACGATCCGCACGACACAGATCCCACACCTGCCGGATCTGCAGCCGAACGTGATGATGTCGTCCATCTCGATGAGTTCAACACAACCATCGAATTCGACCGTCTCATCGGCGTTGACAAATTTCAGACTTGGCATTCGGCACCTCCATGCCGCCCGGTCGGACGGACAGCCGACCAGCCAGACGCAGAACCGTCGTCGACCACAGTGACTCCTTCAGCGCTCCGGCCCGGTTCCCCTGGACAGAGGAAATCCGGCGCCTTCTCTTCGGACAGTCCCGGTGACTACAAGATCTTCTGAACCGATCACGCCTGCTTGGGTATCCGGAAAAGAATCCCGTTGGATACCGCGCCAGGGAACACGACAACGCTTGGCAATCCCTTTGAAGAACGGCAGGGAATATGCCTGAACCATAGTCGCCTTCACTGCCCAGGAGGTTTTCCGCAACCGCCTGTCGGCAGACCGGAGTAGCGGCGGCCACCTACGCCGAAACCATCCGTTTGCCGTTCGATGACGGGACTACGCGAATTACTTTACGTGCCGCCCCCCGGAACCATCGGCTGACACGACGTAACACGTCTGTCGAGCGCCTGACACGCCGGTCCAGACGGATCCACGATCGGTGGGTTAACAGGCTTGACAAGACTCGGAACCCGACCACCCGAGCGTCGCTCTGTCTTTGTTGGCCCTTTTCGGGTCGGACCGCCGGCCCACCGAGAACGGGCCGGTGCCGGATCCTGTCGTGGGCACGACGATCCCCCGACGCCTGGTGGCCTCCGGTCGCCGTCACCGTCGGCGTCGCCGTCACCGTCGGCGTCGCCGTCACCGTCGGCGTCGCCGTCACCGTCGGCGTCGCCGTCACCGTCGGCGTCGGCGTCGCCGTCACCGTCGGCGTCGGCGTCACCGCCCGCCGGCCGAGCGCGGCGCCGCGCTCGGCGTACCGGCGGCGACGCCCGCCGACCGGTCGCCGCGCAGCGCATACACCCGGACAATGGGACGGGGCCGCACATGACGCCCGACAGACCCGCCGCAGGACACGGAGGACACCATGCCGAAGACCGCTGTCATCACGGGCGGCGCGGGCGGCATGGGGCTCGCGACCGCCAGAATCCTCGGCCGCGACCATCGTGTGGTCATCAGCGACGTCAACGGGCAGCGGCTCGACGACGCCGTCACCGAGCTGAAGGAACTGGGCGTCGAGGCGGACCGCGTCGTCTGCGACATCACCGACCGGGCGGCGGTCACGGCCCTGTTCACCCGCGCGGGCGAGTCAGGACCGGTCACGGCCGTCGTGCACACCGCCGGCGTCAGCCCGCAGATGGGCTCGGCCGACACCATCATCCGGATCAACGCGCTCGGCACGATCCACGTCACCCAGGCCGCGCTGGCCGTGGCGGGCGAGGGCTTCGCGCTCGTCAACGTGGCCTCCATCGCCGGGCACATGCTCCCCGGCTTCCTCATCCCGAAGCGGGCCTACAAGCTGGCCGATGTGGACGTCGAGAGGTTCACAAGGAAGATCGTCGCGGCCGCGAGCCGAGGCCCGAAGGCGTCCCGCCCCGGCTCGGCCTACTCGCTCAGCAAGAACTTCGTCATCTGGTACTCCCAGCGGCAGGCTGCGGCGTTCGGCGCGAAGGGCGCCCGCATCCTGTCCGTCTCCCCCGGCTCGTTCGACACCGCCATGGGCCGGCTCGAGGAGGCCAGCGGCGCCGGGAAGCTCCTCGACCACGCCGCCCTCAAGCGCTTCGGTCGGGCCGACGAGATCGCCGAGCTACTCGCCTTCTGCGCCAGCGACCGACCCGGCTACCTCACCGGCACCGACATCCTCTGCGACGGCGGAACCAGGGCCGACCTCACCCTCAAGGGCATGATCGCGATGGCCCGAGGCGCCTGAACGGCCCTGGCA
>NZ_ADGX01000343.1 GCF_000177675.1 Parafrankia sp. EUN1f
TCTCGTCGATCGTCTACGTCATGAAGGGGTGGCCCAGGGAGGAGACCTGCACCACCCGAGCCCCGCCCGCCGCGGCGAGGGCGGGCCACAGCCGTGCGGTGAGCTCAAAGTGGCCGAGGTGGTTCGTCGCGAACTGGGATTCGAAGCCCCGCGTATCCCGGGTCAGCGGGTTCGCCATGATGCCGGCGCTGTTCACCAGCAGGTGCAGGGCCCGCCCGGTCGCGAGGAATCGCCGTGCGAAGGCGTCGATGGACGCCGGGTCGAGTAGATCCATCGGCCACACCTGGACGCCCTCGATCGTGTCGAGGGCGCGGTGGGCTCTGGGTACGTCCCGTGCCGGGACGACGACCTCCGCTCCGGCGGCCCGCAGCGTGCGCACCGTCTCCCGGCCAAGGCCCGAGTAGCCGCCGGTCACGATCGCCGACCGGCCGGTCAGATCGATACCGGCGATGATCTGGGCCGCGGTCGAGGCGGCGCCGAAGCCTGAGTTGACGCGCTCCTGCCGGGTGAGCACAACACACCTCGCAGTGCCTGGGCGGAGCGATCGGCGAGCCTGCTCGACGCCTGTGCCGCGGCCGGCGCGGTACGGCCGGGCCTGGACCCGGCGGACGTCATCCAGCTCATGGGCTTTCTCTGGCGCGTCAGCGACGACCCGCGTGGCCGGGCCCAGGCGGACCGGTTGCTCGACCTGGCGATCGACGCGCTGCGACCCCGATAGGCACGCGCGAGTCCCGCGTATGGCGACGACCCGAGTGGCCGGCGGACCCTCAACAGCCTGGCCCGCCACGCAAGACCGACGTGACCTACACCGCGGGCGTGATTCCGAACTCCAGTGCCGTCCGTCCATCTGCCACTGGTTCAGCGTGGCGGAGCACGAGATCGCAGTCCGCGGCCAGCCGGGTTATCTCGTCGACTGTTCTTTCCCGGCCACTGAAACACATCAGCATGAACAGGTCGAACGCGGTGCCGGCTCCCCGCCCCAGCACCGGCTCGATGACCACGACGGTGCCATCCGGCGCAGCGGCCCGACGGCATCGGGCCAGAATTCTGCGGGCGTGCTCATCGTCCCAGTCATGCAGAATGTCGGAAAGAAGGTAGACATCGGCCCCGCCGGGCAGTGGGTCGAAGAAGCTGCCGGAAATGGCGCTGGCTCGATCGTCGAGCCCGGCTGCCGTGAATCTTGCGCTGGCAGCGGCAGCGGTCGGAGCCAGGTCCAGCACCCGTCCGCGCAGATCGGAATGGGTAGCGAGGATCGCGGTGAGAACGGTCCCGTCACCCCCGCCCACATCCAGGATCTCGGAGAACCGGGTCCAGTCGAAGCGCCCGGCGATCTGCGGCGCCTGTGCTCGGAATCGCCAGTTCATCTGGGCATCGAACGAACGCCGCAGCTCCGGGTGGGCGTCGAGGTCCGCCCAGAAACCGCGCCCATATCGGTGTTGGTAGGCGGGCGCGCCGGTGGTGATCGTTTCGAGTAGTTCGACGAAGGCGAGGTCCGCCCGTCCGCCCGCGCAGTTGATGTCGAGCAGGGTTTTGTATCCCTCGGGGGCTGCCCCGGCCATCTGATTGCCGAGACTCGTGGGCCGATAGCGGCCGGACCCGGCGTCGAGGACGAAGACCCCGATCGTGACCAGATGTTCGAGGAGTGGTGTGCCCCGTTGAATCCGGACAGCTGCTATTAAGCTGATCTATGCAGCTGGCTGCTTTTTCAGGTATTCATCGTGGACCTGTCGTGGAGTGCGGTAGTCGAGTGCCGAGTGGCGGCGTGTCGTATTGTAGCGAAGCTCGATGTATCGGGCAATATCGCGTCGGGCATGTTCGCGGGTGGGGTAGACGGTGCGGTGGACGCGTTCGTTCTTCAGGGTCGCGAAGAACGACTCGGCCATCGAGTTGTCATAGCAGATCCCGGTCCGGCCGACGGATTGACGGATCCCGAGTCCCTTCAGCGTAGCGGCGAACTGGGTAGACGTATAGTTACTTCCGCGGTCCGAATGAAAAATAGCTCCGGCGGTGAGCTGGTGGTTTCGTGCGGCCATGGTGATGGCGGTTTCGATGAGCGCGGTTTTGTAGTTGTCGTCTGTGGCCCAGCCGATTACTGCTTTCGTGTGGCAGTCGAT
>NZ_ADGX01000342.1 GCF_000177675.1 Parafrankia sp. EUN1f
AAGCTGATCTATGCAGCGGACTGCTTTTTCAGGTACTCGTCGTGGACTTGCTGCGGGGTTCTGTAGTCGAGTGCCGAGTGGCGGCGTGTCGCATTGTAACGGAGTTCGATGTATCGGGCAATGTCGCGTCGGGCGTGTTCGCGGGTGGGGTAGACGGTGCGGTGAACGCGTTCGTTCTTGAGGGTCGCGAAGAATGATTCGGCCATCGAGTTGTCGTAGCAAATACCGGTCCGGCCGACGGACTGGCGGATCCCGAGCCTTGTCAAGGTAGCAGCGAACTGGGCAGACGTGTAGTTGGTGAATTCAACCGGTCGTCGCAACACCTCGATCCGGAGGTGTGCGAGTGGGACGGCCGGCGGACTGGACGCGGAAGGTAACGGGGCGGGCGGGGATGCGGTCGCCGGGGCGGCCACCGGTAGCGCGATGGGAGCATGAGCAGCGGTTCTGGGCTGCGATCGCGCATGGGTTGAGCAGCGAGGACGCCGGTGTCGAGGCTGGTGTGTCGCCGGTGGTCGGGACCCGGTGGTTCCGGAACTGTGGCGGGATGCCCCCTTCGGACTTCCCTGAGCCTTCGGGCCGGTATCTGTCGTTCGCGGAGCGGGAGGAGATCGCGCTGGGTCGCGCCCGCGGGGACAGCATCCGCCAGATCGCTCGGGGGCTGGGTCGGCCCGCGTCGACGGTGTCGCGGGAGTTACGGCGTAACGCCGGTACCCGGGGCGGGACGATGGTCTACCGGGCCACGCTCGCGCAGTGGCACCGTGACCGCCGGGCCGCCCGACCCAAGGCCGCGAAACTCGCGACGAACGACCAGCTCCGCGGCTATGTGCAGGAGCGGCTCGCCGGGGCGGTCCGCAGGCGTGACGGCACGGCGGTGCCCGGCCCGTGGACGCCGCCGTTCACCGGCAGGAGCAAGCCGCACCGCCAGGACCGGCGGTGGGTCACGGCATGGAGCCCGGAACAGATCTCGCGACGCCTGGCGGTCGACTTTCCCGACGATCCGGCAATGCGGATCTCCCACGAGGCGATCTACCAGGCGCTCTACATCGAAGGGAGAGGGGCGTTGCGCCGTGAGCTGGTCGCGTGCCTGCGCACCGGCCGGGCTCTGCGGGTGCCGCGCGCGCGGTCCGGGCGGCGCCGGGACGGCATGGTCACCCCCGAGGTGCGGATCAGTGCCCGGCCGGTCGAGGCCGCCGATCGGGTGGTCGCGGGGCACTGGGAAGGAGATTTGATCATCGGGTTGAACCGGTCCGCGATCGGCACACTGGTCGAGCGCACCACCCGGTTCACGGTCCTGCTGCACCTGCCCCGCATGGACGGTTACGGGCGTCAACCCCCGGTGAAGAACGGTCCGGCACTGGCGGGCCGCGGCGCTGACGCTGTCCGGGACGCGATCACACAGGCGCTTGCCGCGCTGCCGGAGCAGCTACGTCGGACCCTGACCTGGGACCGTGGGAAGGAGATGGCCGGGCACGCCGCCCTGACCGCCGGCACGGGGCTGGGAGTCTACTTCGCCGACCCGCGCAGCCCCTGGCAGCGCGGCACGAACGAGAACACCAACGGTCTGCTCCGCCAGTACTTCCCGAAGGGCACCGACCTGTCTCGCTGGACCCGCCACGAACTGGTCACGATCGCCTCGACCCTCAACGACCGGCCCCGCAAGACCCTCGACTGGAAGACCCCCACCGAAGCGATGAACCACCAGCTATTCTCACTTCAAGAAGACGGTGTTGCGACGACCGGTTGAATCCGGTGTTACTTCCGCGGTCCGAATGAAAAATAGCTCCGGCGGTGAGCTGGTGGTTTCGTGCGGCCATGGTGATGGCGGTTTCGATGAGCGCGGTTTTGTAGTTGTCGTCTGTGGCCCAGCCGATTACTGCTTTCGTGTGGCAGTCGATGACGGTGGCGAGGTACAGCCAGCCTTCCCAGGTGGGGATGTAGGTGATGTCGCCGACCATCTTGGTTCCGGGGGCGTCAGCGGTGAAGTCGCGCTGGACAAGGTCGGGGATCGCGGCCGGGGTCTCGTCGGGGTCGGTCAGGGTGTGCCGCCAGGGGCGTGGCTGGCACGGCTCCAAGCCCTGCTCGCGCATGAGGGCTCGGACGAGCTCAGGGCCGCACGGGCGGCCCCAGGCGAGCAGGTCAGCGTGCACGCGACGGTAGCCGTAGGTCCCGTCGGAGGCGGTGAACGACCGGACGGCGAGCGCGGCGAGCTCCCGCGGCGGGTCGCGGTCGCGGAGGCGGGGCGGTCACGCCATT
>NZ_ADGX01000341.1 GCF_000177675.1 Parafrankia sp. EUN1f
GGCCGCGGTGGCCGGTGCACGGCCGGCGGCGGGTCGACGGACCCGCCGTTCCGTGGTGCTGGCGGTCGTCCTCGTGGTGCTTCTGGCCGGCGGACTGGCCGGCCTCGGCGTGGTGCTCACGAGCGGGCCGGATGGAACGGCCGGGCCCACCGCCGCCACTCCCGGCACCGCCGCCACCCTCGGCGGACGCGCCGGCACCGACTCCGCCACCGACGCGGGCTCCGGCACGACGACACCGGGCCGGTCGCCGGCGTCCGCGTCGGCGACGACAGGGGCGACGGTGACTCCGACGGTTCCGGCTGGGTCGGGTGGTGCTGTCGCGCTGGACCAGGTCGGAACCGTGATCCCGAGCTCGACCGACCCGGTGCAGGCACCGGCGGGCCTGACGTCGCGCAGCGGCGTGGCCGGCTGGTCGGTCGCGGTGCCGGCGGGCTGGCGCTCCGCCGGCCGCGCGCCGACGAAGGAGACGTTCGCCGCCGCCGAGGGCTTCCCGGAGCTGCTGGTGGAGGTTCGGCCCACCGCCGGCCCGTCCGCGATCGGCGCCTGGCAGGAGCTGGAGGCCGGTGTGGCGCGTGACAGCCCCGACTACCGGCGGGTGTCGATCCGCCCGGCTGACGGTGCCGACGGCACATCCGCCGCGATCTGGGAGTTCACCTCGACGTCTCGTGGCCGGACGGTGCGCACCGTGGACGTCGCCGTCGTGCGCAACGGCCACGGCTACGCGATGCGCTGGCGGGTGCCCGAGGACCAGTGGCCGCAGCACGAGCAGCTGGTCCGGCAGGTGACCGCCACCTTCCGTCCCGGACCCTGAACCGGAGCCCGCGCTGCTCCCTCGGCCGCGGCGCGGGCCGGGCGGTGGGCCGTCAGCCGCGCGGGGCCGCCGGGGGAGCGGTGCGTCCGGTTGCCACCCGGCGGACCAGCGCCCGCAGGTCGTCGCCGCTGAGCGGCTGCTTGTGGGTGGTGGCGTGCGCCCGGACGAGTCCGACGATGGGCTCGAGGTCCTCGTCGGGGGCGTCGATGCCGTGGCGGTCCATCAGGTGGCGCACGGCCGCCCGTCCGCTGTGCTTGCCCAGCACCAGCCGGCGTGACGCCCCGACCTCCGCCGGGTCGAACGGTTCGTAGGTCGCCGGCGCGCGCAGCACACCGTGCACGTGGATGCCGGACTCGTGGTCGAACACCTCGTCCCCGACGACGGCCTTCCCCGCGGGCAGCGGGCGGCGCGCGGCGCCGGCGACCAGGCGGGCCAGCGGGCGGAACGCCGCGGTGTCCAGCTCGACGGGGAGCTCGAGCAGGTGCCGCAGCGCCATCGCGACCTCCTCGATCGGCGCGTTGCCGGCGCGCTCACCGAGGCCCGTGACGGTGGTGCTCACCCAGGTGAACCCGGCCTGCACGGCGGCGATGGTGTTCGCGGTGGCCAGCCCGAAGTCGTCATGGGCGTGGATCTCCCAGGGCCCCGGGACCGCCTCGACCAGGGTCCGCAGGCGGGTGTGCAGGGCGATCGGGTTGGCCACGCCGACGGTGTCGGCCCAGCGGAACCGGGTCACGCCCATGCCGCGCAGTTCCCCGGCCAGGTCGGTGACGAAGGCGTCGTCGGCGCGGGAGGCGTCCTCGAAGCCGACGCTGACCAGCAGCCCCCGGTCGGCGGCGTCACGTACGCAGGCGGTGATCCGCTCCCTGGCCCATGCTCGGGTCTTGCCCAGCTTGACCCGAAGATGCAGGTCGGAGGCGGGGATGGTCACGTGGACGGCACTGACGCCACTGGCGACGGCCGCGTCGAGGTCGCGCTGGTCGGCCCGGCACCAGGCGACCACCCCGGCACGCTCGACGGCGCCCACGACGCGGCGCAGCACCTCGATCTCGCCCGGGCCCATGGCGGGGATCCCCGCCTCGATCTGGTGTACGCCGGCGGCGTCGAGCGCGACGGCTATCGCGACCTTCTCCTCGGCGGTGAAGGCGACTCCCGGGGTCTGCTCTCCGTCACGCAGAGTGGTGTCGCAGAACCTGACTTCCATAACGGTCACCGGCACTTTCGGCGGCTGTGAAATACCCGACGGGGGCTGGTGTTCGCGGCAACCAGGAGGCCGAAATCGTCGGAGACCTTATGCCGCGCCGATTTCGCGCGTGGGTCGCACGGTAGCGGCGAGGTTAACAGGATGGTCGCCGCGGTGAGGCTTACCTTTTTCGGCAGGAAATTCCTGGATGGTGCGAAGGAAAAATCCCGTCCTGGGGCGCGCCGCGGCACGCCCGCCGCCGGCGCGGG
>NZ_ADGX01000340.1 GCF_000177675.1 Parafrankia sp. EUN1f
CAAAGGCGGACACCCTTTTTGTCGGCCGCTGTTCATCGAGGCGGAACTCGCCAAGCTATTCTTAAAGCTTAAGAATGATCACTATCTGATTGGCCTCAAGAGGGAATACTTCGTAGCTCAGCTGGCTGTCCTCTACGGCGAGGTTAATGCGCTGCACCCATTCCGGGAAGGAAATGGTCGCGCGCAGCGGGCATTCCTTCGCCAGCTCGGCGCCGCCGCTGGGTGGACGGTGAACTGGCCGGCGCTCGATAAGGAATCGAACGATGGTGCCTGTCATCGCTATCGGATCGAGTATGAACCCGACGAACTCGTCAAGCTGCTCGATCCGATCGTGAGCCCGCGACCGTCCTGGTAGCCGCCCGGAGCGGGGCGTGAGTACGGCCGCGGCTCGCGTGCGCGACCGCCGAGGCCCCCCGCCGATCCCCCCTCGGCGGGGGGCCTTCGCATGCTCGTCGGCCCTTTCACCGGCGGCGAGGAAGTCACGACCGCCGGCGGGAGGTGTATGGCGGGCCGACCAAGCGCCCGGAGACGGGCGCAAGGACGGCCCGCAGCGCGCGCAGGTCGGCCTCGGCAAGCGCTGCGCGGCGTACGAGCAACACGAGCCCGTCACTGCGCTCCTCGACGCCCATCTGTCCCTGGTCAGTCCGTTCTTCGACCTGCATCCATCCCACCCCGTTGTGTGCACAAGCGATCAACAGGCAGACACGCTAACTCTCTGTTTGCTGCTTGACGTCAGACGGTCGCCGGATGTGTTAGCGCGTTGTCTAAAACATGACGAATCGGATGCATGTGCGTGCTGCACGTGCGAAAACGTGCGTACATCTACTCACGTGTGAGAGTTCGTACTCACATGCACGTGAGTAACAGTCACGTACTAGACCAACCCTTATGCGCAGAGTGACCATCATCCCGTCAGGAAGCGGCAAGACGGGGGAGTTGCGTGGTCAATCGGCGGCCGCCACGGCGCACTCGGCGAGTCCGGCGACGGGTCATCGGTGACTGCGACGGAGGGAAGGCCTGCCCGCCGGTACCCGCGCTTTACACGGTGATCCGCACCGACGAGCTGGGTACCCCGCGCAGCGCGAACCACTGGTTCAGCACCAGGCCCGCGGCGTCGGCCTGGATCGGCAGGCAGGCGCGCCCGGACATCTACTACGTCGTTCCGTTCCTGGCGCCATGACACGCGCCGGGCTCGCGGCGCCACCACACGCCACGGGTTCGGCGCGGACCACCTACGACGAGGAGCAGCATTCGTGGACAGACAGGAACCCTCGAGGGAGGCCGGCGGCGGGACACGGTGGGTCGACAGCGGCGCCGGCCCCGGCGCGGCCGCGGACATCGGCTGGCTCCGCCCTCACCAGCCGGACGCCGGAGTCCTGGCCGTCGGAAGGATCGAACGGGCGGTGATCCTGCGCTCCGGCAGGGGCGGTCCCGACCTCGTGATCGCGCCGCAGGCCTGGGAGCGGTTCCTCGCCGAGGTCAGGCAGGGACTCTACGACAACCTGCTCGAGGGCTAACCGAGATCTGTGAGGGGTACCCGTATCCTCGCCGCATCGACGACCGCAAACGGCTAGGAGATCTAGTGCGCGTGCAGAGGTTCGAACCCTTTCTCAAATCGCTGATTCCGGCTGACGGATCGGGTGTGATTCGAGAGGTGAAGACCTTCGCGGAGAACGAATTCACCGAGGCGGGGGGTTACGGGCTCGTCCTGAACTTCGCCTCAGGGGGATCCCTGTACGCCGACATCGTCAGGGGCACACCGCCCGGTGGAGACGATCGGACGGCGGACGAGCCGATGGTGGAGGGTGATCCTCCCACGCCGGTGCCCCTCCCCGCTCTGGAGCTGGTCGGCGGCAAGATCCGAACCGCCGATATCGAGCAGTACCTGCGTGCGCTCATCATCAACAGTGGAAACCGTGAGATCTCGCAGGTTCACGGCTATTCCACAGGAGCCGGCAAATTTCACAAGTACGGACTTGCTGTCACCTTCCACCGTGGCGACGTCTGCTACGTCTACTTCCTGCAGACGCTTCCCGCTGGTCGCGCCCCCCGGAAAGACCAGGACTATCGATGGCTGGAGGCCATGTGACGGTCGCAGACCACCACGACGATCTATTCTGAACCTAAGATCAACAGGTGAGGGGGAGAGTGCGTTGGCCTGGAACAAGCGCGGCAGCACCGGCGGCGGGGCGTCCACCGGCCGCGACGGCGTCAAGCGCGGCGGCAAAGGCGGCACCACCGGCCGCAACGTGAAAGAGGTGCAGTTC
>NZ_ADGX01000339.1 GCF_000177675.1 Parafrankia sp. EUN1f
TCAGGCGGGCTGGTAGGGGCGTGTTGTGAGTAGGCCGAGTAGCTGTGCCGGGGTGTGGGTCACCCAGTCCGGGGCCGCTGCCAGGAGCTCGTCCTGGTCGGTCTCTCCCCACATCGCGGCGATGGCACGGACCCCGGCTGATCGGGCGCTGCGGATGTCGGTGACCGCGTCGCCGACCATCACGGCCTGGTCCGGTGCGGCGTCGAGTGCGTCGAGGGCGCGGTGGACGATGTCGGGTGCCGGTTTGGGGTGGGTGACCTCGTCGGAACCGATGACCCGTACGAAGCAGTCACCGATACCGAGCTGGGTCAGCAGGTCACGGGCCCGTGGGCCGCTTTTACCCGTCGCGACGGCGAGGCGTGTCCCGCGGTCGAGCAGGCCGGTGAGCAGGTCACGGACGCCGTCGAAGAGCACGACCTGGGGGGAGAGCCGGTAGCTCTCCCGGACGAAGGGGCCTTCCATCTCCAACGGCAGCCCCATGATCTTCATGATGTCCGGGAAGTAGCGGCCGAGGTGCCGGTTGTACTCCTCGAACGGGGCCGGACCCGGGCCGACGACCTCGGCGTAGGCGAGGGTGAACGCCTGCCGCATGACGGCGTGGCTGTCGACGATCACGCCGTCGAGGTCGAAGACGACAGCTTGGATGTCCATGGGTGCATCTCCAGGCTTGGGCTGGGTGGTGGCCGTCCGCTGGCTCACGACGTGGCGGCGAGCCGGCCCGTGACGGTGGCCCGCCCTCGTGCGCCCGGCTGCCCGGATACGGGGGCCGGCCGCCCGGCGGAGTCGTAGATCCGTTCGATGGCGGCGATCGTGGACCGGGCCTGCGCCGCCGCGACACCGCGCCGGTCGGGGTCGGCGAGCAGCACGGGGAGCTCGTCGAGCTGGCGGCGGTACTCGGTGCCGACCGGTTCGGTCGCGACGTCCACCGGGGTCGTGGTGCCGGCCCGGGTCCAGGACAGCGACGACGCGGGACGACGGTTCGGGCTGAACCCGAACGTGCAGTCCAGCTGCGCGGAGCCGGTACTGCCCTCGACCCGGATCACCGTGGCGTCGAGGGGTTCATGCGACGCCCAGCTCGCCCGCAGCGTCACCGACACACCGTCGGCGCTGACGAGGAACGCCCGGGCGGTGTCCTCGACATCGCCACCGGAACGGGCGGCCACGGAGCCGGGATGACGCCAGACGGCGCTCCAGGCGGCGTCGGCGACGAAGTCACCGGAGACCGTTCCCACCGCGTCGACGAAGCCGCCCGGCCCGACCAGGGGCACGACCGCGTCCAGCAGATGCCAGCCCAGATCGACCAGAGCCCCGCCACCGGCCAGGTCACGCCGGGTGAACCAGCCCCCGGCATCAGGCACCCCGTGGGCACGCACCCACGACACGTCCACATGACGGATCGTTCCGAGCTGCCCGGCCAGCGTGTACAGCGCCCGCAGATCGGCCCGCAGGCAGGCGGCGCTGCCCGCGAGCAGGACCGCGCCACCGGCCCGTTCGGCCACCGCGAGCCGGTCCGCCTCGGCGGTACTCAGGCAGACCGGCTTCTCCACGAACACGGGGATCCCGGCCTCGAGCAGCCCCACGGCGACGGGGCAGTGCAGATGGTTCGGCACCGCCACCACGGCGAGGTCGACGTCGTGCCGGCTCAGCTCGTCGGGACGAGCGAACACGCCACCCGGCCCGGCGGTGGTGTCGAGTTCGGCCCGGATGGCCGGGTCGGGATCGACCAGCGCGACCACCTCATACCCCGGGTGCTCCCGCAGCCGCGGCAGCCAGATCGACCGGCCCGCCCAACCCAACCCGACCACGGCCACCCGCACCCGGCCGGCGTCACACCCGGGCCCGGCCACGTGCTCCGGTTCACGTGCGCGTCCTGGTGCGTGTCCTGGTGCGTGTTCTGGTTCGTGTTCTGGTGCGGGGGACGTCCCGCTCACGCGGCAGCCAGGGCCTGCGCCACGATCTCCGCGATCGCGTGCATCTGCTCCTCGGTCCCGAGCAGCGTGCGATGGTGCAACCAGACACCGTCCGCGCCGATCGCCTCCACGTTCGGGCACCGCGCCGCGATCTGATCGACGGTCTCCGCAGGTGCCCCGGTCTCCCAGAAACCAGCAGACCGGTAGATCGCGCGGAACGCGGCGAACGCGGGCAGCCCACGCTCCACCAGATCGTCCACCAGCGCGTTACGCCGCTGCTCGTCGAACCCGGGCAGCCGGAACATCGCCATGTAATGCGGATTACGGTCACAGCGAGGATCCCGACCCTGCGGAACACCCCGGGACCTGCGCGAGCAGCCCCGCGAGCAGCGGCC
>NZ_ADGX01000338.1 GCF_000177675.1 Parafrankia sp. EUN1f
CGAGTTTCTCCTTCGACTTCGACCGCCGCCGCGGCACCTGCCCGCAGGGCCAGACCAGCTCGACGTGGAACCCGTGCCGCCAACACACCACCGACGTGATCGTGGCGACCTGGACGAAATCGACCTGCGGCCCCTGCCCGGTCCGGGACCTGTGCACGAAAGGCCAACAGCGCCACATCACCCTCCGGGACCGTGCCCTCCACGAAGCCACCATCACCGCGAGGGCCGAACAGACGACCGACGAGTGGAAACGCCGCTACGCCGCCCGGTCCGGGATCGAGGGCACCATCCGCCAGACCACCCACGTCACGGGCATCCGGACCGCCCGCTACCGCGGCCTGCCCAAGACCAGCCTTGAACACAACATCGCCGCAGCCGCGATCAACATGATCCGGCTCGATGCCTACTGGACCGGCAAGCCCCTCGACCGGACCCGCGCCACCCACCTCACCCGGCTCGACCTCACCCACGCAGCCTGAATAAACCAGCAGGGTCAGGAACAGCCAAGATCCTCAGATCTTGCTCAGAAGCGGCGGCGGTGTCGGGAGCCGCCTGGTCAGGAGGCCGTGGCCGGCGTGGACGGGACGTCGGCGGGCCGGGTCTCGATCAGGGCGCCGATCGAGCGAAGCTTCCCGACCGGGTCCTCGTAGCCGCGCTCCAGGAAGCGGGTTCCGCGGATCAGGCTCGACCCCTCGGCGACCAGGGCGGCCATCACGTAGGCGAAGCCGGCCCGCAGGTCGGGAATCTCCAGGTCGGCGGCGCGCAGCGGGGTCGGCCCGCTGACGACGGCCGAGTGCTCGAAGTCCCGGGAGGCGAACCGGCAGGCCTTGCCGCCGAGGCAGCTGGTGGACAGCGCGATGTCGGCACCCATCTCGTTGAGCTGGCGGGTGTAGCCGAACCGGTCCTCGTAGATCGTCTCGTGGATGACCGACGCGCCCTTGGCCTGGGTGAGCAGCACTGTCAACGGCTGCTGCCAGTCGGTCATGTAGCCCGGGTGGACGTCGGTCTGCACGTGGGTGGCGGTGAGCTCACGCGCCCGGTAGAAGGTCAGGCCGTGCTGGCTGACCTCGAACTCCCCGCCCAGGCGGCGCAGGTGGTTCAGGAACGTCGCCACGTGCTCCTGGCGTGCTCCCACGACGTCCACCCGGCCGTTCGTCGCGACCGCCGCGGCCGCGAAGGACGCGACCTCGATCCGGTCCGGGATCGGGGCGTGGTGCGCACCGTGCAGCGCCTCGACACCCTGCACCACGATCGTGCGGTCGACCTCGACATCGACCAGCGCGCCCATCTGCTGCAGGAAAAGGATCAGGTCGATGATCTCGGGCTCCACCGCGGCATTGGAGATCACCGTGGTGCCCCTGGCCCGGACCGCGGCCAGCAACAGGTTCTCCGTGGCCCCGACGCTCGGGAACGGCAGGGTTACCTGCGCCCCGTGCAGGCCGAGCGTCTTGACCTCGACGGACCGGAGCTGCTCGATGATCTCGGCACCCATGGCGCGGAGGCCGACCAGGTGGAAGTCGACCGGGCGCTTGCCGATGCGGCAACCGCCGGGGAGCGGGACGACGGCCTCACCCACCCGGTGCAGCAACGGACCCATCATCAGGATGGGAATGCGGTTGACGCCGGAGTAGGCCTCCGAGAGGGAGGCGTCGACGATCGTCGGTGTCGCCACCCGCACCGTCTGCGCGTCCAGCCATTCGACCTGCGTCCCCAGCTCCGCCAGCATGCCGAGGACGACGTCCACCTCGACGATGCGCGGGACCCTGGTGAGGGTGCACGGCTCCGGAGTGAGCAGGGTGGCGACGAGGAGCTTGGTGACCGAGTTCTTGGCTCCGGAGACCTCGACGGAGCCGGTGAGCGGTGCGCCGCCGGCGATCGTGTACCAGTGCGGGTCCGGGAAGGGGTGCCTGCCGGCAGCCGCGCCGGGGCCGGCAGCCGTACCGGGGCCGGAAAGGGTGCTGTCGCCCGAACCCGCGGGAGTGGTCAGACCGGAACCGGTTTCCCTCACGAGGTGCCTCCACGGCGATGGGTCGGATGTGCCAGAATGCAAGGTTCGTCACATCTCATGGTGCGTCGCGCTCTGCTGTGCACCTGGTATTTCGAGTCGGGGAGATTCAATCAGACGACGCCATTGGCCTCACGGCCCCGCCGGGTCGGTCTCGCGGGTGGGACCGGGGGCCTGGGCCGGCCGCCGGGTCAGGTAGGCGTGATCCACCGGGCCGATGCCCGCGCCGAGGGGGAAGCCCGCGGCGAGCGCCCCGGTCACGTAGGTCTTGGCGGCCCTGACCGCGGAGGGTACGTCATCACCGCAGGCCAGCCGGGCCGCGATCG
>NZ_ADGX01000337.1 GCF_000177675.1 Parafrankia sp. EUN1f
TCACCGGGTCGCCTTTGCGGCAACGATCGTGGCCGCGTGATCTCGCCTGTGCTCTGAGGCCCCGTCGGTTTCGGGGGTGCCAGCGGAGCCTGCGGTTCTGGCGAACCTCGGCGGGAATGCGGGTTACCCCGCGTCCCGCCGACAGCCAGCAACAACCGCTGGCGGGCGGCCTCCCGGTCCACGCCTCAACGCTTTGGGTTGCGGCTTCAGGCGGCCGCTCGGGTTGCGCTTCTGCCAGGCCATTCTCCCTAATAGGGGAAAATGGGGTGCGGGGTCGCTTGGAAATCCGCAAGAAGTGAGGATTTCGGTTGTTGCAGCAGCCAAAATCCTCACTTCTTGCTCTAATGCCACTTAGCCTATTTTGATCAAGCTGCTGCCTGGGGTTCTACGGGGTTGGCGAGCCTGATCGTGGGCGGGGCGGAGTGACGCCTACCGCGCTGGCGGGATTTCTTCACCGGGTAGCGGTGCGGGCCGGCGCGTCGCACCGCGCGAGGGTAGGTGCGTTCGCGGTGCCGGGTGAGTTTCGCGGGTCGGGTGATGTCCGTGGTGATCAGGGTGAGGGCGTGTTCCTGCTGGTCAGGGGGAAAAGGCCGGCGGGTCAGCGACCTGCCGGCGCAGAACTCTCACGGTCCGGGTGAACCGGACCCGGTCGGGGTCGATCCCGGCGGCGGTCGCGGCCGCGCAGATCAGCGCGGCGATCGCGTGGTGGGTGAGCAGGTAGCCCCAGATCTCCTGGTAGACCCCCTCGGGTGACTGCGACCGCAGGACCTTCCCCGGGCCGCGCAGGTAGGTCTTGACCTGCCGGTTCGCGGTCTCGTGTTCCCACCGCTGGTGGTAGGCGCCGGCCAGCGCGGCCGCGGGGGCCTCCCACGGGTCGAGGATGGTGGTGATCAGGGCGATCAGGTCACCGCTGCCGTCACCGTCACGGTCGGGGACGTCGTACTCGATGACCCGGACCAGGCGGGCCTGGGCCGGGTCGAGGGGTTCCCCCGCCCGGGCCGCGGCGATGAGGGGGTCGCGTCCTTTCGCGGTGACTTTCGGGCTGATCAGGACCGACAGGTAGGAGCCGTCTCCCAGTGCGTGCAGCGGGGGCAGGCGCAGGTTCGACTTCACCCGCCACAGCAGCGCGGCACCGGTGTCGGCGGCGGTGCACCAGTCCGCCCAGTTGTAGAAGTTGCGGTCCGCGAGCAGCAGCCAGTCGGGTTCCAGGCGCCGGTAGAGGCCCCGGGCCAGGGTCTGTTCCCCGGCGGCCTTCCCCGCGCCGGCGGGGCCGAGGGCGGCGAGGACCGGTGCGCGTGACCCGCATTCGGTCACGGTCACCGCGCGTACCTTCGGGAACGCGGCCGGGGTGTGTGGGCCGGGTGAGCCGGGCAGGCCGAACGCGTCGAGGTTCGCCGTCGACGCCGCCGCGTCGAACTCGACTCCGTCGATACTCATCAGCCGCCAGGTCCGCAGGAACGCCCCGATCGTGTCCGGGTCCGCGACCGGGGCCGCGACCTGGGAGAACAGGTGGGCCAGCGGTTCGGGGCCGAGCCGTTGACGGGCCTGGGTCAGCCCGCCCGAGGTCGGTTCCCAGCCCTCCTCGAACCGGCCCCAGTCCGCGAGTGTTCCCGCGAGACGGGCCGCGACCTCCTCGTAGTCCTCGTCGCCGAACAGTGCCAGCGCCATCACGAACAGCACGACGACCCGGGGTGGGATCTTCCCACCCGCCCGTTTCGCGGCCTTCCCGGTGGCCTCGATCGCCTCGTCGATCTCGTCCCGGGACACGAACGCGGTCAGCACACCGAGTGAGATCCAGTCCGTCAACCGGCCGTCGACGACCGGGCGATCATCTGCCACAGACCGTGATCATGCCGGCAACCAGGACGAACACCCAGCACCGACACACCACAACCCTGAAGATCAACTTAGGCTAAGTGGCATTAGGTCTTGCTGGCAACGCTGGCGGATTCGGCTTCTCCGGTGCGGCCGCGGCGGTCACTCCCGGTCTTCCGGACTGGCTGCGGGCGGACGTCGAACGTCGTTCGTTCGAGAACTCGCGCCGCCGGCTCGACCGGCCGTTCCGGCGGGCCCGTCGGCGTGCGTTGAATTCCGCCCGGATCTGGGCCGCCGCCGCTGCCGCCTCGCCGGTGGCGGCCGTCGCCGCCGATGAATGGGGTTGGCTCGGTTTCGGTGCGGCAGCCCTCGTTCAGGCCGCTGTGTCGTTTCGGGAGTTCCGAACGTCTCCGGATACCGGGCTGCCCGTGCCGTGCGTCGCTCCGCTGAAGGCCATGGAGATACGCCGGTCCGCAGCCGCGCGTGCGCTGCGCCGCGGCGAGGCCGGGCTGGCCGCTCTCGCCGCCCTGCTGCTCGCGGTCGAGGCTCGTCCGGCCGCCGCGCAGGTGTTGCGGGCCACCGAGACTGCCGCCCGCCTGGTCGACGACCTCCGATCGACCGCTCGCAGGGTCCTGGCCTGC
>NZ_ADGX01000336.1 GCF_000177675.1 Parafrankia sp. EUN1f
GGCGGATCGCGAGGCGGGCAGTGGTGTTGACGCTCATGGGAGAGTCCCCTCCGCGCTCGGACCACCACAGGGGATCAGGCCCGAGACGCACTCCAGAGCAGGCCGCGAAGGGAAGAACCCACGGCGGCCCGGACCGACACGTCGCTGAGGGACCGCACCTGCCGGAGAAGAACCCGGGAGATCACCAGCACCCGGGTGTCATGGACGCGGGTCGGAGCCACTGGTCGCGTGAACCACCCCACGAGCGGAGGAGGAAAGGACCAGGCCGACCGCCAGGCTGATCGTCAGCCGGCGCCCACCAGCAGGAAGCGGCCGTTACTGGAGCACCCGCCAGGACTCACAGCGGCCACCTCCTCTGGTCAGCCTCAGTAGAGGATGGGAAATCTGTTGTCAAGGATAGCCGGCCCTCGCGATTGTTCTGCTATCGGGTCGCCCGTGACCTCTGTCGCCCTTCCGTCGCCTGTCGTGCGCTGGTCAGCGGCCCTGGTGTGGACGGACGATCGAGGAAGGCTCAGGAAGGCCCGGGAAGGCTCAGTGGGTGGCACGGCTGGTACGGCTGGTGAGACTGGCACGTCCGGCGGCGTCCGCGGCCAGGATGGCGTCGACGAGCGTCGGCGGGTCGAGATCGAACGGCTCGTTGTGCGCGGTCTCGCCCTCGGCGAGCGCCCGCACGGCGATGCTTCGCAGCAGCTCGATCGGCGGATCAGCCAGCCCGACCTGCGCCAGCGTGCGGGGCAGCCCCACCTGCGCGCAGAACGCGAGGATCTCGGCCAGTTCGTCCTCCGCCCGCCCCTCCACCACCAGCTGGACCAGCAGCCCGAAGGCGACCTTCTCGCCGTGCAGGAAGCGATGGGTCTCGGCCGCCACCGTCAGCCCGTTGTGCACCGAGTGGGCCACCGCGAGGCCACCGGACTCGAAGCCGAGACCGGAAAGCAGCGTGTTCGCCTCGACGAGCCGCTCGACGGCCGGGGTCACCGCCCCGGCCCGGACCGCCCGGATCGCGGCCGCGGCGTCGTCGAACAGGATGCGTCGGCACAGCTCGGCCAGTGCACCGGCGCTGGCCGTCTGGGCACCGTGCAGCTGGTTGGCCCGTCGGGCCTCCCGGACGGTGCGAGCCTCGTACCAGGTGGCGATCGCGTCGCCGATCCCGGCGACCAGCAGCCGGGCCGGCGCCGCGGCGATCGCGGTCGTGTCGACCAGCACCAGATCAGGATTGCGCGGATAGAACAGGTAACGCTCGAACGCTCCGTCGGGGGAGTACACGACGGACAAGGCGCTGCACGGCGCGTCGCTGGACGCGGTCGTCGGGCAGTTCACCACCGGGACGTCGAGCGCCGCCGCCGCGGCCCGAGCGGTGTCGAGCACCTTGCCGCCGCCGGCACCCACGATCACCGTCGCCTCCGGGTCACGCGCGGTCGAGAGCACCCGGTCGATCTCCTGGTCGCTGCACTCGCCGCCGAACAGGTGCACCGTGTACGGGATGCCCGCGCCGTCCAGACTGGTCCGCCAGGTGTCCTCCAGCAGCCGCAGCGGCGCCGCGCTGGTCACGATCACCGCCGGCCCGGTGAGCCCGAGCCGGGCCATCTCGGGACCGAGCGCGGCGGTGGCGTCCCGCCCCTGGACGTAACGACCCGGCGACCCGAACACGGCGAGCATGGACGGACACGGTAGCCGCAGGCCGGCTACCTGCGCAGGGAAATGCCCAGGGGCCTGTGGTCCGCCAACGCCTCCGACGTCGTCTCCTCGTCTCCTCCTCTCTTCGCCCTCTCTTCGCCTCTTCGTCTTTCTGTCCCGGGTCAGCGCAGGGAGGCTCGCTGCGGCCGGGTGGGCACCACGATCACGGTGGTCGTGTCCGCCTCCAGCGCGGCGGTGAGCTCCTTCTCCAACTCGGCCCGGGTGGAGACGTCGACCGCCCGGCAGCCGAAGCCGTGTGCCAGCGACGCGATGGCCAGGCCGGGCAGGTCGAGACCGGGCACGCCGGCCGTGCGCTCCAGCTCCGCGAACGACTTGAGGATCGAATACTCGTTGTTCTGCAGGACGACGAAGACGATCGGCAGCGAGTGCTGCGTCGCCGTCCACAACGCCTGCACGGAGTACTGGAAGGCCCCGTCGCCGATGATGCCGATGACCGGGCGGTGGACCCCGCGATCCCGATCACCGAGGGCCACCCCGACGGCGGCGGGAACCGCCCAGCCGAGGCCTCCGCTGGCGTTCGCGAAGAACGAGGCGGGCTCGATCACCGGTAGCCATTCGACCTGTTCGCCGATGGTGGACGTCGATTCGTAGACGAGCGCCGCGTTTCGCGGGCGGCTGGCGTTGATGACCGCGTGCACCTCGTCCGCGCAGAGCGGGCCGCCTGCGGTCTCCGGCCGATCCGGTGCGTGCCGCGGTGGCCGCGGCTGGGCCCGTGCTTGGAACCGGGTTTGCGGCGGCTGCTGGTGCTGGACGTGCTCGACGTGCTGGGGCGTGGGGAGTGGGGAGTGCTGGTGCTGGGGCG
>NZ_ADGX01000335.1 GCF_000177675.1 Parafrankia sp. EUN1f
CACCGCCAGCCGCCTCACCGCCACCGCCACCGCCGTGTTCGAACAGCGAGAACAGCACCAGCCCGCCCGAGACGGCCGCCAGCCCAGTGGACGTCACCAGGGCGAGGCGGCGCCGGTCGACGCTGTCCGCGATGGCACCGCCGATCAGCCCGAGGCCGACCAGCGGTAGCAGAGCCACCAGGCTGACCACCCCGACCAGGAACGACGACCGGGTGAGGTCGTAGACCTGCACCGCCACGGCCGTCGCGGTGATCTGGGTGCCGATCGTCGAGACGGACTCGCCCACCCACAGCCGGCGGAAGGCCGGGTAGGTCCGCAGCGGGGAAAGGTCCGCCAGCAGGCCACGAACGGCACGTCCCGGGCCGCGCCGCCCGGTCGAGGCGGGCCGCTTGGTCGAGGCGGTGCCGCGCCGCCCGGTCGAGGCGGGCCGCTTGGTCGAGGCGGTGCCGCGCCGCCCGGTCAAGGCGCGGCCGAGCCGACAAGCTCGAAGGCGCGCCACATCGAGGCGTAGCGGCCGTCGGCCTCGAGCAGCTCGTCGTGGGAGCCGATCTCGGCGACGCCGCCGCGGTCGAGCACGACGATCCGGTCGGCGGTGCGGGCCGTCTGCAGGCGGTGCGCGATGACGATCGTGGTGCGGCTGCGCGCGACGCGCTGCATGGCGGTCGTGACCCGGTGCTCGGTGGCCAGGTCCAGGTTCGAGGTGGCCTCGTCCAGCAGGAGCAGCACCGGGTCGACCAGCTCGGCCCGCGCGAGCGCGAGGAGCTGACGCTGTCCGGACGACAGCGAGCGGCCCCGCTCGGCCACCTCATGGTCGTAGCCGCCGGGCAGGGTGACGATGAGCTCGTGCGCGCCGACCGCACGCGCCGCCGCCTCCACCTCGGCGTCGCTCGCCTCTGGACGTCCGTAGGCGATGTTGTCGCGGATGGACCCGCTGAACAGGAACGCCTCCTGGGGCACGTACCCGAGCCAGCGGCGGAACGTGCCGAGGTCGAGGGTCCGCAGGTCGAGCCCGTCGAGCCGCACCGCGCCCTCGTCGGGGTCGTAGAAGCGGGCGATCAGCTTGAGGACGGTCGACTTCCCGGCGCCGGTCTCCCCGACCAGCGCCACCGTCTCGCCGGGGGCGACCCGCAGGTCCACCCCACGCAGCGCCTCGGGCGGCCGGTTGGGTGCGGCGGTCTCCAGCCGTGCGAACCGCGGGTCGGCCGGGCCCACTGCCAGCCGCGCGGCCTTCCGCTCGGCCCTCCGCGCCCGCGCCCGCGCTGACGGCGACGCCGACGCCGACACCGTCGTCTTCGTCGACGCCGCGTCGGCCTTCGCCGTGGGTAGCGCCGGGTAGGCGAAGCGCAGTCCGTCCAGGGTCAGCTCGCCGCGCGGCCGTCCCGGCGGGTCCACCGGATGGCGCGGTTCGGGGGTGAGCGTCCGCAGCCGCATGAGCTCGGCGATGCGCGCCACCGACACGCGGGTCTGCTGCCAGGCGTCGAAGACCTGGGATAGCTGCTGGATCGGTGAGAAGAACATGTCGATGTAAAGGATGAAGGCGATCAGCGCGCCGACGCTGAGCTGCCCGTTCGCGATCAGCGCGGACCCGACCCCCAGCACGATCGCATCCGCCAGCGACGACAGGAACTGGACGAACGGGAAGTAGATCGCGACCAGCCGCTGCGCTCCCAGCCGGGCCCGCAGGTAGTCGCGGCCCAGCCCGTGGAAATGCTCGATGGTCGCGGTCTCGTGGACGAACGACTGCGCCTCGCGGATGCCGGAGAGGCTCTCCTGGAAATCCGCGTTGACGATGGCGATCCGTTCCCGGGCGACGTCGTAGAGCGCCGCCGCCCGCCGGCGGAAGACCACGGTCGCCGCGGCCAGCGGGACGATGACGAGCAGTGTCAGCCCGCCGAGCTCCAGGTCGATGCTCAGCAGCGCCGCCCCGACCCCCCGAAGGTCACCACCGAGACCAGCGCGGCCAGCAGGCCGTTCTCGATCAGCGACTCGAACTGGTCGACGTCCGTGGTCATCCTCGTCATGACCCGGCCGGACATCTCACGCTCGTAGTAGTCGAGGGAGAGCCGCTGCAGCTGGGCGAAGATGCGGATCCGCAGCGACAGCATGATGCGTTCGGCCGCCCGGCCGGTGACGAACGTCTCGGCGATCTGGTCCAGCAGGTCCGCCAGCGTCACCAGCAGGTAGGCCGCCGACGCGGCCCACAGCACGGCGGACGAGCCTTCCGCGACACCGCTGTCGACACCGGTCTTGACCAGCACCGGCCCGGCGAGGCCGGCGGCGGCGTCCCCGATCACGAGCAGCAGGCCGACCAACAGCGGGCGGCGGAACCGGCGCAGCAGCCGGAGCAGGCTGAACTCCGGGTCGGGCTGGCTCTCCACCGCGAGGTCGACGGTGGCGACGTCGCGCACCGGCGGCAGCGCGGCCACCCGGGCCAGCAGCTCCGGCGTCGGCGCCAGGCTCATCCGCCACCCGCCGCCGCCACCGAGGCCGGCGCCGAGGCTGGGCGCCCCCACG
>NZ_ADGX01000334.1 GCF_000177675.1 Parafrankia sp. EUN1f
CCGCACGGCCCGCCGGCTCCGCCGGCTCCGGTGGCTCCGGTGGCTCCGGTGGAGCCGCCGGGACAGCCGCCACGGGGAGAGCCGCCACCGGGACGGCCACCGCGGCCCCAGGAGCCCCGCAGCCGGGAACGGGTGGTACCGGCGTGGGTTTCGCCACGGACGGCTACGTGGGCGCGCAGGCGACCGCCCCGTCCGGGTTCGCGGTGGGGGGAGTCCGGCACGCGACGGCAGGCGGGCGCGCGGGCGCGGCCGCGGCCGCCCGCCGCGGACGGCACCGCCAGCAGCGTGATGTCGCCGATGCCGAGCCCTACCCGGCCACCGACTCGTACGCGGCCACCGACTCGTACGCGGCCACCGACTCGTACGCCACGGCGGACCCGTACGCCGCAACCGGCCCGTACTCGACTGCCGGCCCGCGCTCCGCTGGCAACTCGAATTCGGCGGCGGGCACCGCCGGCGGATTCGTGCCCGCGGGCGCGCAGGGCCGAGGCCCGGCGACCGGCGCGGTGCACATGCCCCCGGCAGGTCATCGGACGGCGCGCGAGGAGGACATCATCGACGCCGAGATCGTCGAGGAGTGACCTCGCGCCCGCCGCGGGCGGGCGCGAGGTGTGCGTTTATTCGCCCCGCCTGCGCAGGTAACGCTCGAACTCCCGGGCGATGGCGTCGCCGCTCGCCTCCGGCAGGGCGGTCTCCGGCTCGCGTGACTCCAGCGAGCGGACGTACTCGGCCACCTCGGAGTCGCCGGCGGCGAGCTCGTCCACCTGCCGTTCCCAGGCCTTCGCCTTGTCGGGCAGCTCGCCGAGGGGGATCTCCATGTCGAGAAGGTCCTCGACCCGGCGCAGCAGGGCCAGCGTCGCCTTCGGGCACGGCGGGTTGGCCACGTAGTGCGGAACCGCCGCCCAGAACGACACCGATGCCAGCTCCGCCCGGGAGCAGGCGTCGGAGAACACCCCGACTATCCCGGTCGGCCCCTCGTAGCGGGACGCCTCCAGCCCCAGCCGGGCAGCGGTCGCCGGATCGCCGGCGGTGCCACTGATCGGAACGGGGCGGGTGTGCGGAGAGTCGGCGAGCAGGGCACCCAGCGTGATGACCATGTCGCTGCCCAGCGCGTGGACCGCCTCGATCAGCTCGTCGGTGAACCCCCGCCAGCGCATGTTCGGCTCGAGCCCACGTACCAGCACGAGGTCGGAGTCGGACTTCGCCGGCCGGGCGACCGACAGCCGGGTCGTCGGCCAGGCGATCTTGCGTGAGGCGCCGTCGGTGCCGCTCACCGTCGGCCGGTTCACCTGGAAGTCGTAGTAGTCGTCGGGGTCGATCGCACCGATGACCCGAGCGCCGAAGACGTTCTCCAGGTGCTCAACGGCAGCCGACGATGCGTCGGCGGCGTCGTTCCAGCCCTCGAAGGCGGCCACGACCACCGGCGACCGTAGCTGGCCGACGCCGGAGAACTCGATCACCTACCACCTCCTGCCGCCACCTGGCGGCCCCCAGTCCCCGTAACAGGGCAACGGTACGTCCTCGCCGAGCGCGAGAACGTCTGTCGTCCAGTCTGCCGCGTGATCGCAACCTCCGCCTCAAGGGCGCCGAACAACCCCGGCCCGGGGCCGTCACCGGCCCCGGGTGTTCCACAACGTCATGTCCCGTCGGAGAGGGTATGCCGCACAGGCGCCGCCCGGGTGACGACGGGTCACCGCGGGGCTCCCCGGTGGCCCGCGGGCGGCCTTTCGACCCGATCCCGGTACCCTTCCGGAAGCGTCCCAAGCGGCCGCGGACCTTTCGGAGGACGACATCCTGTGAGTGATTTGCCGGCGGCGGTTCTGCTCGACATGGACGGTCTGCTGGTCGACACCGAGCCGTTGTGGACGATCGCGGAGCACGAGGCGGCCGCGCGCCTGGGCCGGGAGTTCACCCCCGAGATGAAGCAGGCCATGATCGGGCACGGTATCGACACCGCCGTCCCGATCATGCTGGAGATGCTGGGAGCTCCGTCCGCGGAGGAACCCGCGACCGCCGAGTTCCTGCTGCGCCGGTCGGCCGAGCTCTTCCGGGAGCCGGGGGCGATCATCCCCCAGCCGGGCGCGCCGGAGCTGCTGGGTGTCCTCACCGCCGCGGGCGTGCCGACCGCGCTGGTCTCGTCCTCGTTCCGGTCCCTGGTGGACCCGGTGGTCGCCCTGCTCGGCGCGCGGCACTTCACCGTTACCGTCGCCGGTGACGAGGTCGAGCGGCGCAAGCCGCACCCCGACCCGTACCTGGCCGCCACCCGGCTGCTCGGCGTCGACCCCGCCGCCTGCGTCGTGCTGGAGGACAGCCTCACCGGCGCGGCCGCCGGTGTCGCCGCCGGCTGCGTGACGGTCCTCGTGCCGTCGATGCCGATCCCGCCCGGCCAGGACCCCCCGCCCGTCCAGGCCCGGGTCGCCAACCTGCACGAGGTCGACCTGGCGCTGCTCGCCGGCCTCGTCCGGCGCACCGGCGTCACCTGACTGCGCACCGGCGTCAGGTGACGCCGTACCGGCGTACC
>NZ_ADGX01000333.1 GCF_000177675.1 Parafrankia sp. EUN1f
CCGTCACCGAGTACGACGACCACCTGTTCTGCCTGCTCACGATGAACCACCATCCGCTGCACCTCGACGCGAACTACGCCGAGAAGACCACCCAGTTCAAGCGGAACGTCGTCGTCGGCAACTACGTGTACTCGCTGCTGCTCGGCATGTCGGTCGCCGACGTGTCCGGCAAGGCGATCGCGAACCTCGAGGTCGAGTCGCTGCGCCACGTCGCGCCGGTCTTCCACGGGGACACGATCTACGGCGAGTCGACCGTCCTGGACAAGGTGGAGTCGAAGAGCAAGGACGACCGCGGCATCGTCACGGTCGAGACCCGCGGGCTCAACCAGGACGGCACCCTGGTCTGCATCTACCGCCGCAAGGTGATGGTCCCCAAGCGCTCCTACGGCGAGGAACGCGGCGGCGAGCAGCCCGGCCGCCCCACGCAGCAGGACGTGCGCTGACATGCCCGAGCCGTCGCCCGCAGGTCGATCTCCGCAGGTCGCTGTACCTTCGCCCGCGGGTAACGAGCGGGATCGGCCGTGGATCATCCGGACCTACGCGGGCCATTCGAGCCCGGCCGAGAGCAACGCGCTGTATCGGCGCAATCTCGCCAAGGGGCAGACGGGCCTCTCGGTGGCCTTCGACCTGCCCACCCAGACCGGGTACGACCCCGACCACGTGCTGGCGCGGGGCGAGGTCGGCAAGGTCGGCGTCCCGATCGCGCACCTGGGTGACATGAGGGCGCTGTTCGACCAGATCCCGCTGGGCAAGATGAACACGTCCATGACCATCAACGCGACGGCGATGTGGCTGCTGGCGCTCTACCAGGTGGCCGCGGAGGAGCAGGGCGCGCAGCCGGCCGAGCTGACCGGCACGACGCAGAACGACATCATCAAGGAGTACCTGTCGCGCGGGACGTACGTCTTCCCGCCCGGCCCGTCGCTGCGGCTGATCACCGACCTCGTCGCCTACACGGTGACCGAGATCCCGCGCTGGAACCCGATCAACATCTGCAGCTACCACCTGCAGGAGGCCGGCGCGACGCCGGTGCAGGAGCTCGCCTACTCGCTGTGCACCGTCATCGCCGTGCTCGACGCCGTCGTCGCCTCCGGGCAGGTCCCGCAGGAGCGGATGGGCGAGGTGTGCGCCCGGATGTCGTTCTTCGTGAACGCGGGCGTGCGGTTCGTCGAGGAGCTGTGCAAGATGCGCGCGTTCGTCGCGCTGTGGGACGACCTGTTGAAGACCCGCTACGGCGTCACCGACCCGCGTCACCGCCGGTTCCGCTACGGCGTGCAGGTCAACTCGCTGGGGCTGACCGAGGCGCAGCCGGAGAACAACGTGATCCGGATCGTGCTGGAGGCGCTCGGGGTCACCCTGTCGAAGGACGCCCGCTGCCGGGCGCTGCAGCTGCCGGCGTGGAACGAGGCGCTGGGCCTGCCGCGCCCGTGGGACCAGCAGTGGTCGCTGCGCATCCAGCAGATCCTCGCCTACGAGACGGACCTGCTGGAGTACCCGGACCTGTTCGAGGGCTCGGTGGTCGTGAACGCGCGGGTGGACGAGCTGGTCGCGGCCGCGACCGAGGAGATCGACCGGGTCCAGGCGATGGGCGGCGCGATCGCGGCGGTGGAGAGCGGCTACATGAAGTCCCAGCTCGTCGCCTCGCAGGCGACCCGTCGGGCGCGCATCGAGTCCGGTGACGACATCGTCGTCGGGGTGAACCGTTTCACCGAGACCGAGCCGAACCCGCTGCTCGCCGACCTGGACGCCGCCGTGCAGGTCATCGACCCCGCCGGTGAGCAGGCCTCCCGCGAGCAGGTCGTGGCGTGGCGGGCCGGCCGGGACACGGGCGTGGTGGACGAGGCGCTGCTGGGGCTGCGGGAGGCCGCGAAGACCGACGTCAACCTGATGCCGGCGACGCTGGCCTGCGCCCGGGCGGGTGTGACGACCGGCGAGTGGGCCGGTGTGCTGCGGGAGGTGTTCGGTGAGTACCGGGCCCCGACCGGCGTCTCGGGGGCGGCGACGTCCGGGACCGGTGAGGGCCTGGCCGAGGTGCGCGGGCTCGTCACCCGCACCGGCGAGGAGCTGGGGCGGCGGCTGCGGCTGCTGGTCGGCAAGCCGGGCCTGGACGGGCATTCGAACGGCGCGGAGCAGATCGCGGTGCGGGCCCGTGATGTCGGCTTCGAAGTGGTCTACCAGGGCATCCGGCTGACGCCCGCGCAGATCGTCGCCGCCGCGGTGGAGGAGGACGTCCACATCGTGGGGCTGTCGGTGCTGTCGGGCTCGCACATGAACCTGGTGCCCGAGGTGCTGGACGGGTTGCGGGCCGCGGGGCTCGGGGATGTACCAGTGGTGGTGGGTGGCATCATCCCGCCCGCCGACGCGGATCGGCTGACCGCGCTCGGCGTCGCGGCGGTCTTCACCCCCAAGGACTACGGCCTCACCGAGATCATGCGGGGGATGGTGAACATCGTGCGCACGGCGAACGGCCTCGCCGGTGCCTGACCCGACGGCTGCCGACCCGTCCGGGCCTGACCCGGGCGG
>NZ_ADGX01000332.1 GCF_000177675.1 Parafrankia sp. EUN1f
GATCCGCGCCTCCTGACCTTCCGGCGGCGCCGGAGGTCAGGTGGCACGAACGCAGCAACGCCGCAACGCCGCCCAACCGATCAACGCCGATCGGCATTTTTTCACCGTCGAACGCACCCCGGGCGTCACGGTGGCGCGTTCAACCGGTACGATGGCTCAGCCCGGTTGCGGCCGGGCCCGGTTGATACCGGCATGGTGGGTGTAGCTCAGTTGGCAGAGCACCGGGTTGTGGTCCCGGGTGTCGCGGGTTCAAATCCCGTCACTCACCCCAAAGCGGCGGCCGTTCTGCCTGGCCTTATGGGCTGGGTAGAACCGGTTGGTCAGCGAGAAGTTCGCCAGCCGCGCCGAGCAGAGGTCTACAAGAAGCTCGTCGAGGATGGCCGCCCACCCCGTCCGATGGCCGGTCTCCAGCACTCCGATTTCTACAGCCGGGTGCGGAAGTCCTCCGTCGCCAGGCCGGCCTCCCGTCGGGACTGCGCATCCACGCCCTGCGCCATACCCACGCGGCGTGGCTCATCTCCGGTCGACCGCCGCCGAGCATCCAGCGCCGATTAGGCCACCGGTCGATCACGAACACGAACACGAACACGACCGATACGACCCTCCCCTCCCCGCGGTCGATCAAGGCGGCCTGGCTGCCCTGCGGCCCGCGTACGCGGGCTGTCCATGGTCAGCCGCGCGCAACACACACGCCGGCGACTTGTCAGGTCTACCCTGACAACCTAAGGTGTCAGGGTAGACCTGACACCCCGGGAGTGCGCTGTGACATCGACCGACGCCCTGGACGAGATTGCTCATTGTTCCTTCTGTGGCCAGCCGGATACCAAGGTCGAGAAGTTGGTCGCCGGCCCTGGCGTGTACATCTGCAACGAGTGCGTGGCTCTGGCCGCGTCGATCATCGACGGGACCATCGGCAGCCCCGCTCGACCGCGCACGCCGGTTTGGGAGTCGATGACAGGCGACGAGATGCTGAGCCACATTCCGCGCGTCGCCGCGCACATCGAGCAGGCCGAGGCCGACCTGCGCTCGTGGGTACAGGAACTGCGCCGGCGCGGCGTCACCTGGACCAGGATCGGGGAAGCTCTTGGGATCACCCGCCAGTCCGCTTGGGAGCGGTTCTCCGGCGAGGAGTGACGCGGCCGGGGCAGCCGCCCCGGCTCGGGCGCGGCCGCATCAGCGGCGTGAGGGGCGAAGCTGCCCCGCCGGGCGCACGGGCCCAGGTTCGGCTGCCGGCGGCTTCCCGGCACTTGTCCGTGCTACCCGGCGGCCGGATGTCGGGGGCCGATCAGCCTGGCCGCCGGGCTGTCCGCTGATGGCGCGTGAGCCCGGGCCGGATTTCTGGTTCTAGATCACACCGGCGGGACGAGGCCGACGTGCCGACCCTTGCCCGCGCAGTGGCGGCAGGGCTCCAGATGCGGTGCGGTCCCGCCCTGATCGGCGGCTCGGAGCTCGAACACCGCCCGCCCGCCCCGGCAGGTCAGACAGATCTGATTGATGATGCTCGTACGGCCCGGAGTCGTGTCGGCCCCGGACGGTTGCTCCGCTGTGGTCACCGGTGTACTCACCTCCCCGGTCAGGACTTACCGTGGGACGAGTGGTCTCGCGGCCAGTCAGCGTTCGAGATCGCCTTCGGGATGAACCCACCGGGCGGCGGCGCGGTGCTGGGCCACGGCTCCCAGCTGACCACTGCGCCGGCGGCTACAAGATCAATAGACCGCAGAGTGGACCCATCACAGGCGTGGACGGACACCGACAGATCGCGGGCCGGTCACGATGCCGGCCTTGACGTCGCCCTTCGCGAGGGCCGGACCGCTCACCTCCCCTGTGAACTCTCCCTGCTCGGGCCTGGATGGCTGGTCTTCACCGAACGGTCGAGTCTGCTTGTCGACCGATGACGCTAGCCAACATCGGCATCGTATGAGGTGGAATGCAGCAATGGTCCACCCAACTGTGTCCGCCCCGTCCGCGTCGGCCAGTTCCGGATGGCTCGGTATGCCTGTCGTGCGGTCCTGGCTCTCGGTCCCGGAGTAGCGTCCCGGCACTTCTGGGCTCGCTTGCCACCCGAACCGAGGTGCCGTTTCCCGCCGTTCGACTACCCCTGGATGGCCGTTCCAGCGTTCCCACCTGTGCCTCTTCCCCCGCGTGACGCGGGCAACGCCATTCACGCGAGGCCCCGCGCCGTTTCCCGGACAGCAATCCCCCTCGACCGCACTGCGCGCCCCTACATCAGACAAGTCGCCCATAAACCCCCGAAAGCGACTTTTTCCGTGGCCGCTTCCGGACGGCATCGACTGAGACGCGGATCTCATCGGCACAGGCACGTCAGTGCTTCTCAAGCGGTGGATGCCAGCGAGGCCCGACAAGCGCGACACGCAGAAGAACACGGCACACGGAAAAGGCACCTGGAAGGCCGGACGCCCGGACATCCAGAGGCTTCATCTCGCTCACCTGGACCCATCGCCTGGCAGGCGCGGATCGGACCGGGCAGGGCCGGCCGGGCAGGGCCGGCCGGGCAGGGCCGGGCGGGCC
>NZ_ADGX01000331.1 GCF_000177675.1 Parafrankia sp. EUN1f
GCCCGTGCCGCCGCCGCCCCCACCGGTTCCGCCGCCGCCGGAACCGGTGCCGGTCCCACCGCCACCGCCACCGGTGCCGCCACCGCCACCGCCACCGGTTCCGGTGCCGCCGCCGCCGGTTCCGCCGCCGCTACCGGTACCGCCCGTGCCCACACCGCCGTTACCGCCTCCGGGCGCCCCACCCCCGGAGCCGCCGGGTGTGGCTGTGGCCGTCCCGCCGCCCGCGCCGGTGCCTCCGGTCGAAGTCCCGGTTCCACCACCGCCGCCGGTTCCCGGGGTGCGGGTGGCGCCCCCGCCGGCCCCACCCCCGACGCCGGCCTTGGTCGGGCTCGCCCCGATGCCCGGCCCGCCCGAGCAGTTGGAGACACCGACCGCCGGGACCGTGACGAGCAGACGTCCGGTGGCCGCGCTCCACGGGGAGGCGATGACCGCGAGCGCGCGTGTCGGCAGGGTCATCGACTCGCCGGGGGCGATGGTGGAGATCCCGGAGCCCTGGCTGGTGTCGAACCAGCCGAAACCGTAGGCCTCGGTGGAATGGTTTCTGATTTTCCAGAGCGGGCCCTGTGCGGTGCACGTGTACGTGAGCGCCAGCGGGTTGACCTCGAAATCCTCGATGCCGTTGATTTCCCGGTCGAAGGGAATCGTGAACGGCAGCAGGGAAAGGAACTGATCGAGTGTGGCGTCACCGGTGCCGCCGCCGACCGGCCTCGCGGAAGGACTGGTGATCACGGCTCCCATGCTGGGGGCCACGGTTGTGGCCAGCGGGCTTGCGCTGGCGCTGGGGGTAGCGCTGGGTGATCCGGTCGGGTCCAGGCCGATGGTTATTCCGTCCTGCGCGGGCCAGGTCGCCTCCGGAGTGGCGAAGATGCTGCTCATGATGTCGGTGGTCGCGGTTGCCGTCGGCGTGGGCTCGGCCGAGGCGGGCAGAGCCGCCGCCGTGAGTGCCGCGCCGAGAACGCCGGCCGTCACGGCCCGCATTCTGTTGATGCGCATGAATCCCTCTCCCTGACTGTGGCGAGTCGCCAGGGCACTCGCCGACGGCGCCCGCCGAACCACCGGTTTTCAGGATGCGGTGGTCGTGCAGGGTGCGGATCAGCGTCTGCCGGACAGGCTCGACTGACGCAGAAAGCTACCCCGTTTGGTTAGAGATGGCCTAGTCAGGTCCGGTCCAGAAAAGACGCGCGAGTGTCCGTCCGCACTAATCGCGTACTACCCGCTCGGCCCGCGGTCGTCACCGGCGGAGCGATCGATGCAGACGGACGGATGATCACCGGAAAGATCTTTCCTGCTGGCGGGTCGGCCCCTGATCTGACGGCATCACAGGTGTCTTCGGGCTGATGGCCTGTCCTTATGTCCGAAATAGGGTGGTTCGGGGCCGCCGGTGGCGGCTGCTCATCGTGCGTGAACGAGTCGCTGCTGTGACTGGTACCGTCGCCGGCCGGAGCCCCGGAGGGGGTAGGGCGAACGGGGAGCCCGAATGTGCCGCCGCTTTTCTCGGCACCAACGGGTAGGCAAGTTCGGGTAGGAACCGAAGGTGTCCACCGGTACGGGGGCAAGGTGGTACGGCGCGTTTCGCGGACCTTCCGGTCGACCTGGCGGACCCCCTCGAACGGGGGTTTACGAGATGTCACTCGCCGCATTGTTAATCGCTTCGGATCGACTTGTCACGGGCCTGTCCTGGGGCGACGGGAAGGCTCTTCTCAATGCTGGCCGTGGTCGTACCCGACATCCGGCATGCGGCCGACTCTCTCGCGGGGCGGTGGCAGACAGGAGGGTCGTGTCACGGTGAGGTAAATTCGCGCGGCGCTCGGTCCGAGGTGACAGGACTTTCGCAGATTCCGGCGCTCCATGGTGTCGGGCGCTCGGTGCCGTCGATGGCTCCCGAGAGGTGCGAAGATCTGGTCATCCCGGTGCCCCCGCGTCTCGGACCGCGGTCGCGGCATGGCGGACGGATCCCTTCCGGCTCCAGGCGGTGATCGCGGCCCGGGGGGAGCCAACCGAAGCATTGAGGATTTTGGTCGTCCCAACGACCAAAATCATCAGGTCTTGCTCTAATGCCACTTAGCCTATTTTGATCAAGCTGCTGCCTGGGGTTCTACAGGGTTGGCGAGCCTGATCGTGGGCGGGGCGGAGTGACGCCTACCGCGCTGGCGGGATTTCTTCACCGGGTAGCGGTGCGGGCCGGCGCGTCGCACCGCGCGGGGGTAGGTGCGTTCGCGGTGCCGGGTGAGTTTCGCGGGCCGGGTGATGTCCGTGGTGATCAGGGTGAGGGCGTGTTCCTGCTGGTCAGGGGGAAAAGGCCGGCGGGTCAGCGACCTGCCGGCGCAGAACTCTCACGGTCCGGGTGAACCGGACCCGGTCGGGGTCGATCCCGGCGGCGGTCGCGGCCGCGCAGATCAGCGCGGCGATCGCGTGGTGGGTGAGCAGGTAGCCCCAGATCTCCTGGTAGACCCCCTCGGGTGACTGCGACCGCAGGACCTTCCCCGGGCCGCGCAGGTAGGTCTTGACCTGCCGGTTCGCGGTCTCGTGTT
>NZ_ADGX01000330.1 GCF_000177675.1 Parafrankia sp. EUN1f
GGGCGGGTCCGCGGTGGCGCCCGCGGGGGCCCGGCGGGGCGTTCGGGGCGGTCCGGCCGCGGCGGGCGGAAACGTCTGCTGCTACCGGCGATCGGCTGCGTCGGGCTCGTGGCTGTCGTCATCGCTGTCGTGCTGATGAACGGCGGCTCCGACCGGGCCGAGACCCGCAAGGCCCCGACGGCCGGCGGCGGGGGAGGGCAGAACCCGAGCGCGACACCGGTGAACGGGCGGTCACCGGAGCAGGCGTGGCGGGCGGTCCTCGAGGAGCTGAACGTCGCGCGAAGCAGGGCCTTCGAGCGCGCCGACCTCGCCGCGCTGGACGCGGCGGACGCACCGGACAGTGCCGCGCTGCGCACCGACGAGGCAACCGTCCGCACGCTGCTGGAGAAAGACGCGCACTCGTCGCCGGTACGGATTCAGATCATCGACCTGGAGATTCAGCTGGAACGCGCGGATCAGGTCGTGCTGCGCGTGACGGAGAGCGTCGAGGCCTACAACTTCCTCAACGCCGCCGGCGCGGTCCTGGCAAGCGAACCGAGCTCGCCGGCGAGCATCAAGATCCTGACGCTCTGGCGGACCAGCGGAGGCTGGCGGCTCGCGGGCAGTGAGTCGGTCGCACCTGGCTGACCGGGCCGGATCAGCCGCCGTGGTGCAGGGCGTCCTCCAGCGCCGCGGCGAGATCCGGGTGGGCGAAACGGAAACCCGCGTCGAGCAGGGCGGCCGGCGCGAGGCGCTGGGAGGCGAACACTCCCTCGTCGGCGAACTCGCCGAGCGCCAGCCGTAGGGCGACGCGGGGAACCCGCGCGAACGCCGGGCGGTGCAGCGCCCGGGCCAGGGCGGCGGTGAACTCGGCGTTGGTCACTGGGCTCGGGGCGACGAGGTTGACCGGCCCGCGTACCCCGTCGGCGTCGAGCAGGAAGCGCGCCGCCGCGACGGTGTCGCGCAGGCTGATCCAGCTGAGCCACTGCCGCCCCGGGCCGAGCTGGCCGCCGGCGCCCAGGCGGAACAGCGGGAGCAACCGGCCGAGCATTCCGCCGCGGGCGGACAGCACTACGCCGATGCGCAGCCGCACCACTCGGATTCCGCCCGCCTCGGCCGCCGCGGTGGCGCCCTCCCAGCCGCGGACGAGGTCGGCGAGGAATCCGACGCCCGCACCGGCCGACTCGTCCAGCGCTGGTCCGGTCGCACCGGCGGGGCTGCCGTACCAGCCGATGGCGCTGCCGGAGAGCAGGACGCGCGGCGGTACGGCGAGACCGGCGAGCGTCTCGGCGAGCAGGCGGGTGCCCTCGATGCGGCTGGCGCACAGGACCTGCTTGTAGCTCGCGGTCCAGCGGTGATCGCCGAGGCCGGCGCCGGCGAGGTTGATCACCGCGTCGACGCCCTGGAGCTCGCGTGGATCCAACTGGCCGGCCAGGGGATCCCAGCGGATCTCGCCCGGGCCCCGCGGCGGCCGGCGGACGATCCGGACGACCTCGTGCCCGTCAGCCCGCAGGGCTGGCAGCAACGCCGAACCAATGAGCCCGGACGATCCGGTGACGGCCACCTTCATCTGTCCGGGCTCCTCGGCTCGTACGGCTTGCTCATTCGGCTTCTCGTTCGGCCTGCTCGTCGGGCCTGACGAGCAGGCCTGACCGCTCGGTTACAGCCCGAGCTCGGCCTCGAAGGCACCTTCCTCCAGCCGGCTCGCCACCGCGGTCAGGAAGCGGGCCGCGTCGGCGCCGTCGACGATCCGGTGGTCGTAGGTCAGGGCCAGGTAGACCTTCGACCGAACCGCGATGACCTCACCGAGCTCCGGGTCCGTGACGACGGCCGGCCGCTTGACGACCGACCCGGTGCCCAGGATCGCCACCTGAGGCTGGTTGAGGATCGGGGTGTCGAACAGCGCGCCCCGGCTGCCGGTGTTTGTCAGCGTGAACGTGCCACCGCCCAGGTCGTCCGGGGACACCTGGTTGGCGCGGGTGCGGGCGGCGAGCTCGTCGATCTTGCGCGCCATGCCGCTGAGGTTCAGGTCGCTGGCGTTGTGGATGACCGGGACGACCAGCCCGCGGTCGGTGTCGACCGCGACACCCAGGTTCTCCGCGTCATGGTAGGTGACCGTGCCGCCCTCCAGATCGATGCTGGAGTTGATCACCGGGTGCTCGCGCAGCGCCTCGCAGGCGGCCACGGCGAAGAACGGCAGGAAGGAGAGCTTCACGCCCTCGCGGGCCAGGAACGCGCCCTTGGCCCGGTCGCGCAGCTTCGCGATCCGCGTGACGTCGGCCTCCACGACGGTCGTGAGCTGCGCGCTGATCTGCAGTGACTCGACCATCCGGCGGGCGACGAGCGAGCGCAGGCGGGTGAGTTTCTCGGTGCGCCCACGGGCGGCGGCTGCGGCGGCCGTGGGGGCCGGCACCGGCGCGGCTGCCGGGCGAGCGACAGCGGCAGCGGGCACGGGAGCGGCAGCGGGCACGGGAGCGGCGGGAGCCGCCGGGGCTGCCGCGGCCTTCGCCGCATCCTGGATGTCCTGCTTGGTGATGCGCCCCCCCGGCCCACTGCCGGTCATGATGCC
>NZ_ADGX01000329.1 GCF_000177675.1 Parafrankia sp. EUN1f
TTCGATGAAGGCCTTCGCGAGTTCCCCGTTCTCGGTGGGATGTACCTCGAAGTGAATGGCTTTGCGGGAGAAGATGTCGAGGATGACGTACAGGTCGAAGTACACGCCGCGGACGGGTCCGGCGAGTTTTGTGATATCCCAGCTCCAGATTTCGTTGGGTCTGGTAGCGAGTAGTTCCGGTTTCTTTCGGGCGGGGTGGGCGGCCTGTGCCCGCCGCTCGACGGTCTGGGCTCGGGCCCGCAGCAGCCGGTACATGGTGGACACGCTGGCCAGGTAGACACCCTCGTCGAGCAGGGTCGCCCAGACCTGGGCGGCGGACTTGTCGACGAACCGGTCGCTGTTGAGGAGTTCCAGGAGCCGTTCACGTTCGGTGTCGTCGAGCGCTGCCGGGTGGACGGCCGGGGTCCGTGACGGGCTTTCTGTGGATTGTGCGGGGCGACGCCGGCGGTACATTGTCGCCCGTGACAGCCCGAGCAGGTCGCAGGCGACCTTGAACGAGGTCAAGGGTGCCAGCGAGGTGAACGCCTCGTCGACTATCTGCCGGGTTTCCTGCCGGAATCCGCGCTCTCGGAGATCAATTCCAAGAGCGCGTGCGTTTTTCCCATGACTTCCAGCGCTGCTTTCGTCCGCGCTAGTTCGGCGGCGAGCCGTTCGTTCTCCCGCCGTAGCCGATCGTTGTCGGTGTCCGTCTCGGTCGCCGCGGGCCGGCCGGCGGGCTTTCCCGCGAGACCGTCGTGAGCCCCCTGCTCCTGCGCCTCGCGCCATTTCTGGATGTGGGAGTGGTACAGGCCTTCCCGGCGGAGCAGTGCGCCTCGTTCACCGGCACCGGTCAGGCCGTCGTACTCGTTCAGGATTCTTTTCTTGTAGGCCGCGGTGAAGGTCCGGCGCTTCGGCCGGTCCGACCGCGGTCCGCCTCGGGAGGGGCTCACCCCGCCATCCTCCTGCTTCGAGGAGGCCATGTCTGCCATGGTCAACGTCACTGGTCTTGAAGATCCCGTCTCGCCCTGCGCTACAGAGGTCTCAAAGATCCTTCTGTCTCACGGAAGTCTGACAGACAGGGCTCCTGCGCCCAGCCGTGTAACCGCGTTCCTGGCCGTGGCGGTCAAGGCGGCGGCCGTGCGGACGCCGCTGACGTACCGGGACTCCCGCCGGTTCTGCCGGCGTACCGGTACGCACCCGGGGACAATCTTCGCTGTGCTTCGCCCCGTCAACCGCGCACCGCCAATCACCTACCATCGAGGTATGAATGACCTGCTACGGCAGCGTGTCGCCCGGGCGTTCCGTAGCCGCCCGACGGTGCTATCGGCACTTGCCGGGATCTACGACGAGGCTCTCGACGCCGTCGGGACGACGCCGACGCAGCACCGTGTGCTCGGCTACTGCGCCCTCGCGCCAGCGACTCCCACCGAACTCGCCGACTGGCTCGCCGTCACGCGTCAGGGCGTCACCCGGCCGATCGAGTCGCTCGTGAGCGCCGGGTTGCTGCGCCGGGAGCCACACCACTCCGACGGACGTCAGGCGCTGCTGCACATCACGCCGGCCGGTGTACGCCGGCTCGACGAAACGAACGAAACGGTCGCGCGCTACCTCGACTACGTGATCGACATGCTGCCCGGCGCAGGGGCCACCGCGGTGCGCCGCTCGTTCGACCAGCTCGGCACGGCAATGCGCGCGGTCTGGGTTAGCGAGCCCAGCCAGGCCCACGCTTCCCGCAAACGCTGACGAACAGACGCAGTACCTGCGCTCCTACCTCCACCGGCTTCGACAGAAGCTCGAACCCGGCCCGTCGCCACCACGCCTTCTCGTCACCGAACCCGGCATGAAACACCGCTTCCTACAGTGACCGCCCGCTGCTCCCGGGAAGTCAGCCGACGATCGGGCGTACCGGCGGGAAGCGGTAGAGCCGGGGCCGGTCCCGCAGCGCGAGAGCGGACGCGTGAACTCACAGACGCCCCTGTGTTGTCAAGTGGCCGCAGTGGCCAGTGGGCTGGTGCGCGGGATGGCGTTGTAGATCTCGCGGGCGACGTAGCGTTTGAGGCAGCGGATGATCTCGCGTGGGGTTTTGCCTTCGGCGAGGCGTCGTTGCTGGTAGGCGCGGGTGCGGGGGTCACAGCGCAGCCGGGTGATGACAATGCGGTGCAGGGCTGCGTTGGCCTGGCGGTCGCCGCCACGATTGAGGCGGTGACGGTGGGTCTTGCCGGATGACGCTTCGATCGGGCTGACACCGCACAGGGCGGCGAAGGACGCGTCGCTGGCCAGCCGTTGCGGGTTGTCGCCCGCGGCGATGAGGAGGGCCGCGGCTGTATCTGGTCCCACGCCGACGCGGGTGAGCAGTACGGGTGCGTGACGGGTGAGCAGGGTGGTCAGCTGGCGGTTGAGGTCGTTGACCTCGTCGGTGAGCTGCAGGATCCGGGTGGCCAGCCGGCGTAGCGTGTAACGCGCGGTGGTGGGGGCGTCGAGCGGTGCGACGTCGTCCAGGGCGGCGCACCGTCGGACGAGGGTCATGGGGCCCAGTCCTGTGAGGGATTCACGCAGGGCCGGGTCGGCGCGAACCAGGACGGCTTTGAGCTGGTTGAC
>NZ_ADGX01000328.1 GCF_000177675.1 Parafrankia sp. EUN1f
GCGACCCGCAAGAAGTGAGGATTTGGCCGTTGGAACGACCAAAATCGTTCATTCTTGCGACTCGCCAAACCAGGCTACCGGGCCCCGTCCAGAAAGGCGCGGACGAGCGCCGCGGGCATCGGGTCGTCCAGGGGCAGGTGCCGGACCAGGAGCCGGAAGTAGAGCGGGCCGAACAGCTGGTCCAGGGCGACCTGGATGTCGACGTCGGGCCGTAGTTCGCCGCGGTCGATCGCGCCCTGGATCAGGATGGTGCCGGCGTCCCGGCGGGGCTGGATCCACAGCGCGCGCAGCTGGTCCGCGAGCGCCGCGTCGGTCTGGGCCGCCCCGATCAGCTCGGCCATGATCGCGCCGGCGCGGCCACGGAAGGCGTCCACCATCAGGGTGATCTGCGCTGTCAGGTCGCGGGCGAGGTCGCCGGAGTCGAACATGCCCATCTCGGGCCGGTAGCGGTGGAAGTAGGCGTCCACCGCCACGGCACCCCGGCTGGGCCACCACTTGTAGATCGTTACCTTGCTGACCCCGGCGCGGGCCGCGATCGCCTCCATCGTCGCCGCGGCGAGGCCGCCCTCGATCAGCAGATCCGCGGCGGCGTCGAGAATCGCCAGCCGGGCCCGCTCACTGCGCGGCCGGCCGGGCCCAGACCGGCCGGACCCTGCCCCAGACCGGCCCGCCCCGCTCCGGTCCAACCCGGGACGGCCCGGCCCGGGACCGACAGGTACCGCTGGGTCACCCAGCGCCGCTGGTGTACCGCGCACTGGGGCTGAGCCGGCGCCCGCTGGACGGGCGACGGGTGGATCGTCCGTCACATCCGCAGCCTATTTCATGAACGCGTCGTTCAGCTATAAGCTTTCATGAACACAGCGTTCACTATCAAAGGTTGATCATGGCCGAGTCGACCGCGTCCTTCCACGAGGTCCGCGCGGACCCCCGGCGCCTACGCGTCGTGGCCCTGTTCCTGGCCGCAGCCTGCGGGCTGACCGTCGCGAACATCTACTACTCGCAGCCGATCCTCGCCGAGCTGGCCGGTGCGTTCGATGCCAGCCAGGGCACCACCGCTCTCGTCGTGACGATCACCCAGATCGGCTACGCGCTGGGTCTGCTGTTGATCGTCCCGCTCGGCGACCTGCTGCCCAACCGGCGCCTCGCCGTCTGCCTGGTCAGCGGCACCGCGGTCGCGCTGGTGGCGGCGGCCGCGGCCCCGTCTCTGCCGGTTTTCATGGCGGCGGCGCTGGTGATCGGGTCGACGTCCACGGTCGCGCAGGTGCTGGTGCCGTTCGCGGCCCATCTGGCCCCGGCCGGCCGGGAGGGCAGGGTCGTCGGCCAGGTCATGAGCGGGCTGCTGCTCGGGATCCTGCTGGCCCGGACCACCTCAAGCCTGATCGCCGCGGCCCTGTCCTGGCGGTGGGTGTACGGAATCTCCGCGGCGCTGATGGTGGCGGTGGCCTTCACCGCGCTGCGGGTGCTGCCGGAGCGCCGGCCCACGCCCGGCCCGCGGTACCCGGCGCTCATCGCCTCGCTGGTCGAACTGGTGCGCCACGAGCCGGTCCTGCGCCGGAGGGCCTTCTACCAGACGCTGATGTTCGGAGCGTTCAGCGCCTTCTGGACGTCCATCGCCTACGACCTGCACGAACGCCATGGCCTGGGCCAGGTCGCGATCGGTGTCTTCGCCCTCGTCGGGGCCGGCGGCGCGGCCGCGGCACCGATCGCGGGGCGGCTCGGCGACCTCGGCCGGACCCGGGCGGGAACCGGCGCCGGCCTGCTGCTCGCCGCCGGCGCGATGCTGCTCGCCCTGCTCGCCGAGAGCTCGGTGATCGCGCTGGCCGCGGCCGGGCTGCTGCTCGACTTCGGCGTGCAGGCGACCCAGGTCCTCGGGCAGCGCGAGATCTACACGACCCGGCCCGAGTCCCGCGCCCGGATGAACGCGGTGTACCTGGCCACCATGTTCGCCGGCGGGGCGATCGGCTCGGCGCTGTCCGGAGCGATCTACGACACCCACGGCTGGTCCGGGGTCGCGATCTTCGCCGGCGTTCTGCCGCTTGTCGGGTTCGCCCACTGGCTGCGTACGCCCACCGGCCGCGTGGCACCGATCGCAGCGTAGCCGGCGCGCCGCGGACTACAGGAGCTTCTGGAGATCCTCGACCGTCAGACCGGCGTCCGCCAGAATCTGGCGGAGTGTTCCTTTCGGGATGTCACGCCCGGCGTGAACTGGAACCGTGACATCGATGCCCGCCCGGTCGGGGTTACGCAGCCGATGATGACTGCCCTTGATCCGAACGAGCTCGAATCCCGCCTTCTGCAGAGCCCTGCCGGTGGCGAACAGGGCTGCGCGGATCAGCCCGGAGCCGAGCCGGGGCGCCAGCTTGGGGATCATCTCCCCTGCCACGCCCTCGGCGGACCGGAACCGCTGGTAGTAGGCGCTGGCCAGGCCACTGCTGGTCTCCTGCCGGGCCATCACCATGTTGATCGCCGCGTCGACGAACGCGGAGTACGACGCATCCGACCCATCGAACATGGGCCAGATCAACTTCATGTCGTTCGTCGTCGTGGCCCGCAGCGCGAGCTGGGCGCGGCGGTGCGTGGGAGTGAGCTGCGTACCTTCCTGGCTGGCCGCCATCC
>NZ_ADGX01000327.1 GCF_000177675.1 Parafrankia sp. EUN1f
CGTCAACCGGACCTGGCGTGGGGAAGAGTCAGGTACCGGAGTGGGGTGGGCCGGATATCCCATGGTCGCGCTGATGTGCCTGGCCGAGACCGGGACCCGGGGTCTGCTCGGTGCGGTGTTCGGGCCCACGGCCACCGGCGAGACCACCTACGCCCGTCAGCTGGTAGGCCTGCTGAACGGCGAGATGCTGGTCCTGGCCGACCGCGGGTTCGACAGCAACTCGTTCCTCGGGGCCGTGGCCGGGACGGACGCGCAGTTCCTGGTACGGCGGACCCTTCCGGCCAGGCAGCAGCCCTCCTGGCCCGACCAGGGCGAGCTTGCGGCGGCGTTCGCCGAGCTGTCAGGGCTGCCTCCGCTGGTCACCGCGCCTGAGGTGCGTTCGCTGACCGACCGGCTCGCGATGGTCGCCCGCGGCGAGGCGTTCCTGCTCCAGGGTGGGGACTGCGCGGAGACGTTCGCCGCCAACACGGCCAACAAGATCCGTGACAAGGTCAAGACCCTGCTGCAGATGGCGGTGGCGCTGACCTACGGCGCGAGCACCCCGGTGGTGAAGGTCGCGCGTATCGCCGGCCAGTACGCCAAGCCGCGTTCGGCCGACATCGAGTCGTCGACCGGGCTGCCCTCCTACCGGGGTGACGCGGTGAACGACATCGCGGCGACGCCGGAGGCCCGCCGCCCGGACCCGAAGCGGATGGTCGCCGCCTACCACCAGAGCGCCGCCGCGCTGAACCTGGTCCGGGCCTTCGCGACCGGCGGCTTCGCGGATCTGTCCAAGGTGCACGAATGGAACAAGGCCTTCGTCCGTGACTCGGCCGCCGGCCGCCGCTACGAGCTGATGGCTGTCGACATCGAGCGCGCGCTGGCGTTCATGGCGGCCTGCGGGATCGACCTCGAGCGGACCGCGGCGCTGACCGGCGTGGAGATCTTCACCAGCCACGAGGGCCTCCTCATGGAGTACGAGCGTGCGCTGACCCGTACCGAGGAGTCGACCGGCGAGGTCTACGACCTGTCGGCGCACATGATCTGGATCGGCGAGCGCACCCGTGACCTCGACGGCGCGCACGTCGACTTCCTGTCCCGGGTCGGCAACCCGATCGGCTGCAAGGTCGGCCCCACCGCCTCGCCGGACGACGTCCTGGCCCTCACCGAGCGGCTCAACCCGGAGCACATCCCCGGGCGGCTCACGCTGATCGCGCGGATGGGCGCCAAGCGCGTCCGCGACGTGCTGCCCCCGATCATCGACAAGGTGAACGCCGCCGGGCATCCCGTGGTGTGGTCCTGCGACCCGATGCACGGCAACACCCAGGACGTCAGTGGGATCAAGACCCGGCACTTCGACGACGTCCTGGACGAGGTCTTCGGGTTCTTCGAGGTGCACCGGGGCCTGGGCACCCACCCGGGTGGGCTGCACATCGAACTGACCGGGGAGAACGTGACCGAGTGCCTCGGTGGTGCCGAGCAGATCGGCGAGGCTGATCTCGGCGGCCGCTACGAGACCGCCTGTGACCCGCGGCTGAACACCGGGCAGGCACTTGAGCTGGCCTTCCTGGTGGCGGAGATGCTCCAGCAGACCCGCGCCGATCGGGACGCCCGCCACCACCGCTGAGCGGTGCCGGCCGACGACGACCCCCGCCGACGTCTACTCGGCGGGGGTCGTCTGCGTCTGGCCCGGTGCGTCGGCGGATGAGGTCGTCGCTCCGAGCACGGTGGTGCCCGACTCCGTAGCGGGTGCCGGTTCCGTGGCGGGCACCGGTTCCGCGCTGCCTGCCACGATGTCGCCCGCCATGTTGCCGCCCGCCTGAGCCGCGGCGCCGTCGGACGCGACGGGCTGCGGTGAGGCCGTCTGCGCGGTGCCGTCGGCGGAGGCCGCCGTGGAGCCCGCGTCGGGGCCGGAGGAGACGCCGAACCCGACGCCGACGTAGGAGACCAGGTCGCTGGAGGCGTCGAGGAGGCCGGAGGTCTCCAGCGTTCCCGCCCAGGCCGCCGCATCGAGGCCGGCGGAAGCCTGCGGGGATGTGGTGGCGCTCTGCGGCGTCACCGGGTCGGTGCTCGCCCGCACCGCCGGCTCCGAGACGGACGACGCCTCTGCTCCTACGGTACCGGCACCGGCACCAGCCGCGGCGCCAGCGTCGGCGGATGGGCTCGACGGCGGTGCCGGCAGTGGCAGGCTGGGAGCGATGCCGCTGGCCGCGGCGTCGACCACCGGCGCGCCCGGGGAAATCTGTGCCGGCTCTGTGGATGCCTGCGACTGGGGCGGCCCGACCGTGCTCGCCCGCGGGGGTCGGGGAGCTGGCCCGGGGTCCGCCGTCGCTGTTCCCGCCGAGGTGGTCCCGTCGCCCGCGGCGGCGGCGCCCGGCCCGACGGCGGATCCGCTCCTGGAGCCGACCGGCGTCGAAGCTCCCCCGGAATGCGCGGAGGTGAAGGTCAGTACCGAGCCGACGTCGCGGATGATGCGGCGCGCCTCGGTCGCGTCGGGACCAGCGCTGCTCCCGAGCACGCCCAGCAGCGCGTCGAGGCGCGTCGACTGATCCGTGTTGAATTCGTTGAGCGTCTTCCAGGCGTCCGTGTTCCCGGAACGGACCTCCTCGATGAGGACCTCGCTGCCGGCGGCCGCGTCGATGCACCAGTCGTGCAGCAGCGCAGCCGCCGTGGTGAGGTCGCGCGCCCGGACGGACCCGCCGCCGGCCGTCGCGTGTGCCGTCGGGGGCATGGCGGCGGTCTGCCCGCCCGCCGTCGGTGCGCCGCCAGCGCCGGCGTG
>NZ_ADGX01000326.1 GCF_000177675.1 Parafrankia sp. EUN1f
CGGTGACCCATGCCCAGTGAGCGAACAGCCCGGGTTCGTTGGCGATGACCCGTTCCCACCAGGCTTGGAGCCTTTTCTTGCTGCGGAGCCGTTTGTATTTCTTGCGGGCCCAGCGCATCAGGTAGGCGTTGATGCGTTGCAGGAGGCGGTACATCTGGGACTTGTTGAAATGGCCCCAGTAGTTCATCCAGCCCCGCACGTAGGGGTTGATCCCTGCGGCGAGGTCGGTCAAGGTGCGTCCGGTACGCAGGTGCATCCGCCAGCGGCGGATCTCCCTGCCTTTCCGGGTCTGCTGGTCACGGCTCATGGAAGGTCCGAACGAGGTGAACATTTTCCCCGTCCGCCGGTTGACCGCGGGCAGCGGCCGAAACGTGTACCCCAGGAAATCAAACATGACCGCCGGATGGCGGCCGCGCCGATTCGAGTCCTTGCAGTACACGATTCTCGTCTTGGTCGGGTTGAGTCGCAGCCCGACCTCGGCCATCCGTCGCCCGATCGCGGCCCTCAGGATGTCTGCCTGACGCCACGATTCGCAGTGCACGACCGCGTCGTCCACGTAGCGCTCGAACAGGACGTCGGGGAACTCCCGGGCCATCCAGGCATCGAGCGCGTAGTGGAGGAAGAGGTTCGTCAACACGGGTGAGCGCGGACCCCTGGGGGGTTCCACGGTCCGGTTCGACCAGTGTTCCGTCCGGCTGCCGGGTCGGCGCCGCAAGCCAGCGCCGCACGTACAGCAGAATCCACTTCTGGTCGGTGTTCGCCTCCACCGCTTTGACGATAAGATCGTGCGGGACGCTGTCGAAGAACTTCTCCACGTCCAGGTCAAGGACCCAGTCGTGTTTCCAGCAGCGGACCCGGCACTTGGCCACCGCGTCGATTGCCGACCGGCCCACCCGGTATCCATCCGAGTCCACGTGGAAGATTTCTTCCGCGCGTTTCTCCAGACGCCTGGCGACCACGGTCTGCGCGATCCTGTCCGCGATGGTGGGCACCCCAAGCATGCGGATGCCCCGACCTCCGTCTTTGGGTATCGGCACGGCCCGCACCGGACTCGGGAAGTACGACCCTGAGCTCATCCGATTCCAGATCTGGTACAGCTGGTCCTTCAGATCCTTCTCGAACTCCGTCAGAGATACTCCGTCCACGCCCGGCGCACCCTTGTTGGCTCTGACCTTCTGGTAGGCCTCCCACACTTCCCACTTCGAGATCTCAAACGGTTTCTCGCTTCGCTGTGGCCTGTCCACCCGATCCCTCCCGGGAGATATCCCGGTTGCCCGAACGAACTAACCTGGACGACCCGGCCCCTTCACTCCATTCCGATTACCGGAACTTCAACGCTAATATGGGCCGGTCCGACTGCACGCCCCGCGACGCTACTCGACGTCTCACGGTTTCTGCCGCTTGACGGCATCGCTTTCACCCCGGGCATCCGGGGCAGTGTCGGGGCATGCCCTCCCACGTTCCGCATGGATGCCGCAGACCGGGCTCGTGCCGCCATTCACACCGGGCACCGCCTGGCCAGTAGACGGGTGTCCGCCAGACTCATCCCAGGACGCACTCTATGCCCTGGTTTCGATGCCAACTGCTAGTTTCGATGCTTCAACAGCGGAGAGCTGAGCTCACCTTCCCGATCCCCAGCTGACGCATCACGTGCGCCTTTTCCTCAACGCTCACCACGACAGTCTTCAGCTAACGCAGCTTGAGGTGCTTTGGAACCTCCCCCCGCAGGGCGGTTCCGGAGGGCCACAAATCCTCCATCTCCCATGCAGTTACACGCCTTCACGGAAATAGCCGGCCTACCTTAGGCGGCTATCCCACTCGACGTTCGTGGTACACAGAGCACGTGCGCTTTTCCCATGACTTCCAGCGCTGCTTTCGTCCGCGCTAGTTCGGCGGCGAGCCGTTCGTTCTCCCGCCGTAGCCGCTCGTTGTCGGTGTCCGTCTCGGTCGCCGCGGGCCGGCCGGCGGGCTTTCCCGCGAGACCGTCGTGAGCCCCCTGCTCCTGCGCCTCGCGCCATTTCTGGATGTGGGAGTGGTACAGGCCTTCCCGGCGGAGCAGTGCGCCTCGTTCACCGGCACCGGTCAGGCCGTCGTACTCGTTCAGGATTCTTTTCTTGTAGGCCGCGGTGAAGGTCCGGCGCTTCGGCCGGTCCGACCGCGGTCCGCCTCGGGAGGGGCTCACCCCGCCATCCTCCTGCTTCGAGGAGGCCATGTCTGCCATGGTCAACGTCACTGGTCTTGAAGATCCCGTCTCGCCCTGCGCTACAGAGGTCTCAAAGATCCTTCTGTCTCACGGAAGTCTGACAGACAGGGCTCACGCAGGATCGGTACGACCTCGTCGACGAGGGCGTCGACACCGTCCTCGTACACATCGGGAGCGAGCCAGAAGCCATCGGCCGCTTCCGCTTCGAACCATTCCTGCATGTGGTCGGCGTGCACCTTCCCGGGGCCGACCGTCACGGGGTGGTAGTCGATGACCCCGTGAGCGAGGACGTCGCGCGGCGACCATCCCTCCCGGGCGACTCGCAAGGCGATCGCGGACCGAGGGTCCATCGGCGATGCGTGCGCGACCGCCAGCTGCTCGGAGGAGAGAGGCCTGTCGATGTGCCGGGGCTGGATCTGGACGCCGATCATGGCGCTCAGATGCGGCAGCCGCGCCTCGATGAGGTCGCCCGCGATCGCGATGCGGCGGTCAAGCCCCTCACGGACCGTGGGAGCGACGGTCGTCATGAGCCCGACGATGAACTTGATCTCGTCGGGGTCGCGCCCGCCTCGTGCGCGGCGTTCCGAGCGCGT
>NZ_ADGX01000325.1 GCF_000177675.1 Parafrankia sp. EUN1f
CCTGCCCGTGCAGCCGTCGGAGTGGTGCTGGTGAGGATCACGCACCGGCTCAACCGCGAGCTCGAGGTCTGGCGGCCGGCCACCGAGGACGACGGCGCCGGCGGGCAGACCGTCACCCAGCTCCCGGCCGGCACCGTGCCGGCGAAGGTCGACGAGGCGTCCGCCGCCGAGCGGGTGCTCGCCGCGCAGGCCGGAGCCGAGCTGACCCACGTCGCCTACCTGGAGCCGGAGGCGGATGTGCTGCGGGGCGACGAGCTGCGCGGCGGCGGGCAGGCGTTCCGCGTCGACTCCGTCGTCGAGCCGAGCTCGCCGCGATACCGGAAGGCGAGCCTCGTGCAGGTCCAGGCCGAGCCCGGAGACGACCTTTCATGACCGCCACAGCCGCCGAGCTCGGAGCCGACCTGACGATCGTCGTGCCGATGCTCGACCGGCCCTGGCGCGTCCGGCCGCTGATCCAGTCGATCTGGACGGCGACACCGCTCGCCGAGGTGGTGTGGTGCTGCACCCCCACGGACCGGCTGGTCATCGCCGAGATCGACCAGGTGATCCGGGAGCGTCAGGTCGAGCAGCGGCGGATCGACGTGCCGTACCAGCGGGGCGACTACGCCCGAAAGATCAACACCGGGTATCGGCACAGCGACCGGGCGCTGCTGCTGACCGGCGCCTGCGACATCCAGTTCCGCCCCGGATGGCTGGCGTACGTGCTCGCCGAGCTCGTCGTCGGCATCGGGGTCGTCGGCACGAACGACGGCCACTCGCCGCGCGTCCTCGCTGGCGAGCACGCCACCCACAGCGTCGTCGCCCGCTGGTACGCCGACACCTACGGCACGATCGACCAGCCACGCCAGGTCCTGCACGAGGGCTACTGGCACGAGTTCTCCGACGACGAGTTGTGCGCGACCGCCCAGTCCCGGGGTGCCTGGGCGTACGCGCGGGAAGCGCTGGTCGAGCACCTGCACCCGGACCACGGCCTGGCCCTCGAGGACGCGCTGCACCGGGCCCGGCCCGCGCGGATGCGTCAGGGCCGGCGGCTGTTCCGGCAGCGGGAGCACCTGTGGACGTGACCGTCGCAGTCGCCACGTTCGGTATGTCCTGGTGGTCCGACCTCGCCCGCAGCCGGGCCATCCCCTCGGCCGCGGCCCTCGGTGTCCCCGTCGTGCACCACCACGCATCGACGCTGCACGACGCCCGCAACGGCGCCCTGGCCCGGGTCGACACCGACTGGGTGATCCACCTCGATGCCGACGACGAGCTCGAGGCCGGCTACCTCGACGCCATGGCGGCCGGGGCCGCGGACGTCCGAGCACCAGCGGTTCGCTACATCCACAGCCGTACTCGTGCGAGCACGCCCGCCGTACCGACTGTGGCTGGGCACAGCCACCACTGCCAGGCCGAGTGTCTGCTGCAGGGGAACTGGCTGGTCGTCGGCGCTCTCGTGCGTGTCGATCTTGTCCGCCAGGTCGGCGGCTGGCGCGACTTCGACTGGTCCGAGGACTGGGACCTGTGGCTCCGCTGCCACCTCGCCGGCGCGAGCTTCGAGGCGATGCCCAGGGCGATCTACCGGGCCCACGTCCGCCGTGACTCCCGTAACCGGGCGCCGAGCAGGCAGGCCCGGCTCGCCGCGCACCACGCCATCGCAGCCGCAAACGGCCTGCCTGTTCCGTAAGAGAGGACACCAGTGGCCTGGTTCGTCGTTCACAATGCCATCGCCCATCCGTTGCTGGTCACACGGACGCGATGGGCCGGCCGATTCCATGACTGGACGGCCGCGCGGATGTCGTCATGAACGTCGCCGTACTGATCATGACCGATGGGCGCGACGAGCTACTCGACCGCACCCTGCAGTCGGCGCAGGGGCACCTCGGGGGCCAGGTCACCCGATGGTTCATCCACGACGACACCGGCGACGGCGACCACCGCGAGGACCTCAGACGCCGCTACCCTCAGGCCGAGGTGATCTCCGCGAGTCACCACCGGGCGGGCTTCGGCGGATCAATCCACCGGGCCTGGAGATGGATCAGCCTGTTCTCCGAGGCCGACTACGTGTTCCACCTCGAAGACGATTTCATTCTCAACAGGCGGGTGAACCTGCGCGCGATGGCCCGTGTGCTCGCAGCCTGCCCACATCTCGCCCAGCTGGCGCTGCGCCGGCAGGCCTGGAACGCGGACGAGGTCGCGGCTGGCGGGATCGTCGAGCAGCACCCCGACGACTACGTCGATGCCGGTGACCACGACGGGAACCGCTGGCTGGAGCATCGCCGCTTCTTCACGACCAACCCGTGCCTGTACCGGCGCCAGCTGTGCACGGCCGACTGGCCCACGGGCGCCGAATCGGAGGGCCGGTTCGGCCTCGGCCTGCTGCGGGGCGGCCTGCCGTGGGGTGTGCCGGGCGACCGGGTGCGGTTCGGTTTCTGGGGTGCGCGGGACAGCGGCGAGTGGGTGGAACACATCGGGCACCAGCGCGCCGGCACCGGCTACTGAATCACGGTCTCCACCGTCAGCGTGATCGGCGCGGGATCGATGAGCTGCTCGGGCGACACGTCCAACGCCGCCGCGAGCGCGACCAGATCGTCGACACTCAGGCCCCGCTCACCATGCTCGATCTTGGACAGGCCGGTGGGCAGGATCGGGCGCCCGATCTCGGTCAGCCGCTCCGACAGCTGCACCAGCGTGAGACGCCGCGCCTTCCGCAGCTGCGTCACGCGACGTCGCACTCGTTCGCCGGTAGATCCCACCTCGATCGGCTGCGGCCCCATATCGGCAATCTAACGACCTTGGAGAGCAATGACAGTCGTCGGGATCGCGATGGTGCGCGACGAGGCCGACATCATCGCC
>NZ_ADGX01000324.1 GCF_000177675.1 Parafrankia sp. EUN1f
GGCTGACTCTCGGTGTGTCCGCGGTGGTCGAGATCGTGATCACGATCATCATGATCGCGGGCGAGGACTCCTCGACCGGAGCGTCGATCATCTTCGAAGCACTGATCTTCATGCTGACCGCGAGAGTCGCCGGCTGAGCGTCATCTCCGTGCCGTGCGTGCGGGTCATATGCGCGCGGCGACGGCGCCGAGCGCGGAGGCGATGACGGCGCCGGCGCGGGCCGGATTCGCGAGCAAGTTCGTCCGCCAGGCCCGCCAGCTGCACCCGGACGCATCCGAGGACGAGATCACCCGGGTGGCGGCGCACCTACGCGCGGCGCATTTCGCGGCGTTGGGGAAGGCGTCCGCGGCTGCTCGACGCGCTGCTCGCGTCTACCGCAGCGCCGGTTCGTGATCACCCGTCCGGCCCGGTAACGGGCCGGACCGGACGGGATCACCGGAGTTGGCCCCTCGCAAGACCCTCGACGACCTCAGAAAGGGAACCATCATGATCGTACAACGGCCGATGAGCGCAGTGCCTGACCCGGCGCTGTGGGCGGCTATCACGGACGCGGCGTCAGCCGCTGGGCACTACCGCAACCCGGGGATCACGACCCGTGCGGTGGCCCGTCGCCTGACCATCCCCGGCGCCGCGGTCGACCTGGCCGAGATCGAGGAGCGGCTGAGCGGCCTGTACCGGGCCGGACTGCTGGCCCGCCTGATGGGCGCCGGAGTCTCCCGCTGGCGGTTCACCTCGGCCGGCGCGGCGCACGCCGCTGAGCTACGCGGCCGGGAGCTGACGGACGCGGAGGCCTGGCCGGCGGTGTCCACGCACCTGGCCGACCGGGCGCTGCTCGGCGGGCACCCGGACGGCCTGTCGCCGGCGGCTCTGGCCCGCGCCTTGGCGGTGGACACCGGCCAGGTCCTGGCCTGGCTCGCGGCGCAGGCGCGGCTGGGCCTGGTCGAGGGGCGCACCGCTCACGACCGGCCGGCCTGGCTGATCACACCCGCTGGCCGTGCTGTGGCCGTGCGGGCCGGAGAGCTGGTGTGCGCGTGAGCGCCACAGATGACGAGGGGGGATCGTCCGTGACGACCAAGACGACCGAGGATCGCGCGTACGCGCTGGCGCTGGGTGGGCGGCTCCGGGCAGTCCGGATCCAGCAGGGCCTGTCGCTGTCACGGGTCGAGGAGAAGAGCGGCGGCCGGTTCAAGGCCGTGGTGCTCGGCTCGTACGAGCGGGCGGACCGGTCTGTGACGATGGCCCGGCTCGGTGAGCTCGCCGCGTTCTACGGGGTGCCGGAGGTGGTGCTGCTGCCCGGCGCGTCGGAGCCGGAGGTGGTGCTGCCGCCGCGGATCCGGTTCGCTCTCCCGGCACTGGCCGGCGCTCCGGCGGAGGCCGAGCCGCTGCGCCGGTGGACGTTGCTGATTCGCCGGATGCGGGGCGACTGGGCCGGCCGGATCCTGACGGTTCGTACCGCGGACCTGGTGCACATCGCCGCGATGCTGCGTGAGAGCCCCCGGGGCGCCGTGGGCCTGATGACCGGCTGGGGCGTGCTCGCCGCGCCGGTCGACCTGGACTCGCTCGAGGTCGAGCTCGGCAACGCGACGGGGGCCCGGCGGTGACCGGCCTCGACGCGGCCGCGCGCCGGCGGGCGATCCTGGCTCTGGCGATGGGTCCATGCGCGGACCCGGCCGCGACCGCCGCGCGGGTGGTGGAGCTCGCCGCGGACGTCCCGGACGTGCTCGGGCACTGGTCGGAGCTGTGCCTCGCCGTCGACAAGGCGGGATCCGACGCCGAGCGGATCGTGGCCATGGCTGTGGCGGCCGGCGAGATTCTGGACCGACTGGTGCCGCTCCCGCCGGCGCCCGGGTCATTCACGGTGACGGTGGACGAGGACACGGTGCCGCTGTACCTGGGCCGGGTGAGCCGATGAGATCCGCGGAGAACATCGCCGGACCCGATCTCCTCGACGCGGCCCGGTGGGCGCAGGCCCGCGCGGAGCGGGGTGGCCTGCCCGGGTTCCGCGCCCGACAGTTGGCGGACCGGCTGCAGGCCGGGATGGACGGTGTCCAGGTCCGGCTGCGTGATCTGGTCCGGGCCGGTCTGGTCGAGGAGATCCGCAGCACCGGCGTGCCGGTGTACCGGGTGTCGGAGCGGGTCCGATGAGGTCGGCGCTCGGCCCGTCCCTGGACGCGGGACGCAGCAGGCTCGCTCTGCAGCGGGCCGCGTTGCGGATGACCGACGACTGGCTGGCCATGGGTCACATCCTCGGTGTCGGCACGATCACCGTGAGCCCCACCGGCGCGGTGATGGTGCACGTCGAGCCGGTCGGGGCGCTGCCGTCGCCACCGGCACGGCTGCGCGCTCTGTGGCTCGGGTGGGACGCGGCCCAGTTGGAGATCCGCCCGCCGGTCCGGCTCCACAGCGGCGCCTGGGCGCAGCAGATCCGCCTGCAGGTGCCCGTGCCCGGGTTCGACATGACGCTGTGGTGCTACGAGCGGATCGCTAACCCGCACCTGCTGGCGTCGGCGTGACGCGGCCCGGGCCCGTCGTGGAGCAGGTGCCGGCTGCCGGCGGGCCCGGGCTGCTGCCGTATCCGTTCAGCGGTGCGCAGTTCCGGCACGCGATGGAGCGGCGTCTGGCGGCCGTGGTCTGGAGCGGGGAGGCGCCGCTGCAGGCGGCCGTGGTCGGGACGATGCGCGGTGCTCTGCAGATCGCACTGACGTCGATCGCAGACCGGGAGCTCGGCGATGCGAGGTTCGCGCTGCGCCAGGTGCTCGTGGCCGAGACCATCGGTCACGGCTACGACCTGGTCGGTTACGCCCGACCGGACCGCACCGGCGCCGCGCTGGCGTACCGGATAGTCGCCGTGGCGCTGGCGGGGGCCGCGGACCTCGCTGGCGCCGAGCTCGCCCGG
>NZ_ADGX01000323.1 GCF_000177675.1 Parafrankia sp. EUN1f
GGTGTTGGCGGCGACGATTGGTGGCGGTATCGCGATGTCCCAGCCGGCGAGTGCCGCGGCGCGGCCGGATGCGCACAGGTTCCTGAGTGCTGTGGTGCCGTGTGAGTCCGGTGGTAATCCGCGTGTGGTGAACTCGATTGGTGCTGGTGGGCTGTTCCAGTTCATGCCGGGCACGTGGCATGCGGTGGGTGGTAAGGGTCTGCCGCAGAACGCGAGTGTGGCTGAGCAGTGGAAGCGTGCGCATATTCTGTATGCGCAGCAGGGTTCGAGTCCGTGGGTGAGCTCGAAGCCGTGCTGGGGTCACAAGATCTGAGCTGATCGATCAATGCGCTGATCCCGTGTCGCGCGACCTTCGTAGGTTGGCTGTGGCTGGGTGAGGTGTGGATCAGGGTTGGGGCTACCGTCCCAGGCATGACGCCGGTGCGCCCGTGACGTCCACAAGACGTCCGGGCGTATCGGCGTTTCCGCGTCCACACCGCGTGGCCGGCTCTGCCCCGCCATTTGCCGCCAGGTTGGTCACCGCCGCGCGAGCATCCGCGCGGCCCGCTCGGCCAGGAGCCGCACCTCGCCCGCGACGTCGTTCCCATCGACGATGAACTCGAGGATGCCGGGGTCGGTGTAGTACTGATAGATCAGTGCTTCGAGCTGGTCGGCGGTCGCCTCGGCCAGCCCGGTCCGGTCCGCGAGCTCGCGGATGTCCGCTGCATCCTTGCGGCGTTGGGCGATCAGCTTGGTGGCGAGAAGGAAACCGTCCGATGCATAGGTCACGTGCAGCCCGGGCCCAGGTGCTGGGGTGGAAGCGTCCGCTGGCAGCGGCGGCATCCACATGCCCGCCCTGGTGTTGAGCCAGTTCTCCGGAAGGCCCTCCGCGCGTGCGAGCTCACGGGCCTCGGTGACAACCGCGCCGTCTGACGTGATCGCGTCGATGTCCTCGGTGCGCCGCAGATCCCGGCCCGACGTCACGGCGACGGCCGCGCCGCCGACGACGAACACCGACCCCGACACTCCTCGTGCTCGCAGCCGCTCGTCGAGCCTGGCCAGCAAGGCGACGATCTCGGTCGCGGAGAACTCGTACCGCTCGTTCATGCGGTCAACAGGTCACGGGCAGGGACGAAGACATTGAGTCGCTTCAGATCGTCGGGAGTAGCGGCGATCACCTCGTCGGGGTCGAGGAAGGGGTGCTCGGGCACCCAGGGCAGCGGGAGGCGCTCCGGTTCACACCAGGCGGGCGGCTCGACTCCTGCCCGGTCGAACTCCCTGCGAGCCAGCGCCGCGAGCAGGACGTCGAAGCCGGGGCTTCCTGTTGACGGTGGCGCGGCCTCCCACGCCCCGGGGCAGCCGTCCTGCTGGTCGAGGAGGAGGCTGAGGTGGTCGCGGCCCTGCAACAGCATCCGCCACGCTCGGTCCTCGTCGCCCATCGCGTGCCGAATCGCCTTGGCGGTCTCCGGTGCGGACATCAGCCGGGAGGCACGTGCGGCGGCCAGTGCGCCGGCGACCCTGAGTGCTCGGACGCAGAAGACCGCGGTCGGCCTGGTCCGGCCCGAACGATAGGTCGACAGCCTTGAGGCCGACGTCCCCAGTGCGACGGCGAAATCCGCCTGGCTCAGGCCGCTGTCAGCCAAGGCGCGATCCAGCAACGCGATGACCTCACGGGTGTCCCGATCAGGTTCCACAGGCGCCATCTTATCTGTGCGTTATCTGATTAGATAATCGGACCGGCGGGTCGGATGGTGCCCGCGGCCGAGGGTGGGTCTCGGCGTGCGCGAACGGCTGGACCTCGGCGCGCCGACTTCCACGAGGTAGGAGCGCTGGAGCATCCACGGGATCCTGGCTCTGGCAGGCCTTCGGCCCCGTCGGTCCCGTGGGCGGGCCGTCGCCGGTGCCGGGTCGCGCGGCAGGAGCAGGGATCTGGTCCGTCCTTCTGTCCTTTTTCTGGCGAGATATCGAGTGAATCGGTCGATACCGGCTTGCGGCCCGATGGGGGCTGCGTCAGCAGTTGTCGCTTTGCCTGCCGCCGTCGGCGGGTGATTTTCTTGTACTCTGAGTCGGTCAGCTGCTGGCCTGGGAAAGGAATTCGCTGCGCACGGGGAGCAGTCGCGGACGCTCTGCACAGGCCGGTTTGCATGCCGGTATTGAACCGGTGACGCTGGCCGTACAGCATCGGGAAAATACGGGCGTAGCTGGCGGGGGCAGTGCGCTGGTACGGCTATTTCAAGGCTTCCCGGTGTCGAGTGGTGCTCTTCACAGGGGTCTGGAAATCGGGGGCGGGTGGTGTGTAACGTTGTTGTTGTGCTTCCGACCTGGGGAGTGCGCATCGGGTGGCACGCTGAATCCCGCCCCGCCCGGTTGTTTGAAGGCTACCTGTAGGCGGGAGCGATTTTTCTGCTGGTGCCGTGGCTGGCTGGTCTGACGTTCGACGGCTGGTGTGGTGCTGACTTCGTAGGTGTGGGGAAGGGTATTGATTTTGTCCCTGATGACTTCGGGTGCTCGCAAGAACCGTCGTTCCATCCGTCGTGGCCGTGCTTTGCTGGTCGCGCCGGTGTTGGCGGCGACGATTGGTGGCGGTATCGCGATGTCCCAGCCGGCGAGTGCCGCGGCGCGGCCGGATGCGCACAGGTTCCTGAGTGCTGTGGTGCCGTGTGAGTCCGGTGGTAATCCGCGTGTGGTGAACTCGATTGGTGCTGGTGGGCTGTTCCAGTTCATGCCGGGCACGTGGCATGCGGTGGGTGGTAAGGGTCTGCCGCAGAACGCGAGTGTGGCTGAGCAGTGGAAGCGTGCGCATATTCTGTATGCGCAGCAGGGTTCGAGTCCGTGGGTGAGCTCGAAGCCGTGCTGGGGTCACAAGATCTGAGCTGATCGATCAATGCGCTGATCCCGTGTCGCGCGACCTTCGTAGGTTGGCTGTGG
>NZ_ADGX01000322.1 GCF_000177675.1 Parafrankia sp. EUN1f
TGCCGTCCTGACCGAGCGTGCCACGCGGGCCCGACCAGCCTTCCCCGGTACGGACGACCCGCATGGCGGACCACAGGTAGGGAAGCCGGAAACCCGCGCGCGCCACCAGAACCGCGGGGAGCCTGGCGGCGTCCAGGGAGAAGAACCAGACCCCGCGACGTCCCCGCCGATCAACCACATAGGTGCGGACGTTCGTCTCCGGGAACGTGGACATCCACGGCATCGACCAGCCGCGGCCGGTCGCCACCCGCATGGCGAAGGGCACCAGGCTGACCCAGGCCTGGCCGTCGAAGGTGTCCACGGTCAGCTCCGGCGGCAGCCGACGGCGCACCACCTCCGGCTCGAACGGCCAGTGCAGGAACGTCAGCTGCTCCCAGCGCTGGATCGAAGCCGGGCGCTCGACGGCGAACGGGCACACCGGCCCCACCGCGCCCACCGGGCCCACCGGGCCCACCGGGCCCACCGGGCCCACCGCGGGACGAGCCGCGGCGTCACCGCCACCGGTCAGGCCCGACTGGTCCAGATACATGCGACCATCGTGGCCTGCCGGCCGACTATTCGCCGGATTTCAGCAGTTCCGTCGCGGAGACGACGATTCGCGGGTCCGGCTGCCCGATGACCGACTCGTCCCGGCCGGCGTACTCCAGCTGCGACAGGACGTGGCGCATGGCCTCCAGCCGGGCCCGTTTCTTGTCGTTGCTCTTGACGACGGTCCAGGGCGCCTTCTTGCTGTCCGTGTGGACGAACATGGCTTCCTTGGCCTTGGTGTAGTCGTCCCACCGGTCCAGTGCCGCGAGATCGACGGGGCTGAGCTTCCACTGCCGCACCGGGTCGATCTGACGGATCAGGAACCGCGTCTGCTGTTCGCTGCGTGAGACCGAGAACCACAGCTTGATGAGGTGGATGCCGCTTTCGATGAGCATCTCCTCGAGCGCGGGCGCCTGGCCGAGGAACTCGTGGTACTGGGCTTCCGTGCAGAAGCCCATGACCCGCTCGACGCCGGCCCGGTTGTACCAGGAGCGGTCGAACATCACGATCTCGCCGGCGGTCGGCAGATGCTCGATGTACCGCTGGAAGTACCAGGACCCACGCTCGGTCTCGGTCGGCTTCTCCAGCGCCACGACCCGGGCCCCACGCGGATTCAGGTGCTCGGTGAACCGCTTGATGGTGCCGCCCTTGCCGGCGGCGTCCCGGCCTTCGAACAGCAGGACGACCTTCTGGCCGGTGTCCTTCACCCAGTACTGGAGCTTGAGCAGCTCGATCTGCAGCAGCCGCTTCTCCCGCTCATAGGCGTCACGGGAAAGCCGGTGCGTGTACGGGTAGTTCTCCCGCCAGGTGTCGATGGACGTGCCGTCCGGACGGAACAGGGTCGCGTCGTCGGCGTCATCCTCGACCACTGTCAGCGAGCGGACGTCCGCGCCGAGGTACTCGGTGGGTGGCGTGAAAGGAAGTGAATCAACAACCAGCCGCACGTCGGATGTCCCTGTGGTCGTCTCGCTCATGGCAGCCTCCGGTGGAGCTCATCAGCCCCGATCCCATCATCGGCCCGCCCCCGCATGGCACGCCAAGCTGGGATTTCAACGCCTGTTCACCTGCCCCACACATCCCGATCGCGACAGGTCCCGGGCAACCGCGCCGGCCCGGCGCGGCTGTTACCCGGCGCCCGGGCGCTGTCCACCGGGCCATCCGCCGGGGATCCCGCACCGCCGCGCAGCACCAGCAATTCATGACAAGAGGGACAAAAGGGGCTTGAGCCACCTGGCAATCCGCAAAAGTTGCGGATTTTGGCTGCCAGAACGACCACGATCCTCAACTCTTGCCCGGCAGCAGTCACAGCTACGGCGGGACCTACTTCACCGCCTGTTCGCTAGCTCATGACGAGACAGGTGCTGCTCGCGGTGGCCACCACCCGCCCGGCGGCGTCACGGACATCCGCCTCCGCGAACGCGGCCCGACGGCCGGGGCGGGTCACCCAGCCATGGGCGGTCAGCGTGTTCGTCCCGCCCGGCACGATCTGGACCGGGCGAACATAGTTGACCTTGATCTCCAGTGAGGTGTAGGCGGTGCCGGCGGCCAGGGTCGTGTGCACCGCGCAGGCAGCCGCCGTGTCGAGGAGCGTGCAGACGAGGCCGCCATGCACCAGTCCGATCGGGTTGTACGCGGACTCGTCCGGCTCGCAGGTGAAGACGACATCGCCGACGTCCGCCGAGACCGGCCGGAAGTCGAACACCTGGGAGATCGGCGGCGGCGGGACCGTGCCGTCCATCATGGCGCGCAGGAACTCCAGGCCGGACATGGTCAGGCCCAGAGCCGCGGTGGTGGCCGGGTCGTACCAGGTAACGGTCTTGTGCCGCTGGTCGCCCCAGTGCTGGGCCGGGTCGTTCCCGGCGGCCGCCGGCTCCGAAGATGACATGAGCCGGAGCCTATGCCGCCCACCTGCGACGAGTTCCGCCCGCGCAACCTGCCCTGCCACCCCGCCCACCGACCTCCGCCGGCCGCCCACCGACCTCCGCCGGCCGACCGCCGACCTCCGGCGGCCGACCGCCACGCACCTCGATCTGATCGCGGCGCACCGCTCACCGCGCACCACGCGCCGATTACTCGCGTTACTCGCGCCGATCACTCGCCGGGATGCCGCTCCCCCACGGCCGCGATCAGCCGGGCCGTCCTCGCCTCGACATGGGCCGTGAAACGGGCCGCCCAGTCACCGGTTGTCGAGGCGGCGGCGACCAGCGCGGAAAGCGCCACGTCGAGAAGCTCGTCGACCAGCTCCTGCTCCGAACCGCGGCTCTTGCGCGGGTTCTGTCCGCGCAGGCCGATCAGCGCCGCGCTCGCCTCGCCGCACTCCTCGGCCACCTTGACCACCCGCAGCGCGAGGCCCTCGTCGGGACCGATCGCCATCCTTCGATCGTTCAGGTCGAGCGCCCGCACGGCGGCGTCGATCGCGGCGGCGCGCAGCATCGGCTCCGGCGGCACGGCGGCGTCCGGCGGCACGGCGGCGTCCGGCGG
>NZ_ADGX01000321.1 GCF_000177675.1 Parafrankia sp. EUN1f
AGCCCAACCCCGGGCAACGCCTTATACAATCCCGCGGACGAAAGGTGTGCCGAGCGCCATGGGCTGGCGGGTACGCCGCAGGACGAGCACCATCGCCAGCAGCGCCAGCAGGTACGGGGCGACGATCAGCAGCTGGCTGTTGATCTGGACGCCGACCGCCGGCAACGCCAGCCGCAGCGCGTCCGCGAGGCCGAACAGGGCCACCCCGACGATCGTGCCGCGCAGCCGCCACGCACCGAAGATCACCGCCGCGATCACCAGGTAGCCCCGCCCCGCGGTCATGTTGTCGTTGAACGAGCCGACCGCCCCGACCGCGAGGTGCGCCCCACCCAGACCCGCGAACAGCCCGCACCACAGCAGCGCCTGCCGCCGGCGCAGGTTCACCGCGATGCCGGTGACGTCCGCGCCCTGCGGGTTCTCACCGACAGCGCGCAGCTCCAGGCCCCACCTGGTCCGCTCGACGAGCCACCACGTCAGCGGGACGAGCCCGAGCAGCAGGTACACCGGCCAGCGCTGGACGAACAGCGGCTCGCCGACCAGCGGGATGTCACGCAGCACCGGGATGCTGACCTGGGCGACCTGGTGCCCGGTGAGCTCGAGGCTCTCGTTGAAGAAGCTGGTCGCGCCGAGGGCCAGCACGTTGAGGGTGAGCCCCACGATGAACGTGTTCACGACCAGCCGGTGCGACATGTTGCCGTGGATCAGGCCGAGCAGCAGGCCGGCAAGCGCGCCCACCACCAGCCCGAGCGTCGCCGAGCCGGTCGCCGACGAGGCGGCGACCGCGGTGAACGCACCCGTGATCATCATCGCCTCGATGGAGATGTTCATGGTTCCGGCCCGCTCCGCGAGGTACTCACCACAGGCGGCGAACCCCAGCGGTGCCGCGAGCCGGATCGCGCTGGAAAGGATCGTGGCGCCGTCGTCCAGGATCATCGAGCCCTCGCCGTCGTCGACTCGGAGTTCGCGGCCGCGGCCGGACGACCCACGGTGCCCGCCACGGACCGTCCGCGGCGGCGGCGGTCGGCGGCGGCGCGCAGCAGCGCCAGCACGGCCGGGGGCAGCACGAAGGCGAGCACGAGCAGCGCCTGGGTGACGTCGATCAGATAGGCGGGCACGCCGGTCGAGGCGAGCACCCCGCCGCCGGACCGCAGCGCGCCGAACACCAGCGCGGTGGCGACCGAGGCGACCGGGCTGTTGCGGGCGACCAGTGCGACCAGCAGACCGTCCCAGCCGTAGTTGTCCGACATCGCCGGCTGGAGCCGGTAGACCTCGCCCGCGAGCACCGCGCCGCCGGCCAGGCCGGAGAACGCACCGGAGATCGCCAGCGCGAGCCCGCCGAAGGTGGCCGCGCGTACCCCGGCGTGCCGCGCGGCGAGCGGGTTGAGCCCCAGCATCCGCACCTTGAAACCCCAGCGGCTGCGGGCCAGCGCGACGCCGGTGACGACCGCGAGCACCACCGCGATGATCGCGCCCGCGCCGATGCTGAGATCGGGATACTGACCGATCGACGGCAGCCGGAAGGACGGGGCGAGGGCGTCGGACTGCGCCGCCACGATCGCGCCTGGCCGGCGGGTCTCCTGCAGCAGCGACGGGCTGCTCACGACATAGCTCACCAGCTGCTGCGCCACGAAGATCATGAGCATCGTGCTGACGACGACGTCCACCCCGCGGCGGTAGTGCATCACCGCGGGCACCGCCGCCCAGGCCGCGCCGCCCAGCGCCGAGCCGAGCAGGGTCAGCGTCAGCACCAGTGCCGGCGGCCCCTGGGTGCGCAGCCCGACGAAGGCACCGACCATCGCGCCGACGAGGAGCTGGCCCTCCTGGCCGATGTTGAACACGCCCGCGCGGCTGCTGATGCACGCGCCCACGGCCACCAGCAGCAACGGGGTCATCTCGACCAGCGTCTGGCTGATCGCGCCGGGGCTCCCGACGCTGCCGTCCAGCATCGAGGAGAACACCTCGGACGGTGACCCGCCCGTCGTGGTGACCAGCAGCGCGGTCACGCCGAGCGCCACGGCCACCGAAGCCACCGTGCACACGGCGACGAGCAGCGGCGAGACGCCCGTGCTGGACGGTCTGAGCAGGGCCCGCGCGGCCCGGTCCACCGACCCGCGCAGCCCGTGGTCGCCGGTGCCGACGCCGGTGCCGGTGCCGGTGCCGGGCACGGACGGCGGCCGGGCCGGAGCGTGGACGCTCATCGCGCCGGCCCGGTGAGCGTGGCACCGCCGACGAGCAGGCCCAGGCTTTCGGCGTCGGCGTCCTCGGGGGCAAGCTCACCGACCATCCGGCCCCCGGAGATCACCGCGATCCGGTCCGACAAGGCCATCACCTCCTCCAGTTCGGTCGACACGAGCAGGACCGCGACCCCGCGGGCCGCAGCGGCCCGCAGCTCGACGTACATCGACTCGATGGCACCGACGTCCAGCCCACGGGTGGGCTGGGCCGCGACCAGCACCGACGGTCGTCCTGCGAGCTCGCGGGCGAGCACGACCCGCTGCTGGTTGCCGCCGGACAGCGTCCGCAACGGCGCGTCCAGCGAGGGGCAGGAGATGGCGAACCGTTCGGCGAGCTCGGCGGCGTGCCGCAGCTGCCGGCGCCGGCTGACCAGCATCCGGCCGCTGACCGGCGCGAGATCGGTGAGCACCAGGTTGTCGGCGACGCTCATGTCCAGCACACAGCCGGAGCGGTGGCGGTCCTCGGAGATCACCCCGACCCCCGCCGCGTGCAGGGCACCGGGGCGACGCAGGTCGACGGGCCGGCCGCCGACCCGCACCTCGCCGGTCGCCGGGATGATCAGGCCGGACATCAGATCGCCGAGGGTGTGCTGCCCGTTGCCCTCCACCCCGTAGAGGCCGACGATCTCGCCCGGGCGCAGGCTGAGCGTGAAGTCGTCCAGCAGGGCGCTCCCGGCAGGTGAACGCACCAGCACACCGTCCAGCTCAAGCGCGGCCGCCTCGTCGGCGGCCGGCTGGCTGGTCCGCGTCCCGGCGGGGGCCGGCTGGCTGGTCCGCGTCCCGGCGGGG
>NZ_ADGX01000320.1 GCF_000177675.1 Parafrankia sp. EUN1f
AGCGGCTGGATGCCGATCACCGGGCGAAAGCAGCCGAGATCCTGCGGGCCGTCCTGGCCGATCAGGTGGACGTCCTGGGAACGGACGCGCACGAAGCGGTCGTCGCCACGAAGGAGGCGCTCGCCCGGGTATGTGCCGACCCCAGCCCAGGCCCGGCCTGACCCCCGTACCTCCCAGCCCGGGACGTCTCAGGCGGGCGTGCCCGCAGAGTGGTCCGTGGCGCCGTCGTGGATGGCTGGACTCGCGGGTTTGCACTGGTAGATGCCGCTTACACTGGTGCCTCGCCATTGGGGGTAATACGGCGGGGGGTGTCGGCCATGCGCCGGCTTGGTTCGCATTACGTCCTGAGCGAGCGGCTCGGCCGCGGCGCGACGGGTGAGGTCTGGCGCGGCGAGCGGGAGGCGGACGGCACGCCGGTCGCCGTCAAGATCCTGCGCGCCGAGCTGGCGGACGATGACGAGGTCGTCGACCGGTTTCTGCGGGAACGCAGAGTCCTGCTCGCCTTCGACCATCCGCATCTGGTCAAGGTCCGCGACCTCGTCGCCGAGGGCGGGACGCTGGCGATCGTCATGGACCTGGTCGACGGGGTCGACCTGCGTGGGCACCTTCGCCGCCACGGTCCGCTGGAGCCGGCCGAAGCGGTGCGGCTGGCCGCCGAGGTGCTGGACGCGCTGGGCGCCGTGCACCGCCAGGGGGTGGTGCACCGCGACGTCAAACCGGAGAACATCCTGGTCGACACCACCGACCCGGGCCGCCCGCGGGCCATGCTGACCGACTTCGGGATCGCCCGGCTCGCCCACGGCCCGGCGATGACCCGGCTCACCGGGCTGATCGGCACCCCCCGGTACATGGCACCGGAACTGTCGGACGGCACCCGCGCCACCCCGTCGGCGGACCTCTACAGCCTCGGGGTCGTCCTTTACGAGCTGCTCAGCGGCCGGCCGCCGTTCGACGCGGAACATCCGATCGCGATGCTGCGCGCGCACCTGGAGCAGACGCCCGCACCCCTCGACGAGCTGCCGGGCACGCTCTGGCCCACCCTCGCCCGCCTGCTCGGCAAGACGCCGGCCGACCGGCCGGGCACCGCCGGCCAAGCCCGCCTGGAGCTCACGACCGCGCTGCCGGGGGCACCGACCATCAAGACGGATCCGAACAATGCGGACGAAACGGGCGGGCCCGACGACAGCCTGAACGATCCGGACGCGACGATGATCTCCACTGGCGGATCGGGCCCAGCCGGGAAGACAGCGGCCGAAGCAACCGGGGCAACCGGGGCGTCCATCTTGGATGAAACGATCATCTCGCCGCGGCTGACCACCCCCCTGCCCGCCGCATCTCCACCCACCACCGCATCTCCACCCACCACCGCCCTGTCCGCCACCGCCGATCCCGCGCTCAACACGCTTCTCTCCCCAGTGATCGCCAGCGGCTCCCCGGCGGCGACCGACAGGCCGGCGGACGGCGGCGCGGCCTCGATCGGCGCGACGCCGAACGACGCGGCCGCGGAGTCGATCGGCGCCGCCCCAGCCGCGGCCGCGGTCGCCTCCCCGGGCCGCACCCGCCCCGGCTGGCCGGTATGGGTCGGGGTCGCCGCCGCGGCGGCGGTGCTCATCTCAGCCGGGTCATGGGCCGTGGCCGCGGCACTTGACGGAGGTAGCGACCACGGCGGCAGCAGTGCCGCGGTGGTCAACCCCCAGACGTCGGCAGGCCCCCGCAAGCCGGCGACCACGACCGGGACGGCGACGACGCCAGCCACGTCGGCGACGCCGAGCACCTCGAGGGCTCCTTCGCCGTCAGAGGACCCAGCTCCGTCCGCGACGACGGGCGAAACAACCGCCGGTCAGGGTCCGGCCACGGAAACGACCCCCCAGCCCGCCAGTCAGAACCAGTCAGGTCAGGCCAACCAGCCCGCCCAACAGCCGCCGGCCCAGCCTGCCGACGACGGGCGCGGCACCGTCCCGGGGGTGGTCGGCCAGACGCTCGACGGCGCCGCGGCCACCCTGAAACAGGCCGGCTTCAACAACCTTCCATACCTGTACAACTGCTACGGAGGCTCCGCCGGGCGGGTGGTGAGCCAGAATCCGTCCGGCGGCACGCGCCTGGACCGCTCCGCGCCGGTGCGCCTGCAGGTCGAGGCGAACAACTGCGCGAAGGTGCCCGACGTCCGAGGGCTGTCCCTCAGCGCGGCCGCCGCCGCGATCAAGCAGCGAGGCTTCAACAACATCCCTTACATATACGAATGCCTCGGCTCGACGGCCCTGCTGACGGTCATCACCCAGTCCCCGGCCCCCGGGACCGACCTGGTCATCTCCCAGCCCGTCGAGCTCCACCTGCAGGCCAACAACTGCTGACCCCGGCGGCCAGCACGGCCCCGGGGGCAGCCATCCGAAGCGTTGAGGATTCGCGCGCACCCCGCCGCACGGCGGCCCACCGGGGATCCCGCACCGCCGCGCCGGCAATTCAATTCCCACCAATAGCGACAAACGGGACCTGACGATCCGTAAGAAGTGAGGATGTTGGTTATTACAGCAGCCAAAATCCTCACGTCTTGCTCTAATGCCACTTAGCCTAAGTTGATCTTCAGGGTTGTGGTGTGTCGGTGCTGGGTGTTCGTCCTGGTTGCCGGCATGATCACGGTCTGTGGCAGATGATCGCCCGGTCGTCGACGGCCGGTTGACGGACTGGATCTCACTCGGTGTGCTGACCGCGTTCGTGTCCCGGGACGAGATCGACGAGGCGATCGAGGCCACCGGGAAGGCCGCGAAACGGGCGGGTGGGAAGATCCCACCCCGGGTCGTCGTGCTGTTCGTGATGGCGCTGGCACTGTTCGGCGACGAGGACTACGAGGAGGTCGCGGCCCGTCTCGCGGGAACACTCGCGGACTGGGGCCGGTTCGAGGAGGGCTGGGAACCGACCTCGGGCGGGCTGACCCAGGCCCGTCAACGGCTCGGCCCCGAACCGCTGGCCCACCTGTTCTCCCAGGTCGCGGCCCCGGTCGCGGACCCGGACACGATCGGGGGCGTTCCTGCGGACCTGGCG
>NZ_ADGX01000319.1 GCF_000177675.1 Parafrankia sp. EUN1f
GACGGCTGAGGACATTTGCCAAAGCGCACCGGGCGTGGAAGAGGATCACCTTACAGTACCCCACGCTGTTCGCGCACTGGCAATGGATCCACGGCTTCTGGTGAGAAGGGCAAGAAGAGCCCGGTGACGCGAGAGTGTCACGCCGGGAGTGCGCCGTGAGGCGCTCTGTTGTATCCCCAGCGCAGCTGGGATGGATTCGGAGGAGGATCCTTGGGTTCGCTGGCTTACCTCGGTCCGAAAGGGTGTCGGGGGACAGCAGCATGCCAGAAGACGGCGGGCGTCGCGAAGGCGTCGAAGGCGGGCCGCCGTTGAACCCGCGTGATATGGCGAAAGCTGGATTGCCTGAATTCCAATCTCCAGACGGTAGATGTGAGGACCCATCGGAAAGACGTCTGAAACCGATGCCACGTCCTGCACTGGCCAGATCCGTGGGCTGGTGCATCCTTCGGGTCGTGGGGCGATGCCCAGTGAGGGCATTCAAGGAGATGAGTGGAACGCCTAAGTCGCGCTCGATACGTACAGCAGGGACGTACCGCGGGATCGCCTAAGGGGCGCGAGCCCTAAGGTGACGGAGTTCCCATAGTAGTCGTGGGAGTAACGCCCCACCGGGGACGGCATGAAAGATGTCGACAGGGCGAAGGGGAACAGGTGGCCGGATACTCAACGGACGGGAGGCATGCGTAATGCAGAGCGCCGAAATGGTCCTTGGTGTCCTCCGTGAACGTGGAAGGAGAGGACTGCCGCTGGAGCGGGTGTATCGACAGTTGTTCAACCCGGCGCTGTACCTGGTGGCCTACGGGCGTCTGTACTCCAACAAGGGTGCGATGACGCCCGGGGTGACCGGGGAGACCGTGGACGGCATGTCGCTGGCTACCATCGACCGCATCATCGATGCGATGCGCCACGAGCGCTACCGATGGAAACCGGTGAAGCGGGTGCACATCCCGAAGAAGAACGGGAAGAAACGCCCGCTGGGCCTGCCGACCTGGTCGGACAAGCTGGTCGCCGAGGTGGTGCGCCTGCTGTTGGAGGCGTACTACGAGCCGACCTTCTCCGACCACTCCCACGGGTTCCGCCCAGGCAGAGGCTGCCACACCGCACTCGGTGAGGTGGTCGATGTCTGGAAGGGGACGCACTGGTTCATTGAGGGCGACATCGCCCGCTGTTTCGAGGAGCTCGACCATCAGGTCATGCTCGACACGGTGGGCGAGAGAATCCACGACAACCGGTTCCTGGGGCTCCTGAAGGCCATGCTGCGCGCGGGGTATCTGGAGGACTGGAAATGGGGAGCGACACTGTCCGGAACGGTACAGGGCGGTCCGGCGTCCCCGATCCTTTCCAATATATATCTCGACCGGCTGGACAGCTTCGTCGTGACACACCTGCTCCCGGACTACAACCGGGGCGAACGCAGGGCATCCAACCCTGCCTACCAGAAAATCGAATATGCGATCGCGCGTGCCCGACGGCACGGCGACCGGCCAGCATTACGCCGGCTTCGCCAGCAACGCCGCCAGCTGCCCAGCCAGGATCCCCACGATCCCAGCTATCGGCGGCTACGGTACGTAAGGTACGCGGACGATATTCTGTTCGGGTTCAGCGGGCCGAAAGCCGAAGCACAGGAGATCACTGAAAGGGTGCGGCAGTTCCTTCGCGACGACCTCAGGCTGGAACTGTCCGCCGAGAAGACGCTGATCACCCACGCCCAGACCGGGCGGGCACGTTTCCTCGGCTACGACATCGTGGCCCAGCACTCCGACACAAAGATCACCCGGGGTCGCCGGGCGGTCAACGGGGCAATCGGGCTGCGGGTCCCTCCAGAAGTGATCAGAAACAAGTGCGCTCCGTACTGCAAGCGCGGCAAACCCGCGTCCCGGCCGCAGATGCTTCACGACAACGACTACACGATCGTGTCGAAGTTCCAGGCCGAGTACCGGGGCATCGTCCAGTACTACCTGCTTGCCGGTGACGTCTACCGGCTCCAGAAACTGCGCTGGGTCATGGAAACCGCCATGCTCAAGACCCTGGCAGGCAAACACAGATCCACCGTCAACGCGATGGCCCACAAGTACAAGGCCACCGTGAAGACGGACCACGGACCGCGCACCTGCTTTGAGGTCACCATCCAGCGTGACGACGGAAGGAAACCACTGGTAGCGCGTTTCGGAGGTATACCGCTGCACCGGAAGCCAACGGCTGCCCTCGAAGATCGAGCGCCGATCCTGGCCACGGCCCGTGGCAACGAGCTGATCCACCGGCTCCTCGCGGGCGCGGGCGAACTGTGCGGAGCGACGGAGCAGGTGGAAGTACACCACATCCGCCACCTCGCCGACCTCAACAAACCAGGACGACGTGAAAAACCGGCCTGGGTCCGCCTCATGGCGAAGCGACGGCGAAAAACACTCGTCGCCTGCCGCCCCTGCCACGAGGCGATCCACGCCGGACGACCTACCACGCAACCCACGGCATAACCACTGGAGAGCCCGTTGCAGTTAACGCTGCACGGCGGGTTCGGCGGGAGGCCGACGGAAAAGGAACCGCCCGAGGCGGTCACCTCGCCGGCGGCCTACCCAACTCCGTGGGAGCCGGCGGGTGCGATTCCCGCCGGCTACCCGACTGGAATTGATCTCCGAGAGCGCGGATTCCGGCAGGAAACCCGGCAGATAGTCGACGAGGCGTTCACCTCGCTGGCACCCTTGACCTCGTTCAAGGTCGCCTGCGACCTGCTCGGGCTGTCACGGGCGACAATGTACCGCCGGCGTCGCCCCGCACAATCCACAGAAAGCCCGTCACGGACCCCGGCCGTCCACCCGGCAGCGCTCGACGACACCGAACGTGAACGGCTCCTGGAACTCCTCAACAGCGACCGGTTCGTCGACAAGTCCGCCGCCCAGGTCTGGGCGACCCTGCTCGACGAGGGTGTCTACCTGGCCAGCGTGTCCACCATGTACCGGCTGCTGCGGGCCCGAGCCCAGACCGTCGAGCGGCGGGCACAGGCCGCCCACCCCGCCCGAAAGAAACCGGAACTACTCGCTACCAGACCCAACGAAATCTGGAGCTGGGATATCACAAAACTCGC
>NZ_ADGX01000318.1 GCF_000177675.1 Parafrankia sp. EUN1f
CCGGGCCGTGCGGGCGGCGCTGAGCAGTGCCGCCCCGGTGAGCAGCCCCGCGGCGGCCGCCAGGACGTCCGCCACGGCCGCGGCCGGGCCCGTGGCGTAGTAGCGAGGGTGACGCACGAGCGGACCGGCCGCGACCACGACGCCGCACAGGACGATCGCCGCCCGGGGTGCGAGCAGTGCCGCCGTGCCACCCCACCCGCGCCGCCACGTCGGGGACCCGCCGCCCGGTGTGAGACCCGCCACCCTGGAAACGGCGAGGGCGGCCACGGCCGCGGCGGCGCCCAGCAGCACCATGACGAGTGCCAGGGGGCTGTACCTGCCATCGGACAGGCTGATGCCCACCGCGCAGCCGCACCAGCCGGCCAGGAGCAGAGCCGGCGCCGGAGCACGCGGGGTGGGCAGTGCGCGAGGCATGTCCGCACCATGCCAGAGCGCCCGGCGGGTCGACCGCCGAGGTCGGGCACACTGGAGCGGCGCCGCCCGGGCAAGGCCCACCGCGTCAGGTGTGCCGGGCCGATATCGGCGCCCCACCGGGGGGTCCGGTGAAGCGGTGGTAACTCCCATGCGAGACTGCCCCGGAGGCCGGATGCGAAGGTTCCGGCACCGGGAGGGGTCCAGCCAGCCGCAGGCGCGAAACGCGCCGCCTGTGCGTCCCCCGACTGACCACGGACGATGTTGTTGAGGAGAGGTCCGGCACAGTGACCGAAAAGCCAGAGGTAGTCGTCATCGGAGCCGGGCCGGCCGGTCTCTCCGCCGGCTGGGAGCTGATGAAGCGGGAGATCCCCGTGACGATTATCGAGGGTGACTCGGTGGTCGGTGGAATCAGCCGCACGGCCCAGCGGGAAGGCTGGCGTTTCGACATCGGCGGCCACCGTTTCTTCACCAAGGTTCCCGAGGTCGAGAAACTGTGGCACGAGATCCTGCCGGATGAGGACTTCCTACTCCGGCCGCGTTCCAGCCGCATTTACTACAACAACAAGTTCTTCGACTACCCGCTGAAGGCCGGGAACGCCCTGGGTGGCCTGGGCGTTCTGGAGGCGGCGCGTTGCATCGGCTCCTACGCGTCGGCCCGGGTGCGCCCGCCGAAGGACCAGTCGAACTACGAGAACTGGCTCGTCGCCCGATTCGGCTGGCGGCTTTACCGCACCTTCTTCAAGACCTACACCGAGAAGCTCTGGGGTGTTCAGGTCAGCGAGATGCCCTCCGACTGGGCCGCCCAGCGGATCAAGAGCCTGTCTCTGAGCAACGCCATCATCAACGCGGTGCTCCCCAAGCGGAACCAGAAGGAGATCACCTCCCTCATCGAGGAGTTCCAGTACCCGAAGTACGGGCCGGGAATGATGTGGGAGACCGCCGCCGACAAGATCGTCAAGCAGGGCGGCCGGATCGTCTTCGAGGAGAAGGTCAAGAAGATCCACCACGAGAACGGCAAGGCCACCGGTGTCACCACGGTGGTCACGGGCGGCTACGGGCCCGGCGCGGGCGCGCCGGAGTCGTCGCGGACGGACATCGGCACCGAGTACCAGTACACCGGTGACCAGTTCATCTCCTCGATGTCGTTCTCCTCGCTGGTGCGCGTGATGGACCCGCCGGTTCCGCCGCGCGTCCTCGCCGCCGCGAACGCCCTGAAGTACCGCGACTTCCTCACCGTGGCGCTGGTCGTTCCCGAGTCGGCCGGATTCCCGGACAACTGGATCTACATCCATGCCTCGGACGTCAAGGTCGGCCGTATCCAGAACTTCGCGTCCTGGTCGCCGTACCTGGTGAAGGACGGCAAGACCTGCCTGGGCCTGGAGTACTTCGTCTTCGAGGGCGACGAGATGTGGAACTCGTCCGACGAGGACCTGATCGCGCTGGGCACCCGGGAGCTGGCCCGCCTCGGCCTCGTCCGGGCCGGCCAGGTCGAGGAGGGCTTCGTCGTCCGGATGCCCAAGGCCTACCCGTACTACGACATGGACTACAAGAAGAACGTCGACATCATCCGCGGCTGGCTCGAGGACAACGCTCCCAACGTCCACCCGGTCGGTCGTAACGGTATGCACCGGTACAACAACCAGGACCACTCGATGCTCACCGCCATGCTGACGGTCGAGAACATCATCGACGGGAAGTCCCACGACGTCTGGGAGGTGAACGTCGAGGAGGACTACCACGAGGAGTCCACCTCGAAGCGCGCCTAGGCGACGCGCGGCGGCGCCGGGATCCCCTCCGTGACACGGCCGGGGACTCCCGGCGGGCCCGCCGCCTGCCTTCGCGTGGCCGACCCGCGGCGTCACGCGTCATTGTGAACGCGTCCACGTTCACCAGTAGCAACGGGCGCGAGCGAGGGCCGGGGGCCTGCCTGGGCAGCCCCGGCCCTCGCGCACCGCACCCCTGGCACACCGAAGGGACTGACCGTGACCGACGTCGCGGTGCGGCCGGCGGAAAACCCCTCCGAGCCGGCTGAACGGGTCGGGGCGCGACCCGGCCGCGAGGACCGGATCTTCCGGGCCGCGCTCGTTCTGATCATCGCCGGGGCCGTGGCGGTGCGCTTCAGCGCACGCCAGCCGCTCTGGCTCGACGAGGCGCAGAGCGTGGCCATCGCCCGCCTCCCCCTGTCCGGCGCCGGTCCGACGATGTGGGACGGGCTGCTGGAGGACGGTTCGCCGCCGCTGTACTACATCCTCCTGCACGTGTGGGTGGGCCTGTTCGGCGACGGAGCGGGTGCGGTGCGGGCGATGTCCGCGGTCATCAACCTGCTCTCGGCGGCGCCGATCTTCCTCCTCGGACGCAGCCTGGTCGGCGAGCGGGCCGCGAAGGTCGCGGTCGTGCTCTACCTGACCTCCCCGTTCGCGCTGTACTTCGGCACCGAGACGCGGATGTACAGCCTGATCGTGCTGCTCACCGCGCTGGGCGGTCTCGCGCTGGAACGGGTGCTGCGCGATCCCGCCGTGAAGAACATCGCGATGCTCGCGCTGTGCGCGGGCTGTCTCGCGCTGACGCACTACTGGTGCCTCTACGTCCTGCTGACGGTCGGCGCGTGGCTCATCGGGCTGATCATCATCCGGCCCCGGATCGCCGCGGCGCAGGCCGCCCGGCGAGCCCGCGCCGGGCGCGGCCGGGGTGGGCACCGCC
>NZ_ADGX01000317.1 GCF_000177675.1 Parafrankia sp. EUN1f
CGCGGACATGGCGATGAAGATCGAGGCGGCTCGGCACATGGTGTATGTCGCGGCGGCCCGCGCCGAACGCGGCGAGCCGAACCTCGGGTTCATCACCGCCGCCGCCAAGTGCTTCGCCTCGGACGTCGCCATGGAGGTCACCACCGACGCCGTCCAGCTCTTCGGGGGCGCCGGCTACACCCGTGACTTCCCGGTCGAGCGGATGATGCGCGACGCGAAGATCACGCAGATCTACGAGGGCACCAACCAGATCCAGCGGATGGTCATGTCCCGGGCCCTGCTCAGAGGCTAGCTCTCCTGCCGCCCCCGCTCGTATGTGCAGACGAGAAGGGCCGGCCGCGCCGAACGCCGGGCACATTTTCAAACCAAGGACCACCGCGCGTTCAGACAAAAGGCGGCGACCGTCTCCAGTCCTGGTGCTGCATCCACCAAGACGTACAAGACCATCCGATCGTTCATCATGGTCAATGAAAGAGAAGCGAGAAGTATGCCTCTGCGTGCTCGCCGGTCTTGTCTGGCTGTTCCTGGCTCGAACCCGAAGATGCTGGGCAAGGCGCAGGGCCTTCCCGCCGACCAGATCTTCTGCGATCTTGAGGATTCCGTCGCCCCGGACGCGAAGGAGTCGGCGCGCGGCAACGTCGTCGCCGCTCTGAACGAGGGCGACTGGGCGGGCAAGACCCGCGTGGTGCGGGTCAACGACCTGACCACCAAATGGACCTACCGCGACGTGGTCACGGTCGTCGAGGGCGCCGGCGCGAACCTGGACTGCGTGATGCTGCCGAAGGTGCAGACCGCGGCGCAGGTGCAGTGGCTCGACCTGCTGCTCACGCAGATCGAGGAGGTGATGGGCTTCGAGGTCGGGCGGATCGGCATCGAGGCCCAGATCGAGAACGCGCTGGGCCTGTCGAACGTGAAGGAGATCGCGTTCGCGAGCCCGCGGATCGAGACGATCATCTTCGGTCCGGCGGACTTCATGGCGTCGATCAACATGCCGTCGCTCGTCGTGGGCGCCCTCACCCCGGACTATCCCGGTGACCCGTTCCACTATGTGCTGTTCAAGATTCTCGAGGCGGCGCGGGCGCGGGGGGTGCAGGCGATCGACGGGCCGTTCCTGCAGATCCGGGACGTGGACGCGTTCCGCGGGGTGGCGAAGAAGTCGGCGGCGTTGGGTTATGACGGCAAGTGGGTGCTGCATCCGGGGCAGATCGAGGCGGCGAACGAGATCTACGCCCCGCGGCAGGAGGACTACGACCACGCCGAGCTGATCCTCGACGCGTATGCCTGGTACACGTCGGCTGCCGGTGGTCTGCGCGGGGCGGTGATGCTCGGCGACGAGATGATCGACGAGGCCAGCCGCAAGATGGCCGAGGTCATCGCGGGCAAGGGCCGGGCCGCCGGGATGGCGCGCACCGCGACCTTCACCCCGCCCGAGGCCTGAGCGGAGGCCGGCCGCCCGCGCTGGTTACTCGCGGGTAGCCTAGCTTGGTTACTCGCTGGTAGGCTGCCGGGCTTCGGCTGGTATTTCGCTGGTTTTCGCCGAGATCAACGACACAGGAGCCGCGATGGGCAGGATTGCGCAGACCGACGGGCTGACGGATGTCCAGGCGGACATCCTCGCCGCGGTGAGGTCGTTCGTGGACAAGGAGATCCTCCCGTACGCGAACGAGCTGGAGCGCAAGGACGAGTTCCCCGACGCCATCGTCGAGGCGATGAAGGAGATGGGGCTGTTCGGGATCACGATTCCCGAGCAGTACGGCGGCCTCGGTGAGTCGCTGCTGACCTACGCGCTGGTGGTCGAGGAGATCGCGCGCGGCTGGATGAGCGTCTCCGGCGTCATCAACACCCACTTCATCGTGGCGTACCTGGTGCTGCAGCACGGCACCGAGGAGCAGCGGGCGCGGCTGCTGCCGAAGATGGCGACCGGTGAGGTGCGCGGCGCCTTCTCGATGAGCGAGCCGGGCTGTGGTTCGGACGTCTCGGCCATCACGACCCGCGCGGACCGCGACGGCGACGACTACGTCGTCAACGGTCAGAAGATGTGGCTGACGAACGGTGCCCGCGCCGGGCTGGTCGCGACGCTGGTGAAGACCGACGAGGGCGCGGACTCGGTATACCGGAACATGACGACGTTCCTGTTGGAGAAGGAGCCCGGTTTCGGGACCCACGGGGGGATCACGATCCCCGGCAAGCTCGACAAGCTCGGGTACAAGGGCGTCGAGACGACGGAGATGATCCTCGACGGGCATCGCACTCCGGCGAGCTCGATCCTGGGCGGGCCCGAGGCGGCCGGCAAGGGCTTCTACCAGATGATGGACGGCGTCGAGGTCGGGCGGGTCAACGTCGCGGCGCGGGCCTGCGGGATCATGATCCGGGCGTTCGAGCTGGCGATCGCCTACGCCCAGCAGCGCCGGACGTTCGGTCACCAGATCGCCGACCACCAGGCGATCGCCTTCAAGCTCGCGGAGATGGCGACCAAGGTCGAGGCCGGCCACCTGATGATGGTCAACGCGGCCCGCAAGAAGGACAGCGGGCAGCGTAACGACGTCGAGGCGGGCATGGCGAAGTTCCTGGCCAGTGAGTACTGCCACGAGGTGACGACGGAGTCGTTCCGGATTCATGGCGGGTACGGCTACTCCAAGGAGTACGAGATCGAGCGCCTGTACCGGGAGGCGCCGTTCATGCTCATCGGTGAGGGCACCTCCGAGGTGCAGAAGCGCATCATCAGCCGCGCGCTGCTCAAGGAGTACAAGCTCCCCCGCTGAGCCGGCCGCCGGCCGCGGCAAGGGAGTCGTCCGGGTACCGCGGGCGGGTGAACGATGCCGGACACCCGCCCGCGTAGGACCGCCAGGTACAAGGGAACAGGGGTGGGGCATGCAGTTCGGCCGGTACTACGAGGAGTTCGAGGTCGGCGCGGTCTACAAGCACTGGCCGGGCAAGACCGTCACCGAGTACGACGACCACCTGTTCTGCCTGCTCACGATGAACCACCATCCGCTGCACCTCGACGCGAACTACGCCGAGAAGACCACCCAGTTCAAGCGGAACGTCGTCGTCGGCAACTACGTGTACTCGCTGCTGCTCGGCATGTCGGTCGCCGACGTGTCCGGCAAGGCGATCGCGAACCTCGAGGTCGAGTCGCTGCGCCACGTCGCGCCGGTCTTCC
>NZ_ADGX01000316.1 GCF_000177675.1 Parafrankia sp. EUN1f
CGGCGGCGGCGAGCTCGGCCGCGTCCGCCAGCCGCCCGGCCTTGCGGGCCAGGGACGACTGCCACAGCCGGATCCAGCACATCAGCGTGGCGTCGCCGGCCTGGGCGGCGTGCGCGTAGGACTCGTCGAACGCGGCGGCGGCGCCGGCGACGTCGCCGAGGTCGTGGCGGGTGGTGGCCCAGAGCGCGCCGAGCCGGCCGGTCACGTGGTGCAGCCGCAGCCGGGTCAGCGGCGGGATGGAGTCACGCAGCAGCAGCGAGCGGACGACGGGCAGGTGACGACGCAGCTGGGCGGCGGTCGCGTTGATCGGGGACCGCTCGTAGTCGGCGGTGATCCGCGCGACGCGGCCGTCCAGATGCCCGAGGAGATCCGACGACGGACTCATGCCGCCGTCGCCCGCACCGAGCCGCCCACCCGCGTCCAGCCATCCGCCCACGCCGAGGCGCTCGCCGGCGGCGAGCAGGTCGAGCGGGAGCAGGGCGCCGGCGGCCAGCAGCCGGCGCCGGGAACTGGCATCCATCGTTGATGTCCTCCGCGTGGCACAGCGGAGGACGGCAACCGCCTCCGAGGTGACGCCGTCGACGGACCCCGCACTCCGCACATGTCACGGATCCTGCGTCCGCCCGGGAGGGCTCGTCACCGGGTGTGCCACTGCGGGACACGACTGTTGCGCGGCTGGTGCGGGTGGGCGTGTCCGCTGGCGCCGCACACACCCACCTTTGCGCTACGACAGAACAACCGGCTCCCCACGTGGGGAGCCGGTCACCTGAGGCCGCTACTCACCTTCGACGACGAGACGGGCCACGTGGTGGGTGTCGTTGAAGCCGCGCAGCACGGCGGGCCCGTCGGAATACCAGTCGATCGTGGTGATCGACACCAGGTCGAGGTGCAGGCGGTAGAGCACGGTCGGTTCGGCGGCGAGCGCCAGCTGGGTGAGCCCCTTGATCGGGGTCACGTGTGAGACCACCAGGACGCGGCCGCCGGCGTACTCCGCCATGATCCGGTCCCGGGCCGCGGCGACCCGCGCGACGGTGCCCAGCAGGCTCTCACCGCCCGGCGGCGGTACCGCCGGATCTGCCAGCCAGGCGTTCAGCTCGTTCGGGAAACGCTCCCGGACCTCGGCGAACGTCAGCCCCTCCCAGGCACCGAAGTCGGTCTCGCGAAGGTCCTCGTCGATCAGGTAGTCGCGCGCGAGCGCGTCGGCGGTCTGGCGCGCCCGCTTGAGCGGCGAGCAGATGACGGCGTCGAACGGTTCGGCGCCCAGCCGGTCGGCCGCGGCCGCGGCCTGGAGGAGCCCGGTGTCGGTGAGCGAGGCCTCCACCGTGCCGCTGAACCGCTTCTCCACCGACAGCGGTGTCTGGCCGTGCCGGAGCAGGACCGTGACGGTCGGCGGCGCGGGCGGGGCCATCCACCCGGACAGGCGGTTGGTGGTCGGCGCCTGGTGCGGCAGCGGATCCGGCGACTGCGGGATCGCGGGTTCCCAGGTGCGGCCCGCGGCAGCCGCGTCCATCGCCTCGTTGGCCAGCCGGTCGGCGTCGGCGTTACGGGCCCGGGGCACCCATACGAACCGGACGCTCGGGAACCGCGAGACAAGCCCCGAGGCCTCGGTGACGAGCGGGCGCATCGACGGGTGCTTGACCTTCCAGCGCCCGCTCATCTGCTCGACGACGAGCTTGGAGTCCATCCGGACCTCGAGGTCGGCGTCGGGGGCGACGTCGGCGGCGGCCCGCAGCCCCGCGAGCAGGCCCTCGTACTCGGCGACGTTGTTGGTGGCCGTCCCGATCGCGGCGGCCCGCTCCGCGAGCACCTCGCCGGTCGCGGGGTCCCGGACGAGGGCGCCGTACCCGGCAGGCCCGGGATTGCCCCGGGAACCTCCGTCGGCCTCGATGACCAGCCTGCGCGAAGCGCTCATGCCGTCACTCCCCTCGCTCGTCCGGATCCGCGGAGGATGTGGCCGCCCCCACGGGGGAGGAGAGACTCTACCGGCCGTGCGACGCCGTGAACAGCGGACGGAGCACGAATCCGGCCCTAGAGGCCCGATTCGGCCGTTCGGACCAGAATGCGGCGGCATTCCTCACAGCGCACCACCTCGTCGGCCGGGGCCGCGGCGACCGCGCGCAGGTCCCCGCCGGACAGCTCCAGGTGACACCCCTCGCAGCGCCGCCGCACCAGCGCGGCCGCGCCGACGCCCCCGGACGACGAGCGGATGCGCTCGTACAGGGTGATCAGCGGGCCCGGCAGCGACGGCGCGAGCGCGTCGCGCTCACCGCGCCGCTTCGCCGCCTCGGTGTCGATCTCACCGAACTGCTCGTCGCGGCGCACCTCGGCGGCCTGCCGCTCACCCGCGAGACGTTCCCGCCCGCTGACCTGTTCGGCCAGCTTCACCTCCAGCGCCTCGACCGCCTCCATGCGCTCGAGCGCCTCGTCCTCGAGGACGCCCTGGCGCCGGGCCAGCGAGGCCAGCTCCGCCTGCAGGTTCTCCAGCTCCCGCGGGTTGCCGACCTGGCCGGAGTCGACCCGGGTGCGGTTGCGGTCCGCGCGGGTGCGGACGAGCTCGATCTCGGTCTCCAGCTTCCGCTGGGCGCGCCCGATGTCCGCGATCTCCGTCTGTACCCGGACGATGTCCGCCTCAGCGCTGTCCAACGCCGCCGACCGCTCGGCGATGGTCGCGAGCTCCGGCAGGGCGCGGCGCCGGGCGGCGAGCCGGTCAAGCGCGGTGTCCAGCGCCTGGAGGTCGAGGAGGCGAAGCTGCGTTGCTGGGTCGGCCTTCATGAACTCCTCGCCTGGAACCCTTCTTCCGGACGCGCACCCGGCGCGTGGACCGGAGCGGACAGATGATCTGCGTGGTCGGGCTGTTCTGGCTGGTCCTGCTGGTCACGCTGCTCGGGATGGTCACGCTGCTCGGACTGGTCCGGCCGGGGTGTCGCCGACACCTGCAGCCGCCACGGATCCGTGACAAGCGTGGACACCGCCGTGTTCACGGTACGTCCCCGCGCGGCCAACCCGGCACGCAGCCGGTCGGCGGCACCGGCGAGCCACGGCCATTCGCTGGCCCAGTGCGCGACGTCGACGATGACCAGGGGATGCGCCCCGACCGCGTCAAGGGTGTGGTGGTGGCGGCCGTCCGCGGTCACCAGCACGTCCGCCCCGGCCGCCGCGGCCGCCGCGGCGAGCTCGCCGCCCGCGC
>NZ_ADGX01000315.1 GCF_000177675.1 Parafrankia sp. EUN1f
CGTCGGCCAGGGCCTGCCAGGTCGTCGCCGGCAGGTCCTCCGACTCCACCAGCGGCGGCGCCAGCACCCCGGCATCCAGCAGCTCGGCCGACAACGCATCCCGCGCGGCCTGCAGGCGGATGATCGCCTCATCCATCGCGGCCAGCGCGCCGCGGCCCACCTCGGTGCGCTCCTCGGCCGTCAGCTCGGACGAGCCCGCCGCGCCGCGCCAGCAGTCCGAACGGGACATCGCCCGGTCGGCGGCGCGACGCGCGGCGGTCCAGGCCTTCTCTGTCTTGTGGGATAGGTCACGTGCTCGCGTCGAGGGTGCGAGGGGGGACATGCTGTCTCCGGCGGTCCGGCGCCCGGGCGGGCGCTCCTGGTGCCACCGAGTGGGGAGCGATTAATTCGACCTCGGATGGATCGCCGTGATCTGCGGATATGCAGGTCAGGTCACCGTTCCTGGCGAAGTAACTTACAAGCGAGTGGTCGCAGGTTCGATCCCTGCCGCGCCCACCCACCCCTCTCCACATGGCGGCTGAACAGCCATGGAGACTATTAATCCCGATCATGCCCCGTCAAGGGGCTCCGGGCTCACCGTTCCCACAGCGATTAATTCGGCACGATTGCGAGTTGTCAGGGCACGGTCCGCTGCCTACGCTCCCACCCCGTGCCAACCTCGACGATCACCGACACCCCCCGTCAGCCCGGCGGGCCCCTGTCCCACGGCCCCCAGGTCGACGACCCGATGTGGGGGCTGCTCCTGGCCACCTGGGATCTGTCCCTGGAAAGCGCCGGCCGCGCCGCGAACACCCGCCGGATCTACCTGCACGCCGGCCGGCTGTTCGTCGCCTGGCTCCTGGCCCTCCCCGACGAGCCCGGCAGCGACACCGTCGACGCACACGGCCGACCCGTCCTGCCACGCCCGGCCGGGCCCGAGGACATCACCCGCCAACACGTCGAGGGCTTCCTCGTCGCCTTCCGGACCACCCCGACGCCCCGGTGCCCCAACGGGCCCGGCCAGGCCTACGTCAACCAGATCTACCGCGCCCTGCAGCAGTGGATGGGCCACCTCCTCGACGAGGAGGACATCGACCGCAGCCCCATGGAACGCATCAAGGCCCCGAAGATCGACCAGACGATCAAACCGGAGCTCACCGACGACCACGTCAAGGCGCTGCTGGCGACCTGCAAGGCAATCAAGACCGGCCACGCCAAACTCGACAAACGCGCCCGCTACGTCGCCGCGCGGGACCAGGCGCTCATCCGGGTGTTCCTCGACCTCGGCGCCCGGCGCGCGGAGGTCGCCGGCATGACCCTGCCCGATGTCGACCTGCACCTACGAACGATCAAAGTGACAGGCAAGGGCGGCCGGGACCGGCTGCCCGGTATCGGCCAGACCACCGCGTTGGCCCTCGCCAAGTACCAGCGGCTGCGCGCCGAGAAGCAGGCCGCCGCCAGTGCCGCGTACTGGCTCGACGAGAACGGCCGCAAACCCCTCACACACTCCGGCCTCGGCCAGCTCATCGAACGCCGCGGCCAGCTCATCGGCCGGCCCGGCACCCACTGGCACGAGTTCAGACGGAAACTGGCCGACGACTGGCTCGACAACGGGGGAGACCGCGGAGCGCTCATGGTCCACGCCGGGTGGACGTCCCACGAGATGGTCGAGCGGTACGGCGCCGCGGGGAAGCGGCGGCGGGCGCGTAATGCTCACGCGAGGCTCGGACTCGCGGATCGGTTCTGACGGGCCCGCGCTGAGGACGGTGGGGCACCTTCGGCTACATCGGGCAGCGGAGAGTGAGTAAAGCCCGTGTAGACCCAGTGCTGTACGGGTAAAATCCTTCAGTATAGGGTAGCCGAGGCCATGGCGGCCGAGGGGAGGTGGCGGTAGTGCCGGAAAATGTCCATGATGTCGCGGCGTACATCGTCGCCCGCCTCGGGGCGATGGAGACATACCGGTTCCAGAAGCTGGTGTACTACAGCCAGGCCTGGCACCTCGCGCTCCAAGGGTCGGTCCTGTTCCCCAATGAAGTGCAAGCGTGGGTCGACGGGCCCGTGGTTCGCGCGCTGTACGAGCAGCACCGTAGGCGCACCTCGGTCTCGTCTTGGCCTTCCGGTGACCCTCGTCGCCTCCAGCCAGCGTCGAAACAGCATGTCGACTGGGTACTGGCGACGTACGGGTCGTTTTCTGGTGACGAGCTGTCGCGGATGACGCACGCCGAGGCTCCATGGCGCCTGGCGCGTGGCGGAATTCCTGACGACTACTCCTCTGACGCGGCCATCGACAACAAGATGATGATGGATTACTACTCGAGGCTGAGGATGTCGCCCGACGAGGCTGTAACGGCCGCCGTTGGCAGCGCACGCCTCGAAGGCCATGAGTTCTCTGACGACGCCCAAGATCGGATGCGGCAGGTAGCCTGGGGAGTGCGGTCGGCAGACGATGCCGTCGCTGAGATCCTTGCCCGCCGCAGGAGGAGCGACGTCAACTCATAGCCAGGATCCGTATTGCTGGGCTGGCACAGAGTGCCTGATCAACTCTGCTGATGTCAGAGATCCGGACGAGCTCGCCATCATCGAGCAAGAGGTGTCCGGTGTTCGGGGTACGAGTCTCGCTCGTTCGCTCCTGCCGGGATCGTACGACACGGCGCATCTCCAGCAGTTCCACAAGGTTCTGTTCGGGGATATCTATCCGTGGGCTGGTCAGATCCGTAGTGTTGGCCTCGCCAAAGGCGGACACCCTTTTTGTCGGCCGCTGTTCATCGAGGCGGAACTCGCCAAGCTATTCTTAAAGCTTAAGAATGATCACTATCTGATTGGCCTCAAGAGGGAATACTTCGTAGCTCAGCTGGCTGTCCTCTACGGCGAGGTTAATGCGCTGCACCCATTCCGGGAAGGAAATGGTCGCGCGCAGCGGGCATTCCTTCGCCAGCTCGGCGCCGCCGCTGGGTGGACGGTGAACTGGCCGGCGCTCGATAAGGAATCGAACGATGGTGCCTGTCATCGCTATCGGATCGAGTATGAACCCGACGAACTCGTCAAGCTGCTCGATCCGATCGTGAGCCCGCGACCGTCCTGGTAGCCGCCCGGAGCGGGGCGTGAGTACGGCCGCGGCTCGCGTGCGCGACCGCCGAGGCCCCCCGCCGACTCCCCCCTCGGCGGGGGCCTTCGCATGCTCGTCGGCCCTTTCACCGGCGGCGAGGAAGTCACGACCGCCGGCGGGAGG
>NZ_ADGX01000314.1 GCF_000177675.1 Parafrankia sp. EUN1f
GGTCGAGGCGGCTCCGGCCGTCCACAGCCCGGCGGGGCGGGTGCCGACTCCACCGCCCTGCTCAACGGAGGGCCGGCCGCGGATCGCCCGTCACGACCGGTGGCGGGCCGCGCCGCCGCCGCGCGTGCCCGGGTCACCGGCGCCGCGGGAGCGGCGGGTGCCGCGGAGGGGGCTGGTGGCAGCCGGGGCGAACGGCTCTCCGGCGCCACCACCCGGCTGCGTGCCTACCGCCCGGGTGGGGGCGTCAGTCGCCGTCCGACCAGCCACCCGGCCAGGTGAACGCCCTCTACGACACCGTCGACCAGGCCGCGCTGCGGCGGGTCGACGTGCACGAGCGCACCGCGGACGCGACTGTCTACCGCAAGGTGGCACCCGGCGGCGCTGCCGTCGACGGGATCGAGTCGCTGGACTCCCTGGACCGCGACGGGCGCTCCGGCATGTCGGCGGCCCGGATGGGCGGCGCCGATGGGCGGCGGCCCGGTGGCCCGCAGGGCCCGGGTGGGCGGACCGGACCACGTTCCGCCACGAACCCCACCGGGGCACGCGCCGCCGTCGGTGGCCGTGGGAACACCCGGCGCAACGTGGGCCGTCATGGCCCGAGATGGTGGCGTAACCGGCCGCGCTGGTTCCGCCGCCTGGTGCTGGCCAGCTTCCTGTCCGGGTCGCTGCTGTTCGTCGCCGGCCTCGCGGTGATCTACGCGGCCACCCGCATCCCGCTGCCCGACGAGGTCAAGACCGACCAGACCTCGATCATCACCTGGGCGGGCGGTGGCGAGATCACCCGGATCGGGACGGTGAACCGCACCGACGTCCCGCTCTCGCAGGTGTCGAAGGACGTCCAGCACGCGGTGCTGGCCGCCGAGAACAAGAACTTCTACAGCGAGCCGGGCATCTCCCCGAAGGGCATCGCGCGAGCGATGTGGGTGAACGTCAGCGGCGGCGAGATCGCCCAGGGTGGCTCGACCATCACCCAGCAGTACGTGAAGAACGCGTATCTCACCCAGGACCGCACGTTCACCCGGAAGATGCGGGAAATCGTGATGGCGGTGAAGATCTCCAGGAAGTACTCCAAGGACCAGATCCTGGAGTTCTATCTGAACACGATCTATTTCGGCCGCGGGGCGTACGGCATCGAGGCGGCGTCCAAGGCGTACTTCGACAAACCCGCGTCCCAGCTGACCGCGGGTGAGGGCGCGGTGATCGCCGGCCTCATCCGGTCGCCGAACTACCTGGACCCGAAGGAGAACCCGGGGCCGGCGGAGTCGCGCTGGAAGGACGTCGTCGCCACGATGGTGGCCGAGGGCTGGGCGCCGGCCTCGCTGGCGAACGAGAAACCGCCAGCGGTGATCGAGAAGAACGAGGGCTCCTCCTACACGTCCTCCGACCAGGTCGGCTACATCCGTGACCGGGTCAAGGTCGAGCTTGCCGCCAAGGGAATCACCGAGGACCAGATCAACCGCGGTGGCCTGCGCATCACCACGACCCTGGACGAGGCCCGCCAGACCGCGGCCTACCAGGCGGTCAGCACGGTGATCGGAAGTGCCTATGCGGCTGTGCCCGACCTGCGTACCGGCCTGGTGGCGGTGAAACCGGGAACCGGTGAGGTGCTCGCCTGGTACGGCGGCTCCCTGTACGGCAAGGGAGAGAACGGCCAGGAGCAGTACGAGGACAACGTCTCGACAGCGGAGGTCCCTTCCGGCTCGACCTTCAAGACCATCACGTTGGTGGCCGCTCTGAAGTCGGGCATCAGCCTGAAGTCGACCTACGAGGCACCCGCCCACATGGAACTCGACGGCTACCCGTTCGGCAACGACGAGAGTGAGCCCGGTCACCTGGGCTGGCCGGACCTGATCCAGTCGACGGCCGAGTCGATCAACACCGTGTATGTGCCGCTAGGTGTGGAAGTCGGCCTTGACAACGTCATGCAGACCGCGCGCGACATGGGTGTGAACAAGAACCGCACGCTGAAGGATGAAGCAGGTATCACCCTGGGGCAGGATTCCGTCACGGCGCTGGAGATGACGACGGTCTACAGCACGCTGGCCAGCGGCGGCTACAAGGCCACCCCGCACATTGTCGCGACGGTCGAGGACAACTCCGGCGAGGTCATCCTGCGCGGTGGAGACAGCGCGCAGACCTCCAAGGACCCGGTGATTCCGCCGAGTGTCGCGCGGGACGCGACCTATGCGCTCGAATCCGTCCTCGATCATGGCACCGGTACGCGCGCCGCCCTCGCGGACAACCGGCCGGCGGCCGGGAAGACCGGCACCACGGACAAGTTCCGTTCCGCCTGGTTCTGCGGGTACACGAAGGAGATCGCCTCCTGTGTGAACATGTTCCGCGGCAAGGGCGGGAACGAGGACAAGTACCGGCTCGAGGGCATCCCTGGCGTTACGAACGGCAAGGTGTACGGCGGGACCTACCCGGCGCAGATCTGGAAGGCGTTCATGGACGCGGCCCTGAAGGGCCAGCCGATCAAGCAGTTCGACCCGCCGGCCTACGGCGGATCCGTCACGCTGCGCAGCCCGTCCCCGTCCCCGGAGCCGACACCGTCCGACCTGCCGAGCCAGACACCGGTCGCCGGCACCGACGACTGGGACATCTTCGGGGACAACGAGAACCGTAACGGCCAGGGACGGCAGACCACCCGGGCCACCTCGGGCCAGGGAACCACCGGCCAACAGACGACGCGCCCACAGCCCACAAGATCGCCAACAGGCATAGTCGGCGACATCTTCGGCGGGCATTAGCCGCCGCCACGCTGCCGGACAAGACCTAATGCCACTTAGCCTAAGTTGATCTTCAGGGTTGTGGTGTGTCGGTGCTGGGTGTTCGTCCTGGTTGCCGGCATGATCACGGTCTGTGGCAGATGATCGCCCGGTCGTCGACGGCCGGTTGACGGACTGGATCTCACTCGGTGTGCTGACCGCGTTCGTGTCCCGGGACGAGATCGACGAGGCGATCGAGGCCACCGGGAAGGCCGCGAAACGGGCGGGTGGGAAGATCCCACCCCGGGTCGTCGTGCTGTTCGTGATGGCGCTGGCGCTGTTCGGCGACGAGGACTACGAGGAGGTCGCGGCCCGTCTCGCGGGAACACTCGCGGACTGGGGCCGGTTCGAGGAGGGCTGGGAACCGACCTCGGGCGGGCTGACCCAGGCCCGTCAACGGCTCGGCCCCGAACCGCTGGCCCACCTGTTCTCCCAGGTCGCGGCCCCGGTCGCGGACCCGGACACGATCGGGGCGTTCCTGCGGACCTGGCGGCTGATGAGTATCGACGGAGTCGAGTTCGACGCGGCGGCGTCGACGGCGAACCT
>NZ_ADGX01000313.1 GCF_000177675.1 Parafrankia sp. EUN1f
GCGGAGCCGCGGAGCCGCGGAGCCGCGGAGCCGCGGAGCCGCGGAGCCGCGGAGCCGCGGAGCCGCGGAGCCGCGGACGGATTATCCGGGTACCACCCGGCCGGTCGGCCACCCGATTCCCGGCTATTCAGGTGCCGATTTGGGCGCGTGCCCAGGCGACAGCGATATAAAGCGCTGTCAGCTGTTCCAACGGCGAAGGAGCGGGCGCGCATGAGCATCGACGGACGTTGGGAAATCGTCCTTTCATCACCGATCGGCGAGCAGAAGGGTGAGCTCACGATCACCACCACCGCCTCCGGATTCACAGGCTCGATGGTTCAGGACGGCACCACACTCGAGATCACCGACGGTCGCGTCGACGGCGACAAAATCTCCTGGTCGGTCGCGGTCACCTCCCCGATGAAACTCACCCTCAAATCGACGGCCACCGTCAGCGGTGACACGATGACGGGCAAGGCGAAGCCCGGCATCATGCCCGGGATGTCCTTCACCGGAACCCGCCTGGCCTGAGCCCTCTCAGGGTCTGCACGGAAATACCAGCGGACGGTGCGGCGCGACCCCTACAGCGGCAACGCCGCACCGACGGCCTCACTTTCGGCGATACTGTCCCTTTCGCGCGATGCGGTCCACCTGCCATTGGGTCCGACAGCTGGGATGTACAGTCCTATTCGGTTTCCATGTTTCAAAGGAAAGCAGCCGGAGGACTCATTTCCTCGGAAACGACGGCGATGCGGGGGGTTGCCCCCCGGAGTTACCCCGGCCGCTTGACGGCACCGCGGGCAGCCATGAAGCGGTCCTCCAGGGAGTGCAGCGCGGAACCCATCAGCATCCGATGCTCGACCACGTAGTTGACGAACACCGGTGTGTGATGCTCGCCGCGCAGGTCCGCTCCGATTCGGTGCCCCGCGTCCCGCCGCAGACGGCCGAGCTGTCGTTCAAGCCACTTCTCGTTCGTCCGGTCGGACGGCCGGTCCAGTAGACGCAGGGTCTGGTGGGTGCGGTCCCGCGGCCGCGGCGGCAGGCCCCGCAGCTCGGGGTAGCAGTAGGCGGCGAGGGTACGGACATCGCCCGCCGACCAGTCCGGATCAGGTGCCGCGGCGGTCGTCGTGGCGGCGGTACCGGCGATCACACCGACGGCTGGGGCGACTGCGGTGACAGGGGAGGCCGCATCGTCGCCGGGCCCCGACGGCTCAGGACGCACCCCTGGGGAGATCGGTGTCCGGGATGGCGCGGCCCACTGCACGATCAGCTGGAAACGATGTTCCACGTCCCCGTCGGCGGAACGCAGCGTCAGCCACTGACGGGAGCGGGGAAGCAGCTCCGGCGGGCTGTACCGGGTGATCTCCCGATACAGCCCGGGCGCTGTCAGCAGGAGCTTCGTGGCGGTGGTCGAGCAGTTGGTCACCGCCCACCCGCCGCCTGCCTGGCTGATCCGTCCCGCCAGCCGGGGCATGGACGGCTCCGGGGAGCCCGTCGGGGTCAGCAGCGTGGCCGCGAGGTCGACGCCGACAGGAGCGCGACCGAAACCGAAAGCCGTACCGGGGTGTAGCAGCCAGCGTGAGTCGACCCGTAGGGCGTTCTCGCGTGGGTCGATCTCGGTGTTCAGGCCTCCCGCACGCCGGTAGAGCAGAATCAGTTGTGTGCCGGGGAGACCGGGGGTGACGCTCACCGTGGCCGGTCCGCGCGCAGGCTGTCGTTGGCAGGCATCAGTGGGAGATTCCCATGTGTAGCGAGACCCTGGAGCTGGTGGGGGAGCTACGCGAGCTGCGCCGGGGGCGCGGGGCACGCTCGGACGACCTCCCGGCTCGTACCGGGCCCCGGCTCCGGCTGTTCTGTGGCATCGCGGACCATGATTCCCCGGGGCAGCTGCGGAAGAAACTGGTGGCTGCTCTGGCCGAACAGTGTGAGCGGCTGCCGAGCGACCTGCGGCTCGCGGTGCTCGCCGCGTTCGCGCTGCACGACGAGGCCGGCCAGAAGTTCCTGCACGAGCGGATGGAATGGCTGGCCGGCCGGCTGGGTCGCGATCCGCGTACGGCCCGCCGCCGCGTTGACGAGGGCCTGCGGTTGCTGGCCGAGTCCATCGGCGCCCACGCCGCGGTGTCGGGCCAGGACGCAGGTACAGCCCAGGCCCCGGGCACGGACACGGGCCAGCCCGCGATGGCGGGCGCGGGCACGGACACGTCCAGCCCGTTCGTCTCCGATGGCTGGTACGTGTCGTCGATGCGGTCCGTGCTCCATCTCGACGAGCATCCGTTGAAGCTTGTCGAAAGACGTATGATCATCGCGACGGTGGACCGGCTGGACAGCGTTGTGTGTGCGCTGAGCATTCCCTTCCGGTGGGACGCGGGAAACGCTCGGCCGGCTGTGACGGTGGCGATCCCGCACGGTGGCCGAATCCTTGAGGAGAAGCGGCCGTCCGCCCGGCATACCCGGGTTGTGGTCGCGCTGCCCCGAGCGCTGGCTGCGGGTGAAGCGCATGAGTTCGGCGTCGAGTTCACCATCGAGTCGCCGCCCCGACTGCTTCCCTACTACGCGGTGACGCCGTTGCGGCGCTACGACCAGGTGCGCGCCCGTGTCTGTTTCGGTGCCGCGGGACGTCCCGCGAGGGTGTGGAAGATCAACGGCGTGCCGCCGCGGGTCGTCGAGGAGTTCCTGCCCGGTGACGAGCCGCTGCTGCCGGACGAGGCGGGTGAGGTGCGGGTGGGGTTCACGGGCCTGCGGCCGGGTCTGAGCTACGGCCTCGCCTGGGCGGCGGTCTGAACGGGCGGTCCGGTCGTGGATGTCGCCGCTTCGGGGCGCCGGGCGGCGGCAAGGGTGCCCTGGCGGCCATCCGGCTCAAGCACCCGGATCAGCCCGGTGCCGGGCCGCACGGACAGCAGCGCTCCCCGGGGCAGGTAGGCGACTCCGGCGACGGCCGCGCCGACCGGGTCGATCGCGACCGGATCGACCGGGACCAGCTCGGCCCCGTCGCTTCCCCCGTCGCTCCCCCGGCCGGTCGGACGCAGCTCCAGCAGCCCGGCCACACCGGCGCAGGAGACGGCGATCCGCCCGTCGTTGCAGACGGCGACCGCCCCCGGCCGGGGCAGCCGACGCTGCCGCGGGTCATAGGCGGCGCCGGCCACCGTGGTGATGTGCCCGTCCGGGGACACCGCCCGCAGCCGGTCGTTGTCGGTGTCGGCGATCAGGATCCGGCCGTCGGCGGCCACGGTGACGGCGCTCGGCCGGCGCAGCCGGGCCAGCCGCGCCGGGCCGTGATCGCCGCTCGTTCCGGGCGCTCCGGTTCCCGCGACGACATCGACCCGGCCGCCCGCGCCGCCCGCGACGACATCGACCCGGCCGCCCGCG
>NZ_ADGX01000312.1 GCF_000177675.1 Parafrankia sp. EUN1f
GGCCGGTTCGGCCTCGGCCTGCTGCGGGCGGCCTGCCGTGGGGTGTGCCGGGCGACCGGGTGCGGTTCGGTTTCTGGGGTGCGCGGGACAGCGGCGAGTGGGTGGAACACATCGGGCACCAGCGCGCCGGCACCGGCTACTGAATCACGGTCTCCACCGTCAGCGTGATCGGCGCGGGATCGATGAGCTGCTCGGGCGACACGTCCAACGCCGCCGCGAGCGCGACCAGATCGTCGACACTCAGGCCCCGCTCACCATGCTCGATCTTGGACAGGCCGGTGGGCAGGATCGGGCGCCCGATCTCGGTCAGCCGCTCCGACAGCTGCACCAGCGTGAGACGCCGCGCCTTCCGCAGCTGCGTCACGCGACGTCGCACTCGTTCGCCGGTAGATCCCACCTCGATCGGCTGCGGCCCCATATCGGCAATCTAACGACCTTGGAGAGCAATGACAGTCGTCGGGATCGCGATGGTGCGCGACGAGGCCGACATCATCGCCGGCACTCTGCGGCACATGGCCGGCGAAGTCGACCAGCTGCTCGTCGCCGACAACGGCAGCACCGACGGCACCCGGGACATCCTCGAGGGCCTGGTGCCCGACCTGCCGCTGATCGTTCTCGACGACCCCGATCCCGGCTACTACCAGTCGGCGAAGATGACGAAGCTGGCCGGGACCGCGCGTCTCCTGTTCGAGGCCGCCTGGATCGTGCCGTTCGACGCCGACGAGCTCTGGTACTCCCCAGCCGGTCGGATCGCCGACGTCCTCGCCTTGAGCCGCCGGCCCTACGCCGTCGCCGAGCTCCACAACCATCTGGCCTCCGCGTTGGACGAGGCCGGCGACGACCCGTTTCGCACGATGGTCTGGCGGCAGCCGGACCCGGGACCGCTGCCGAAGGTGGCGGTGCGCTGGCAGGACGGGGCTGTCATTCACCAGGGCAACCACGGGGTGACTCTGCCCGCTGGCGGGCCGGCGCTCGAGGGCGCGCTGGCGATCCGGCACTTCCCGGTCCGCTCGCCGCAGCAGCTCGCCCGCAAGGCGCGTAACGGCGCCGCCGCCTACGCGGCCGCCCCCGACCTGCCCGAGCACGAGGGCGCGCACTGGCGTGCCTGGGGCCAGCTCCACGCCCAGGGCGGAGACGACCTGCTGCACGAGGTGTTCCGCGAGCACTGGTGGTACCTGTCCCCGCGCGACGCCGGCCTCGTTCGCGACCCGGCGCCCTACCTCCGATGGGAGAACTGATGCAGGCGCCGAGCGTCGGCCAGATCGTGCACTACGTCAGCTTTGGTACTCCGGGTGGCGAGTACCCGAGCGTCTGCCGCGCGGCAGTGATCACGGAAGTCAAGGAGAACGGCGACTGCGTCGGCCTCGCTGTGCTGAACCCGACGGGCATGTTCTTCAACCAGCACATCTGCCAGGACGAGGATTCTCGTGCGGGCGGTACCTGGCACTGGCCGGAGCGGGTGCCCGCGTCGAGCGAGCCCTCCGTCCTGGAATCGGCCAAGCTGATCGCCGCGGCGTACCGGGAACGCGCGCAGCTGGTCGCGTACCTCGCCCGCATCCACGATGCGCACTGGGCCGCCGATGCCGCTGAGCCGGACTGGCCCGTGATCTGTATCCACACGGCGGTCGGCCAGCTGAGCTGGCACGTCAGCCAGACCGACATGGGCCTGTTCCCACCTGGGCTCGAGAAGCGCCCTTCGGACTGGGACGGCCACTCGACGGAGGAGAAGTACGCCCGCCTGGCGCAGCTCGGAGCGTGACGCGGGTCGCGGTGATCGTCCCGTTCCGACCGGACGGTGCTGAGCGGGACCGCCACTGGGCCTGGCTCGCCAAGCAGTGGCGTACCACCTCCCCTGGCTGGGAGCTGCGGGTCGGCGAACACCCAGCGTCGGCCGGGCCTTGGTGCAAGGCGGCCGCCGTCGCGGCCGCGCTCGAGGACTGCACGGCTGAGGTCCTCGTCGTCGCCGACGCGGACGTGTGGGTGACCCCCACGTACACGGTGGCCCGGGCGGTTGCGCTGGCCGCCGGTGGCGCGCCGTGGGTGATGCCGCACCGGCAGGTCCGCCGTCTGTCCGCCGCCACCACCGGCCGGGTGCTCGCCGGTGGGGCGCTCGAGGAGGCCGGCGCGGCCCGGGCCTCGCTGGCCGAGCGGCCGTACGGCGGGATGCGTGGCGGTGGACTGTTCGTGATCCGCCGCGAGTCCTGGGTGGACGTGGGTGGCCTGGATCCGCGGTTCGTCGGCTGGGGTGGCGAGGACGAGGCGTTCGGCCGGGCTGCCGACGCGCTGCTCGGTGAGGTCGTCCGGCTGCCAGGGGTGCTGTGGCATCTGTGGCATCCGCCGCAGCCGCGGCTGTCCCGCACCGTCGGCAACGCCGAGTCTCAGCAGCTGCTCGGCCGCTACCGGTCCGCCCGCCGGGACCGGCGCGCGCTGCGACTGCTGATCGACGAGCGGAGGTAGCCGATGCCACGCAGGCAGACGGTCACGATCGAAGGCCTCGACGAACTCGCCGGCGCCGCGCGCCGCATCGGCGAACGGGTCCAGCGAGGCGTCAAACAAGCCGTTGCCGAGTCCCTCGACGCGGTGAAGACCGACGCCGAGCGGCGCGCACCTCGCCTCACTGGCGAGCTGCAGGAGAGCGGCATCGATACCCAGGTCGACGACGACGGCCAGGCCGGCGACGTCGGCTTCACCCGCGACGGCTTCTACGGCCTGTTCCAGGAGCTCGGCACCAGCCAGCATCCGCCGCAGCCGATGCTCGGCCCGGCCGCCGAGGCCGAACGCGCCGAGCTGCCCCGCCGCCTGGAACGGCACATCCGCCGCGAGCTCGGAATCTAAGGAGACCCTGTGACGATCTTGACGGACGCGGTGAAGAACGCCGCTCTGGACGAGGCAGCCACGATGCTCGGCTACCTCTCCGCCCACAGCGGCTACAGCTCGATCGGCGGCAACGAATCCAGCAGCGCCCGGCAGGGCCTCGCCTGGGACGCGGCCACCAGCGCGGTCGTCGCGATGAACGGCGCCGAGAGCCTGGCGATGCCGGCCGGCAGCACGGTGTCCTGGCTGGGCCTGTGGTCCGCGGTCACGGGCGGGACGTTCCGCGGCATGCTCCCGAACAGCGGGGGCGCGGCCGCGCAGGCGTTCACCGCGGCGACCACGGACACCCTGACCTGCCCCGGGCATGGGTACAGCAACGGCCAGCGCGTCACGATCCTGCCCGGGGTGAGCGGCGCTGTTCCGACCGGTCTCACCATCGGCGCCATCTACTGGGTGATCAACGCGGCGACGGACACCCTGCAGCTGTCGACCACGCAGGGCGGCTCCGCGGTCGACATCACCGCGGCCGGCGCC
>NZ_ADGX01000311.1 GCF_000177675.1 Parafrankia sp. EUN1f
TCCTGCTCGGCCCACCCGGCATCGGGAAGACCCACCTGGCCATCGGCCTCGGCGTCAAGGCCGCCCAGGCCGGCTGTTCGGTCCTGTTCGACACCGCCAACAACTGGATCACCCGGCTCGCCGCCGCACACCAGGCCGGACACCTCGACACCGAACTCAAGAAGATCCGCCGCTACAAGCTGATCATCATCGATGAGGTCGGCTACATCCCCTTCGACCAGGACGCCGCCAACCTGTTCTTCCAACTCGTCGCCTCCCGCTACGAACAGGGCTCGATCCTCGTCACCTCGAACCTGCCGTTCGGCCGCTGGGGCGAGACCTTCTCCGACGACGTCGTCGCCGCAGCCATGATCGACCGGCTCGTCCACCACGCCGAGGTCCTCACCCTCACCGGCGACTCCTACCGCACCCGAGCCCGCCGCGACCTGCTCGCCAAAGACCGCCCCAACCGCGACTAACCTGACCACCGGGTGCGCCGATTTACCTCGGCAAGAACCGTTCAGTTTTCGCTCGGCGTCAACATCGGCCACGCCCAGATCACTCTCGTTCACACCACCTACCTCGGCCGCAAGACCAGGGACACTGGTGCCGCAGCAGCCCTTGAGGGACTAGTCAACTAGACTGCCGGCGTCTGCCCCGCCGCTACTCAACATTGGCCGCGGGGCAGACCGAAGGACGTCACCTGAAGTCAGTCTTCACCCGGAACGCTGCGACGAGTCTCCAGCCACGCGATGACCCCTGCTCGTCGAACCTCAGATACCTTCCAATCCGATAGCCCGGCGGCCCTTCCCCTTCGTTGCGCCACTTGTACACCGTTGTTACCGGCACACCAAGAAAAGCAGCGAGATCATCGACAGTCCACAGGCGCTTCCGACCCGTCGGCAGATCCGCCACCTTCTCGCTCCGCAGCTGTTCCGTCATGACCGACCCTCAGCAGGATGAGAGATTTTAGCGAAGATTCGATACAGCATCTAGCGAAGCTCGCCGAGACGCTCCCCGATCACCTCCCACCAACCTTCCCCAACTATTCCCGGGCTGGCGGTCCGGCAGGCGCCCAGACGTCCTGCTGGCGCTCGCGGACGAGACGTCGGGCTGCGAATGTGCCATCGCCGAGGGCGGTAGTGGGCCAGCATCGAGCCGACCTCGTGGCCGTCACCGGGCAGTTTCACAGCTTCCTGAAAACTGCCCCCCGGCGGTGCCTGGGTTCCAGCACTCGTCGCAGCGCTCCTGGGTGTTCCCCTCGAGAGAGCCGTCGATGTGGCAATCCCTCGTAGGAGCGATGAGGACGCCCGGTCGCGGTCGTGCTCTCCGGCCTGGACTGGGTGTTGCAATCGCTCGTAGGGGCGATGAGGACAGGACGGGTCCTCCCTGCCCACCCTGGCCCGGTACGCGTTGCAATCCCTCGTAGGGGCGATGAGGACGCGGTGACGACCAAGGTTTCCAAGCGGCTCCGGTTGTTACAATCCCTCGTAGGGGCGATGAGGACGCGGTGACGACCAAGGTTTCCAAGCGGCTCCGGTTGTTACAATCCCTCGTAGGGGCGATGAGGACGTCTCCGCGAGTTCGCCCGCTGGGTCGTCTCCACCGAGTTGCAATCCCTCGTAGGGGCGATGAGGACTCGTGTGGGCCGATATCCGGCCAGATACGCACACGATGTTGCAATCCCTCGTAGGGGCGATGAGGACATCAGCGTAACGCACCGTATGCAGGAAATTGTGGGGTTGCAATCCCTCGTAGGGGCGATGAGGACGAGCAGATCATCGTGCTGAACTCCCCGGGGGTCGTGTTGCAATCCCTCGTAGGGGCGATGAGGACACCGCTCCCCCATCGCGTCACGGACCATTTGACGCATGTTGCAATCCCTCGTAGGGGCGATGAGGACCCGCGGCACCTGGAGCCTGCACCTGGCGGACGGCACGTTGCAATCCCTCGTAGGGGCGATGAGGACGACGACAAGCGGCTGCTGCTCGCGCTGTACGACGCGTTGCAATCCCTCGTAGGGGCGATGAGGACTCCGGGAACTCGCGGAGGAGACCGGCATCCACGTCGAGTTGCAATCCCTCGTAGGGGCGATGAGGACATCTGATCCCCAGGTTCGTGGTGCGGGCGGATGGGTGTTGCAATCCCTCGTAGGGGCGATGAGGACGAGCAACTCCGGCCAGGTAAGCGCCAACATCGACCCGGTTGCAATCCCTCGTAGGGGCGATGAGGACGAGTCCGCGACGAGCAGCCGGCCCGTGGCCAGCAGGTTGCAATCCCTCGTAGGGGCGATGAGGACACTGCCTGTGCGGGCACCCGTGGGGCTGGCACGACCGGTTGCAATCCCTCGTAGGGGCGATGAGGACCGTGGCTACCTGGCGACGTCCAGTGCCGCGCGCATGTTGCAATCCCTCGTAGGGGCGATGAGGACTCGGAACGGCCCAGGACCCGGCCACCATCTCAGAACGTTGCAATCCCTCGTAGGGGCGATGAGGACACCAGCATTACGCGGGCCCAGCTAGGAGAAATCATCCAGTTGCAATCCCTCGTAGGGGCGATGAGGACTGGGCGCGGAGGATTCGACAGCCGCGTGCGTACCAGTTGTTGCAATCCCTCGTAGGGGCGATGAGGACCCGCATTCCAGCCCGGCGGTGGCGGCGTGACCGCCGCGTTGCAATCCCTCGTAGGGGCGATGAGGACTCCGCCGCAAGGACGGCGGCCCCTATCTCATCATCAGGTTGCAATCCCTCGTAGGGGCGATGAGGACGCTGCGCCGCCGCCGCGAATCCATCGCCGCACTCCCGTTGTAATCCCTCGTAGGGGCGATGAGGACAGCGGGAGAACCACATGGCAGGTCAGCCCTCCGGCAGGGGTTGCAATCCCTCGTAGGGGCGATGAGGACCATCCCTGCTTGAGCGTCCGCACCTTCCGGTGCAGTGTTGCAATCCCTCGTAGGGGCGATGAGGACCACCGTATCGACGGCCGCCGCCGGCAACAGCACCACCAGTTGCAGTGGTGTGCCCCGTTGAATCCGGACAGCTGCTATTAAGCTGATCTATGCAGCTGGCTGCTTTTTCAGGTATTCATCGTGGACCTGTCGTGGAGTGCGGTAGTCGAGTGCCGAGTGGCGGCGTGTCGTATTGTAGCGAAGCTCGATGTATCGGGCAATATCGCGTCGGGCATGTTCGCGGGTGGGGTAGACGGTGCGGTGGACGCGTTCGTTCTTCAGGGTCGCGAAGAACGACTCGGCCATCGAGTTGTCATAGCAGATCCCGGTCCGGCCGACGGATTGACGGATCCCGAGTCCCTTCAGCGTAGCGGCGAACTGGGTAGACGTATAGTTACTTCCGCGGTCCGAATGAAAAATAGCTCCGGCGGTGAGCTGGTGGTTTCGTGCGGCCATGGTGATG
>NZ_ADGX01000310.1 GCF_000177675.1 Parafrankia sp. EUN1f
CGCCGGCGTGGGCGCCTGGCCGCCCCTGGGGGGAGCCTGCCGGTGCCTGCGTCGCCGGCGCGCCGACGGGCCACCGCTCCCCGGGCGCCGGGCCGTGCCCCGCCTCGCCGGTACCAGGACGGGCCAGCGGGTCAGCCTCCGCGGCTGCGACCGGGTCGCCGGCAGAGCCGGACCGCGCGGCGTCGCCGTGACCCGAACCGGTTCGGGTAGCCGCGTCCGTGGCGGCATCCCCGGTGGCCGAGGCGGCCTGACCGAGGACGGCGGTGAGCTCGTTCATCCTCGTCCGGGCTACCGCCAGCTGGGCCTTGGCCCGTTCCACCCGGCTGGCCGCGAGGCTGACCTGGAGCTGCTCCACATGGCGCTTCACGCCGTACAGGAACTCGCCGGGCAGTGCGTTGGTGGAGCTCACGGCGACGCCGACCGCCGCGACGGACGCTGCCAGCGCTCCGACCAGCGCGGGACGGGCCGAGCGGACAGCCCTGCGCAGATGTGCCCGGTCGGGGCGGGTGACGATCGTGGCCCGGTGGGCCGGCGCGGCGCCGGTGCCCCCTGTTCCGGCGGTACCCGCTGTGTCAGCCGTACCCGCTGTGTCAGCCGCATCGGCTGTGTCAGTCACGTCGACCGGGTCAGGCACGTCGGCTGTGTCAGGCACGCCGGTTGGGCCGGTCGCGCTGACCGGCTCGGGCGCCCTGACCGGGCCGGTGGTAACGGCCGGGCCGGCGGCGTCGGTGAGACCGGCGATGCTCAGGCGGGCGAGCAGCATGGCGCGGGTCTCCGTGCGGGTGCTGGGTGACATCGCCGGGACGGGCAGAGCCCGCAGGGTGGAGATGGTTCGGGCCAGCTGCTGTTCGTACTCGTCGCGCGGGGGACGCCCACCGTCGAGCAACGCGGCGGCACGGTCTGCCCGCGCGCTCCGCCGGCGCGGCCCACCACTCGCCACCACGCCGCCCCCCGCGTTCTGGCTCCGGTACCTCGGGACCGCGGCTCACGGCCCGGGTGAAGATCGAATGTACCCGATCGGGTTCGCTGAGGCGGTGACGCCGACCGTGTCCCGCCGGCGCGGCGCCCGGCCCGGCGGATCAGCCCGGCCGGGTCAGCCGCCGCGTCTCAGAGCCCCCACTCCATCTGCAGCTGGACCGTGCTGCCTCGCTCGAGCTTGCTTCCGGCCTTCGGCTTCTGGGACTTCACCTTGTTGAGGAGCCAGTCCTGCCGGGTGGCCTTGAGCCCCACGCGGTTCAGGATGCGCTCGGCGTCCGACCAGGACTTGCCCACGACGTTGGGCACGGTCACCATCACCCCGCTGCCGTCGCCGCCACCGGAGTCGGAGTCGGAGTCCTTGGCGACGAAGAGGGTGACGGTGGCGCCTGCGTTCACCCGTTGGCCGGGGCTCGGCGAGGTGCGCGCGACCTGGCCCGGCTCCACACTGTCGTCGGTGATCAGAGACTGCTTCACGGTGAGGCTGAGGCCCAGCTCGTCCAGCTTCGCCTTGGCCTCGTCGTAGGTCAGCCCGACGAGGTCGGTGGGGATCTCCGCCGTCGACGGCCCGGAGCTCACGATCAGGGACACCGGCGTGTTTCGCTCGACCGCCGTGCCCGCCTGCGGTTCGGTCCGGATGATCTGGTTCTCGGGGACGGTGTCGTTGGCCTCCGCGGTGCGCCCGCCGATCGTGAGCTTCGCCTGGGTCAGCGCGACCTGGGCCTCGTCAGCGGTCTTCCCGGAGAGATCGGGCACGGTCGCCTTCGGGGTGCCGCTGCTCAGCCGAAGCGTCACGACGGTGTCGTCGCTGATCTTGGCGCCGGTCTCCGGGTCCTGCTCGGCGACCTGGCCCTCGGGGTATGTGTCGCTGGCGAGCGTCTCGCCGTATTGGAACCTGATGCCGGCCTCGTTCAGGTTCTTCTCGGCCGCCGCCTTGGTCAGCCCGAGCAGCAGCGGCACCTCGGGCTTGGTGCCGCCCAGCAGCGCGCGGAACAGGACCACGCCGAGGACCAGGCAGACCACCACGACACCGGCGATGACCGCGGGGCCGGCGGGCAGCCGCCCCGACCGGGCCTCCTGCGGCCGCCGGCGGCGGCCCTGGCCCGAGCCGGTGCTGATCATGCTGGTCGGCGCGACCGGTGGCCGTGGCGGCTGCGCCGGCTGAGCGCCCGGGTACGCCCCCGCCCCTGGGCCCCGCAGCGGGGGAGGCGCCTGCAGCGGGCCGGTGAACCCGGAGTGGTACTCCTCGTCGTCACCCGGCGCGGGAAGGTAGGGCAGGATCGCCCGCAGCTCGGCGAGCAGTGCGGCGCCGTCGGCCGGCCGGTGGTTCGGGTCGCGGGCGGTGGCCCGCAGCGTGAGCGAGTCCAGCTCGGCGGGGACGTCGAACACGACCGAGGACGGCGCGGGCACGTCACCGTGGACGGACTGGTAGGCCACCGACATCGGCGTCTCGCCGTTGTGCGGGAGCTGGCCGGTGATCATCTCGAAGAGCATGACGCCGGCGGCGTAGACGTCGCTGCGCATGCCGGCCGTGCCGTGGGTGACCTGCTCGGGTGCCAGGTACCCGACGGTGCCCATGACGACGCCGCCGGTCACGGCCTGGGTCGGCTGGGACACCGGCCGGGCGAGCCCGAAGTCGGCGACCTTCACCTGGCCGTCGTCGCCGAGCAGGATGTTCTCCGGCTTGATGTCGCGGTGAATGATGCCGGCTGCGTGCGCGGCGGCGAGCGCCTCCGCCACAGGCTCGAAGATCTCGACGACCTCGGGTACGGTCAGCCGCCCGCGGGTGGTCAGGTACTCGCGCAGCGACCGACCGCGCACCAGCTCCATGACCAGGTAGTGCAGGACGCCGGCCGCGGTCCGGTCCGACCCCTGGTCGAGGATCGACACGACGCGTGGCGTGCTGAGCCGGGCGACCGCGTTCGCCTCCCGGTGGAACCGGGCCACGAACTCGGGGTCGTGACTGAGGGTCGGGTGCATGATCTTGAGCGCGACGAAACGGTCGAGGCGGTTGTCGTGCGCGACGTACACCGTCGCCATCCCGCCAACGGCAAGCCGTTCCTGGGCGGTGTACCGCCCATCGAGAAGACGACCGATGACAGGGTCGGCCACCGTGGCATCCACGGGGACAGTTTACGATCGGCCGTTCCGACCGTCGGACAGTGGTCTTACTTCGCAAATCAGTCGGAGTCGCGCCCAAACGGGCGGGACTTTCGTCACAAAGTGGCGAATCTGCGCCGGAGTGGAGTGACCAGCCCCGGAATTCTTCTGTGCCGGGCGAAATCCCGGCGCGTGATCGGGCGGCCCACCTCGGTCCGCGCGGCGTGGCTCACACCTTTTCCGTGCAGCCCGCGCCGCCAGCCGTGAGAACTGGCTGGGTACCTCCACTTCTGGTGCTTACACTGTGGCGTGACCGGGGAGCCCGCGGACGCGGGCTGAGAGGCCGACCAGGATGCCGTCGGCGACCCGCAGACCCGATCGCGGTCATGCGCGCGTGGGGAGGAATCCTGATGACACAACCGATCATGGCGGCAGGCCCGGCCGGCACAGCAGGTCCGGCCGG
>NZ_ADGX01000309.1 GCF_000177675.1 Parafrankia sp. EUN1f
CAGAAGATCTTGTAGTCACCGGGACTGTCCGAAGAGAAGGCGCCGGATTTCCTCTGGTCCAGGGGAACCGGGCCGGAGCGCTGAAGGAGTCACTGTGGTCGACGACGGTTCTGCGTCTGGCTGGTCGGCTGTCCGTCCGACCGGGCGGCATGGAGGTGCCGAATGCCAAGTCTGAAATTTGTCAACGCCGATGAGACGGTCGAATTCGATGGTTGTGTTGAACTCATCGAGATGGACGACATCATCACGTTCGGCTGCAGATCCGGCAGGTGTGGGATCTGTGTCGTGCGGATCGTGAGCGGCGGCGAGAACCTGTCGCCGCGGACGGCACGGGAGGAGCGGCTCTTCGGGCTCCTCGGCGAAGAGAGCCCCGCGATGCGCCTGGCCTGTCAGAGCAGGGCCTACGGCGACGCCGTCCTGGACGAGATCAACTGAGCGCGACCGCCCGAAACCAGCTTCTACCAGCTTCTACCGACACCGGGAGTAGTGACATGCAGACCTCGAACCGCCTCACCCACAGCGCCCTGCTGCGTCGCAAGCCGTTCCTTTCCGGCGCCGACAGCGCCCGGGCCAAGCAGGACATCGACACCTACCTCGACGCGAAGATCGAGGAGTGGAACGCGACCGTACCGTTCGCGAGACACCTTGAAGGCACCGAGATTCATATGCGGTACTACCGGCAGACGCTGATCGAGCACGCCTGGCGTATCCGGCTGATGCGCACCGCGCAGTCCTACGCACTCCACAAGATAACCCGCGTCAACGCCGAGGCGGCCAAGCTCTACGCCGCCTATCAGGACGAGGAGATGCTGCACGACGTCCTGTTCATGAAGGACGCCGAGAAGGTGGGGCTCTCGGCCGAGGACATCTTCGCGACCGAGCCGAATCTCTACACCCGCCTGCTGGCCGGCTACCTGTACTTCGTCGCGGAGCACGAGAAGGTGCTCGGCGTGATCTGCTACAGCTATCTGGTGGAATACACCACGCAGAAGATCACCCCGAAGCAGATCAAGGCCATGCGCACGTCGCTCGGCAAGGACATGATTGTCGGCCAGGCCGCGCACCTGAACACGGACCTCGTCGAGGACCACACCCAGGACATGTGGAACATCCTGAGCCTCTTCGTCGAGAGCGAGCAGGACATCGTCGACATCAAGCGGTACTTCGACGAGATCCAGGAGCTGCTCAGGCAGTTCTTCGTGGACATCCACGAGCGTTTCGGCACCGCCGAGCTCCAGTCGGCCTGACTCGGCCTGACGTCGATTCACAGTCTGATCCAGTCGGGTCACAGTCTGATCCAGTCGGGCCGGTGGCGGTCCGCACACCTGCCACCGACCCGGCCCGCGTCCTCGAGAACGGATTATCGGCATGGCTGGGAATTCTGGCTTTCTCATTCTCGCGCACCAGCTCAAGACCATGGTGCCGCCGCTGGCCGAGGCCCTGCGCCAGCGTGGGATCACCCCCTACGTCCTGTCGTCGCGTCCCGCGCAGGACGCCGGCGCCGACGCGCCGGAATGGCGCTCGCAGGTCGCGGGGCTGCACATAACCGACGGCCACGCCGTGCGCCAGGCCGACGTCGACGCCGAGCTCGCACGGCTGTCGGCGGCCGGTGTCCGGCTGCTCGGCTGCATCACGGTCTGGGACGCCTACCGGGAGCTGATGGCGTACGCGAACCGCTCGCTCGGCGTCGGTGACCTGACCGAACAGACCGTCCGCGGCCTGCGGGACAAGCTGACGATGCGCGAGCAGCTGCGTGAGCACGGCCTGTCGCAGGTGGCGGCCTGGCCGTTCGACGACGAGCGCTACGCGGCCCTGGCCGACCCGTCCCGGTACTTCGTCAAGCCGCGCACCGGGTTCGCCTCGCTGGGCGCGCAGCGCGCCGACCGGCTCACCGGGGCCGCCGAGCTGGAGCGGCTCTGGGAACGCGCCGCGAGCGACGTCGCCTACGCCGGCGCGTTCGAGGGCACCCCGTCGTTCCTCATCGAGGAGTTCATCGACGGCGTGGAATGCTCCTTCGAGGTCAGCGTCGAGCGCGGCTCGGCGACGGTTCACGCGGTGCACGAGAAGGTCGACCTGCGTGAGTCCGGGCGAACGGTGCTCGAGAACGCCTGCGCCTGCCCACCCGTCTCGCTGGACGCCGCGGTGGTCGCGCACGGCGTCGACCACATCACGCTCGCGCTGAAGGCGCTGGGAGTGGACACCGGCGTGCATCACGTCGAGGCCCGGTACACCAGCCGGGGCACCTGGGAGATCGTCGAGGTCAACCTGCGGATCGGCGGCGCGTACATCGTCCCCAGCACGCGGCTGCACAGCGGTGTGGACCTGATGGGCCGGTGGATCGACCTGCTGCTGGGAGACGCCGACCAGCGGACGGCCGGCCAGCGGACAACCGGCCAGCGGACGGCCGACCAGTCACCGGTTGACCAGCCACCGGTTGACGAGCCTGGCGAGCGTGCGGGCGACGGCGTGCGCAGGACCTTCTTCCGGGTGTTCTTCGGCGAGCCGGGGCGCCACGTCGCCCGGCTGAGTCGGCGGCCGGGCCGGATCGAGGTCCTGGAGGACAAGGTCTTCGTCCACGAGGGCGACACGCTGCCGCACGTCGATCGGGAGATCTTCGTCGGCCAGGCGCTGTGGGACATCACCGCGCTCGGCCCGCACCTGCCGGCCGACTTCGTCACCGAGACGGAGTCCTATCTGGAGATCGGCTACCGGCCATGAACATCGTCATCCTGCACCGCATCCCGTTCGCGAAGATCCGCTACGACCTGGCCGTCGACCACGACCGCCACACCGTGCGCTACCTGAGCACGACCGGCACCACCGACGGCCTGCCGGCCGGTGCGGACCGACGTGTCCTGACCACCCCGACCGCGGACGTCGACGCGCTGGCCGCCGAGCACGCCGACTGGCTGGGCAGCGCGGACCGGCTGATCGCCCGCTCCGAATACGACCTGCTGCCGGCGGCGCACCTGCGCGAGAGGTTCGGCATCCCCGGTGACCGGCCAGCCGACATCGCGCCGCTGCGGGACAAGTGGCTGATGCGCACCCGCGCCGCCGCCGCCGGCATCGCGCAGCCCGCGTTCTGGAGCGTCGCGGACTTCCGCCGCAACCCGCCCACCACCGGCACGTATCTGATCAAACCCAGGCTGGAGGCGTCCAGCACCGGCATCGAGACCGGTGACGCCCGGCAGATCCTCGACCGCCTCGCCGCGCACCCGGCGGCATCCGACACGTCCGATGTGTTCGTCGAACAGTTCGTGCCCGGCCAGATCTGGCACCTCGACGGCTACCTGCGCCACGGCGTCGTCCGCACCGTGACGAGCAGCGTCTACGTCGGGGACTGCCTGAACTTCGCCCACGGCAGCCCGCTCGGCTCCGCGCAGACCCCGGACGAACCGGAGGCGCTGGCGCTGCTGCGCCGCACACTGCCCGTCCTCGGCCAGCGCGACGGCGCCTTCCACTTCGAGCTGATCCGGACAGGCGACGGCCGGTTCCTGTTCCTGGAGACGGCGAGCCGGGTCGGCGGGGCCGGCGTCGCGGAGACGTTCGAGCTGCGCACCGGCGTCAACCTCTACCAGGTCGACCTGGCCCACCAG
>NZ_ADGX01000308.1 GCF_000177675.1 Parafrankia sp. EUN1f
CGAACCTGCGACCACTCGCTTGTAAGTTACTTCGCCAGGAACGGTGACCTGACCTGCATATCCGCAGATCACGGCGATCCATCCGAGGTCGAATTAATCGCTCCCCACTCGGTGGCACCAGGAGCGCCCGCCCGGGCGCCGGACCGCCGGAGACAGCATGTCCCCCCTCGCACCCTCGACGCGAGCACGTGACCTATCCCACAAGACAGAGAAGGCCTGGACCGCCGCGCGTCGCGCCGCCGACCGGGCGATGTCCCGTTCGGACTGCTGGCGCGGCGCGGCGGGCTCGTCCGAGCTGACGGCCGAGGAGCGCACCGAGGTGGGCCGCGGCGCGCTGGCCGCGATGGATGAGGCGATCATCCGCCTGCAGGCCGCGCGGGATGCGTTGTCGGCCGAGCTGCTGGATGCCGGGGTGCTGGCGCCGCCGCTGGTGGAGTCGGAGGACCTGCCGGCGACGACCTGGCAGGCCCTGGCCGACGAGGGTCATTTCGAGGCGACCGAGGGGGAGCTGGCACGGCTGGTCGTGTCGGACCTGGCCGCCGACCTGGCGGACGCAGCGCACCAGCTGGTGCCGACCCAGCCGCGGCGCGGCGACGTCCTCGTCGAGAGTGCGGACAGCATCGTGCACCAGGCGCAGGCGCTGCTCACCGCGGTGGTCATCGCGGCCCGGGCGCGGGCGACGTCGTGGGACGAGATCGACAACGTCATCGGTGAGCGGGGGGAGGATCTCGACGCTCCCGCGCGGCGGCCGGCCGAGGCCCGGTACGCCCAGGCGATCGCCGAGTGGCACCGCGGGATCGACCGGCCTTACCACTCGTATGGCGGCCGGATGCACGCGCAGCTACCGGACGCGGCGCTGCGTCCGCGGTGGTCGGCGCGGCACCTCGACCGGTGGGTGCTGGCCCGGCGGCAGCCCCGGGACAACGACGGCGGTGGGAACGCTCCGGTGTCCGCGCACACGGTGGATGCGGCCGGTGCGGACCACACGAGCTGGTTGATCAGCACGATGCTCGGGGTGTCGAGTCGGACGATGTACGGGTTGCGGGAGCCGGGGTCGGTGGCGACGCGGGTGCACGCGGAGCGCAAGGTGCCCGCGTTGGCTGCCGCGGCGAAGCCCGGCGACCCGAAGGACGCCGAGACGTTGGCGGCCGCGCGGACGGCGCTCGAGGCTCTGCGCCAGGCGGGCACGCCGGCGGTGTCGGAGTGAGCCGCGCCAGTGGGCACGAGCGTGGAACTGGCGGCCGCCCGGGCGAGATCCGGATTCGCGGGATCGCGGCGGACCCGCACGGCACGCGGAAGCAGCGGCGCGCCGCCCGGAAGCTGCGTGTCGCCTGTCCTCCGGGCTGCGCCGGGTGCCGCACCTCGGCCGAGCGCACCGCCGGCGGTCCGGCGTGACCCGCGGTAGCGCGGGGGTGTCCGCGCTGCTGACCCGGTGGCGCGCGTACCGGGCCGGGCGGCGCGCGGATCGGGTGGCGGCCGCGACCGCGGAGCTGCGTCTGGCGCTGGCGGACTGGGCGGAGGACGACGCCGCGCGGGCGGAGCTGGTCGCCGCGCTCGTCGACGAGCAGGGTGGTCTGTGGCTGCGGGAGGCCGCGTCCGGCCGGCTGAAGCGCTGGTTCTACGTGACGGACTACGAGGGCATGTCCGATCTGCAGGTCGCGGTCGACCTGGACGGGGCGCGGCGTGCGCTGTGCCGTGGCCGGATCCCCGGCGAGCCGGCCGAGCTCGCCGCGCTGGCGCGCATCGTCGGCTGACCTCGGGCATGCCGAAACCGGCCCGGCCACCCCTGGTGTGGGGTGGCCGGGCCGTGTGCTGTGCGGGGAGGTGTGTCGGTCGGCTACCGGGCCGGCGGGGTGGTGGCGAGGATGCGGCCGAGGGCCTCGGCGCGGGCGACGCGGTCGAGTGCCTCCTGGTTGCCGGCGGCTGCGGCCGCGCGCAGCTGGCGGCCCTCGCTCGCGAGGTTGGTCAACTTGTTCGGGGAGGCGTAGCCGAGCGCGGCGGCGAGCTGGGCGCGGTCGCTGCGGTCGACGGCGTCGGCGGCAGCGAGGCTGCGCCAGTCGCTTGCGGCGCGGCGCCAGGCGGCTGGCTCCGAGGCCGCCCACATGGCAGGGGTGAGTTCCACCTCGGGTCTCCTCGCTGTCGGGACTGTGCCCCGCTGGCGCGCGGGGCACACGCATGCGTGTTTATCAGGCCGCTCGGAGTCCCGGGCCGGCGACCCCGCGGGTCCGCAGGATCGCCTCGTCGCGGCGGGCCGCGTAGGCGATCACGCTGGCGAGGCTGACGCCGCCGGCGAGGCGGGCCAGGCGGCCGCCGGCGGACGGGGCGAGGTAGCGGCGCACCGTCACCTCGGCCACGCCCAGCCGGTGGGCGGCCTCGGCGACGCTGACGGCCCGGCCGGGGATCGGCAGCGCCAGCAGGGGGGCCGTCGGAGCGGGCTGCGGCTCGCTGGCCGCGGGGGCCTGGTCCCGGCGGGGCCGGCCGGTGCGCTCCCGCCAGCCGTCCAGGTCCGCGAGGATCTCGGCCCGGCCGATCCGGTGGCCCTGGCCGAGGGCCGCCGCCAGGATCTGGCGGATCTCGCTGCGCTCCGTCTGCGTCATCCCCGTGTCCCCTTTCGCTCTCCCCTGCCGACACCCCCATTACACACGCATGCGTGTGTAATGGCAAATCGAGTCCATGTGGTGCACATTGCACACGCATGCGCGTTGACGGTAGACACGCATGCGTGTGTAATGGAGTCACACCGAGAGGCGAGCGAGAGGGGACAGCGAGATGGACACCACGGAGATCACCAGGGCCCCGGCGACCACGGTCAACGCGGAGGGCGCCTGGAAGCCCACCCACGCGGCGACCATCGACCGGCTCCAGGCCCTCCTGGACGCGGCCCGGTGGGAGATCGCCGAGGTGGCAGGCTCCGAGGAGGACGACCGGGACACGATGCTGACCACCCTCCGCGACCTGATCACGGAGGCGTCCACCGCGATGGTCACCACCGCCGGTTGCCGCTTCTGACACAGCAACAGCGGCCCCTGCCCCACCCGAGTCCGGGTGGGGCAGGGGCCGCTGTGCGTCGCGCGCTGGGCAGCAGGGCTACCGGGCGGGCCCCGGGTTCGTCGGGTCCAGGCTGGCCGAGCCGACGGCGCCGCGGTTCGCACCGAGCGCACCGACCAGCGTCTCGACGCCGGCACCGACGGCCGCGCCGACCGCGCCAGAGAGCAGGAGTCGGGCGGTGGACAGGTCGCCGGCGGCCGCGGCCGCGGTGATGGCGGTCAGGCCGCTCGCGAACGACGCGAGAGCCGCGCGCGCGGCGCGCTCACCGAGGTCGCGAGCGGCGGCGGCGATACGGGCGAGGACGTCAGGCATGGGTGTCTCCCGTGATGGTTGCGGTGAGGGTGAGCTGGCCGAGCTGGGTGGACAGCGCGCGGAGCTCCGCGAGGACGGGACCGAGGTCGACCGCGCCGCCGGCGCCGACGGTCAGGCGGTTCACGGCGGTGGTCAGCGCGTCCAGGCGGGCGGAGGCCTCCCGCAGCGTGGCCGCGAGTGCGTCGTCCCGCTGCCACTCGAAGCTGGATCGGAGCACGAGCAGGCCGAGGGCCTGGCCCACGGTGCCGATGGCGACGTCGGCCATCCGCACCTCG
>NZ_ADGX01000307.1 GCF_000177675.1 Parafrankia sp. EUN1f
GGCAGCCGGTGTCGCGGGCGACGGCCAGCGGCAGGGCGCCGATGGAGGCAGGTTGGTCGACGACGACCAGCACGGTGCCGTGCTTGGCTTGCAGCCGGGTGAATACCTCCCGCAGTTTCGGTTCGTTGTTGGGTAGCCGCTTGTCGAACGCCTTCTTCCCGGCTGGGGTGAGAGCGGTGGCATGGTGTTCGCCCTTGCCCACGTCCAGGCCCAGGTAGACGTCGATGCCACCGGTATCGATCACGTGCTGTCTCCCGCGAGCGCTGTCTACTTTCCCGGCCTCACCTGCGGCATCAGCGTGCCGGCATCCACGTTACGAAGAGCCTGTCTCGCTCACGATGAGTTCGACGGTCATGCCCCTGATCAGCGGTCTGCCGATGCCTCCGGAACTTGGTGACACCACTTTTTCGATCATGACCGACGAGGGGCTCAAGTCATGCCAGGTCCGGAGGCCGGGAGCCCCGTTGCGGGGCCATCCAGAAGGTAACGTGGGGCACGCTGACGGGTCCGAGCCCGGTCGACCGCGGCAAAGCCGGCTCGAAACTGCACGTCCTCACCGACGCGGCGGGTCTTCCGTTGGTCGTCGGCGTCTCCGGTGCCAACCTTCACGACGGCCACGCCCTGATCCCGCTGGTCACGGGGATCCCCGCGGTCCGTTCCCGGCGCGGGCCGCGGCGCCGCCGGCCCGTCAAGCTGCGCGCTGACAAGGCCTACGACAGCGATGACCTGCGCCGCTTCCTGCGCGACCGCGGGATCGCGCCCCGGATCGCCCGCAAGGGCATCGAGTCCAGCGAGAAGCTCGGCCGCCACCGGTGGAAGGTCGAGCGGACGATGTGCGCCGCGAGGCGCTCTGTTGTATCCCCAGTTCAGCTGGGAGGGACTTGGAGGGAGGTTCCTGGGTCGGATGGCTTACCTGGATCCGAAAGGTGAAGGGGACAACAGCATGCCATGATTCCCGGCGGCCGGGTCCAGTGGTCAGGGACGGCGCGCCGGGTGGGCCCGCGTGATATGGCGAAAGCTGGATTGCCTGAATCCCAATCTCCAGTCGATGCAAGTTCTCATCCACCGGAAAGACCTCTGAAACCGGTGCCGCGCTCTGTGTCGGAGTCGATCGTTGCCGATGCAACCTCCAGGGCGCGGGGCGACGCCCAGCGAGGGTGTTCAAGGAGATGAGTGGGACGCCTACGTCACGCTGTCACGTACAACAGAGACGAACGCGGGATCGCCTGTCGGGCGCGAGCCCTATGGCGACGGAGGTCTCGTAGTAGTCGCCGGAGTCGCGACCGGCCAGGGAGGGCGGGAAAGCCGCCTACAGGGCGAAGGAGGCCAGGTGATCGGACACCCGAGACTGGGAGGTATGCGTAATGCAGAGCGCCGCAACGGTGCTGGGTGTCCTGCGTGAGCGCGGCAGACGGGGACTGCCGTGTGACGAACTGTATCGGCAGCTGTTTAACCCGCAGCTGTATCTGCTGGCCTACGGACGCATCTACACCAACCAGGGTGCGATGACGCCCGGGGTCACGCAGGAAACCGTGGACGGCATGTCCCAGGCGAGGATAGGACGCATCATCAATGCGATGCGCCACGAGCGCTACCGATTCCGCCCTGTCCGACGGGTGCACATCCCGAAAAAGAACGGAAAGACCCGTCCGCTGGGACTGCCAACGTGGTCGGACAAGCTCGTCGGTGAAGTCGTGCGCCTGCTGTTGGAGGCCTACTACGAACCGACGTTCTCCGACCGGTCCCACGGGTTCCGTCCCCGGCGAGGCTGTCACACCGCCTTGCGGGAGATAGCCAACACCTGGACCGGAACGGCCTGGTTCATCGAAGGAGACATCGCCGACTGCTTCGGATCGCTCGATCACGACCTGATGATCGAAATCCTGTCGGAGAAGATCCACGACAACCGGTTCCTGCGACTCGTGCGCAACATGCTGCGAGCCGGATACCTGGAGGACTGGACCTGGGGTGCCTCTTTGTCAGGGGTTCCTCAAGGGGGCGTTGCCTCCCCGGTTCTGTCTTCGATCTACCTGCACAAGCTGGACGAGTTTGTCGAGAAGGTTCTGATACCGGAGTACACCCGAGGGGACCGCAGGGCGCGCAACCCTGCCTACCTTGATCTGCAAAACGAGCTGGCCAAGGCCCGCCGACGTGGTGACCGAGCCCAGGCTCGGGAGTTGCGACGGCGCATGGTCAGTCTGCCCAGCTCCGACCCGGACGATCCGCGGTATCGGCGGCTGCGGTATTGCAGATACGCAGACGACCATCTGCTCGGGTTCACCGGACCGAAGGCCGAAGCCGAGGAAATCAAACAGCGGTTGGCGGAATTCCTGCGTGACGACCTCAAACTGGAACTGTCCGCGGACAAGACCCTGATTACCCACGCCCGCACAGGCGCGGCCCGATTCCTTGGCTACGAGATCATCGTCCAACACAACAGCAGCAAGACCACCCGTCGGCGCAGATCGGTCAACGGGCAAGTCGCGCTGCGCGTGCCACTGGACGTGATCAAGGCCAAAAGTGCCCCTTACCTGCGACGCGGCAAACCCGCGAAACAGAAGGCTCTGACGAACGGCGACGACTACACCATCATCGCCACCTATGGGGCCACCTACCGGGGTATCGTCCAGTACTACCTGCTCGCCGGTGACGTTCATCGGCTTCACCGGCTGCGCTGGGTCATGGAGACCTCGATGCTCAAGACCCTGGCAGGAAAGCACCGCTCGTCGATGTCGAAGATGGCAGCCAAACACAAGGCAAAAATCCAGACACCGCAGGGCCCGCGAACCTGCTTCGAAGCAGCTATCGAACGCATCGGTAGGAAGCCGCTGGTCGCACGGTTCGGTGGAATCTCACTCCACCGGCAGAAGACAGCCACGATCCTTGACCGTGCGCCGACCCGGGTCGACCATCCGCACAAGGAGCTGCTCACCCGGCTCCTCGCGGACACCTGCGAGGTCTGCCAGCAGACGGGCAACGTTGAAGTACACCACGTCCGCGCGCTCAAAGACCTCACAGCACCCGGGCCCCTGTCACCCGCCTGGGCTACGGCGATGGCAAACCGCAGACGCAAAACACTCGTCGTCTGCATCAGCTGCCACAGCCAAATCCACGGCGGACAGCCAGCCACACAGCTCACGCCATAGTCACCAGAGAGCCGGATGATCAGGAAACTATCAAGTCCGGTTCGGCGGGAGGCTGCGCGGAAAAGGACCAACCCACAGGTTGGCACCTCGCCGCGCGGCCGACCCATCGGCCTGGCTCGGCGGCTACCGCCGCCTCACCATCCGCTACGAACGCAACGGCCACAACTTCCTCGGATTCCTCACCCTGGCAGCGTCGCTGACCTGCTGGAAGAAACTGGCCACGTGAGACAAGCTCTAAGTCGCGCTCGATACGTACAGCAGGGACGTACCGCGGGATCGCCTAAGGGGCGCGAGCCCTAAGGTGACGGAGTTCCCATAGTAGTCGTGGGAGTAACGCCCCACCGGGGACGGCATGAAAGATGTCGACAGGGCGAAGGGGAACAGGTGGCCGGATACTCAACGGACGGGAGGCATGCGTAATGCAGAGCGCCGAAATGGTCCTTGGTGTCCTCCGTGAACGTGGAAGGAGAGGACTGCCGCTGGAGCGGGTGTATCGACAGTTGTTCAACCCGGCGCTGTACCTGGTGGCCTACGGGCGTCTGTACTCCAACAAGGGTGCGATGACGCCCGGGGTGACCGGGGAGACCGTGGACGGCATGTCGCTGGCTACCATCGACCGCATCATCGATGCGATGCGCCACGAGCGCTACCGATGGAAACCGGTGAAGCGGGTGCACATCCCGAAGAAGAACG
>NZ_ADGX01000306.1 GCF_000177675.1 Parafrankia sp. EUN1f
ACCGGACTCGGCCAGGTTGAGGATGGCCAGCGTCTCCGCCGCCTGCCCGGAGGACGTCGCGAGCGCCCCGACGCCGCCCTCGAGGGCGTTGACGCGCTGCTCGAAAACGTCCTGGGTCGGGTTCATGATGCGGGTGTAGATGTTGCCGGGCTCCCCCAACGCGAACAGGGCGGCGGCGTGGTCGGTGTCACGGAAGACGAAGCTCGTCGTCTGGTAGATCGGGACGGCGCGCGCCCCGGTCGTCGGATCGGGCTGGGCGCCCGCGTGGATCTGCTTCGTCTCGAACGACCAGGTCGGCTCGGTCATGGCGGATTCCCCTCTGGCGGTGAGTGGTGCGCGGGACGATCGGCGTTTCTCGAACGAGACACCGGGCTCGCGCCCGGGCAGGGACGGGCGCAGCCAGCCGCGGCCGGCCGAGTCACCGGCCCGGCCGCACGCCCGGTCCCATCCCATGGCCCCGACGGCCCCCGGAAGCAGGTCCGTTGGTCCCGGCTGATCGGTCGTTCGCCGCATAGCCGGCGTGACGCTGTCCGGCGGACCGCAAGAAGGATGCCGCGCACGGAGTGGAATTGCTCGGATACACGCCCGGTGTCGCCACCGGGAGCGCCCGGCGGCAGGCTGTGACGTGTCCTGCCATGCGTACTCCACGTCACGGAGTAAGTTTACTTTATCGATCGGAAATACATAAAATTGCACCCCATCCATCCCGTCGCGGGGCAGGGAGGCCCACATGCGCCAGGCCCCTGACCATCCACCCGGTCGGTCGCCTCGCGAGCTCCCCCTGCTCGACCTGCGCCGGTACACCGCTCCCGCGGGCCCCGCCGACCGCGCCGAGTTCGTCCTCGCGCTGCGCGCGGCCTGCCGCGACCCGGGCTTCCTCCAGCTCACCGGCCACGGCGTGCCGACCCGGCTCACCGACCGCGTCCTGGCCGTGAGCCGCGACTTCTTCCGGCTGCCGACCGCCACGAAGCTGCGGATCGAGAACGTCCACTCGCCGCACTTCCGCGGCTACACCCGCCTCGGCCAGGAGATCACCCGGGACAACCCCGACCTGCGCGAGCAGATCGACATCGGCGACGAGCGCCCGCGCCGGGTGTGCGGCCCCGGCGACCCGCCCTACCTGCGCCTGGACGGCCCCAACCAGTGGCCGGCCCAGCCTGCCGAGCTGCGGGCCGTCGTCGAGGAGTACATGGCGGCGCTGGCCGGTGTCGCGCAGGTCCTCGTCCGCGCGCTGGCCGAGTCGCTGGGGCTCGCCCCCGACCACCTGGACGCCACCTTCGCCGACGACCCCCGCTCCCACCTCAAGCTGCTGCGCTACCTGCCCGCACCCGACGGGCCGGCCGCCGAGGCCGACCACGGTGCCGGGAACGGCGCCGGAGACGGAGACGGCACGCGCACCAACCGGCACCGGCGGGACGCCGACGGCGCCCGTTCGCAGGGCGTCGGGGCGCACAAGGACGGTGGCTTCCTGAGCCTCGTCCTGCAGGACGCCGTCCGGCGCCAGGACGCCCCGGACGCTGCCGGGGCCTCCGCGGACCCGGATGGCCCGGCGTGGCTGCCGGGGCTGCAGGTCGCCGACGGCTCGGGCGGGTGGATCGACGCCCCGCCCGTGCGGGGGGCGTTCGTGGTGAACATCGGCGAGATGTTCGAGCTGGCCACGCTGCGCTACTATCCGGCGACTGTGCACCGTGTGATGAGCCCACCACAAGGCCACGAACGAGGGTCCGTGGCGTTCTTCTTCGGACCGGGCCTGTCCGCCACGATCGAGCCCGTGCCGCTGCCCCCCGCGCTCCTCGCGCAGATCCCCGACGCCGGACCGCCCGACCCGGACAACCCGATCTTCGCCCAGCACGGGGAGAACACGTTGAAGAGCTGGCTGCGCAGCCATCCCGAGGTCGCCCGACGCCACTACGCCGACCTCACCCGACCGGACGGCGTCACGCGACCGGACGGCGTCACGCGACCGGACGGGGCCGCCCTGTGACCGAGACTGTCGATCCTGTGACCGAGACGACCGAGACAGCGGACCTGCGCGAGCCCGGCACCGACGTCCGTGGCGCGGCCTGGTCGTTCGAGACCCGCCAGGTCCACGCCGGCACCACCGCGGACCCGACGACCGGCGCCCGCGCGGTGCCGATCTACCAGAGCGCCTCGTTCGTGTTCGCCGACGCCGCCCAGGCCGCCGGCCTGTTCGCGCTCACCGAGACGGGCTTCACCTACACCCGGGTCGTCAACCCGACCCACGACGCACTCGAGCAGCGCGTCGCCGACCTCGAGGGCGGCGTCGCGGCGCTCGCGACAGCCAGCGGGCAGGCGGCGGCGACCCTCGCCCTGCTCAACGTCGCCTCGGCCGGCGATCACATCGTGTCGTCCGCGTCGCTGTACGGCGGGACGTACGCGCTGTTCCGCCACACCCTGGCCGACCTCGGCATCGAGACCACCTTCGTCGACGACCCCGACGACCCCGACGCCTGGCGGGCCGCCATCCGGCCGCGCACCGCCGCGTTCTACGGCGAGACCATCGGCAACCCGCGCGGGAACGTCCTCGACATCGCCACCGTCGCGGGCGTCGCCCACGACGCGGGGATCCCGCTCGTCGTCGACAACACCCTCGCCTCGCCCTACCTGGCCCGCCCGTTCGAGCACGGAGCCGACGTCGTCGTCCACTCGGCGACGAAGTTCATCGGGGGGCACGGGACGTCCATCGGCGGTGTCATCGTCGACGGCGGGCGCTTCGACTGGGGCAACGGCCGCTACCCGCGTTTCACCCAGCCCGATCCCGCCTACGACGGGCTGGTGTTCCTCGACACGTTCCCCGAGACGGCCTACATCCTGCGGGCCCGCGCGCGGCTGCTGCGCGACCTCGGGCCGGCGCTGTCGCCGATGAACGCGTTCCTGCTCCTTCAGGGCCTGGAGACCCTGTCGCTGCGGATGGAGCGGCACAGCGCGAACGCCCTGCGGGTCGCGCAGTGGCTGCGGGACCGCGACGACGTCATCGCGGTCGCCTATCCGGGCCTGCCCGACAGCCCGTGGCGCGCCGCGGCGGACCGCTACCTGCCCCGCGGCACCGGCGCCGTCCTCGCCTTCGAGCTGGCCGACGGGCTGCGCCGCGGCCCGGCCTTCATCGAGGCGCTCACCCTGCACAGCCACCTGGCGAACGTCGGGGACGTCCGCTCGCTGGCCATCCATCCCGCGTCGACCACCCACGCACAGCTCACGCCGCAGCAGCGGAGGGCCAGCGGCGTATCCGCCGACCAGATCCGCCTCTCGGTGGGCCTCGAGGGCATCGACGACATCCTGGCCGACCTGGACGGCGCCTTCCGCAGCGCGCTGCACTGAGCCCGGCGCGGACCGCGCTTTCTCACGGGCCCCCGGCATCCGCCTGCACGTTCGCCCGGAGGCACCGCCGGCCGTCAGCGCGAAGGCGTTGTCTGGCTCAGCGGTGGCAGTGGGCCCCAGGTCTCGGCCGGCAGCCGGACGGGTTCGTCTCCGGAGGGCACCTGCCAGCCAAGCCACCGCCACGCATTTGGCGTCGCTCCGAGCAGATGCCCGTCCGTGACAGACCAGACCGCAAGCTCGCCGCGTGGAAGCTGCTCAAGGCGCCAACCGACCGGGCGACCATCGACAGCGTCCCAGATCCGCGCCGTCCCATCGTCACTGGCGGTCAGGATCCGCGAGCCATCCGGACTCCACGCCCCATCCCACACCCGGCCGCTGTGACCAGCGAAGGTCAACAACTCCCGACCCGACACCGCATCCCACACCCGCGCCACCCCATCGTCACCGGCAGTCAGGACACGCAACCCATCCGGACTCCACACCCCGCTGTTCACCTCGTCACCGTGACCA
>NZ_ADGX01000305.1 GCF_000177675.1 Parafrankia sp. EUN1f
GCCGACACCATGCCGGACGGCTGGCTGCGCTGGCTCGACTGGCACCGCACCGTCAACCCCGACAACACGGTGGAGATCGACGCGCTCACCGCCGACCAGGGCCGCCACCTCGGCTACGTCCGCGCCGTCGCCCGCTGAGCTGGACCAGCACCGGGACACCGACCTGGGCGACCAGCCTGGCCAACCGCGGGGAACCCGTCTCGCGGATGCTCGAGTCGAGATCCCACCCTCGTGGGTCGTCATCATCCGCTGGTACCGCCGTGGCGAGGTTGACGACCGCGTCGTGACCTGCGAGCCGAGACGGCAGAACGTCTTCCAGATCGGCGTCCAGCAGCCCCGCGCGCAGCCGTCGTACGGCGGGAGGCAGCTGGTCCAGTCGTTCGCCCGGAGACATCGCCGTGATCTCGTGGCCCGCTGCCAGGAGAGCGTCCACCAGCGGCCTGCCCGCGGCGCCGGTGGCACCGACCACAAAAACACGCATCGCGCTATCACCCATTTCTTGTCAGTTGACGGACTGTTCACGCGGCGTTGGCATCTCGGACGGAGTCGGCCCGTCGCCCCGGACACGTCGGCCACGAAAATCGAAATCGGTCGTTGCCGCCGCGGCGCCGGCAGAGGCCAGTAATCCGCCGAACAGGCACACCCCGGTCCAGCCCCATTGCTGCCAGATCGCGAGGGCGGCGTTCGTACCGAGCGTGCCGCCGGCGAAGAGCGTCACGACGTAGATGGTGTTGAGGCGGGCGGCGGTCTCTCCGGCACTGGCGAATATTCGCTGCTGGTTGGCGCTGTTGGCCGCGCTGTAACCGACGTCGAGCAGAACGACCCCGAGAGCCAGTACCACCAGGCTCGAGCGGCCGGCGGCGAGAACACAGAAAGATGACGCGATCATCAGGAGTCCGCAGAGGGTCACCAGGCGCCCGCGGCCCATATCCGCGATACGGCCGGCTCGTGGCGCTGCCAGGGCACCGCCGACCCCGATCAGCGCGATAAGCCCCACCGCCGTGGGCCCGCGTTCGAACGGAGCGCCGGACAGCCGGGCGGGAAGTGTGGTCCAGAAGCCGGTGAGAACCGCGAAGGCCAGGAATCCGTAGAGCATCGGACGCCGAAGGCCACGCGTCCGAACCGCGAGGAGGAACGTGTTCGCGACCAGGTCCCGGTAGGCCCAGTCGGTGGTCTTTGGTGATATCGGCAGAGCGCGGCGACAGGCGACCAGAAGAACCGCGGTCCAGACCGCCGCGCACCCGTACATCGTGCGCCAGCCGAACTGCCCGCCGATGATTCCGGCGACTGTTCTGGAGAGCAGGATTCCGGTGAGCAGCCCGGTCATGATCTGGCCCGCGACGCGCCCGCGGTCGGCTGGCCTGCTCAGGTGGACCGCCAGCGGGAGCGCGATCTGCGGTGTGACGTTAACCAGCCCGAGCATGATGCTGGCGATGAGCAGCACGGCCGCGTTGGGGGCGGTGGCGACGCCGGCGAGGACGACCATTGTCGCGGCGAGCAGGATCGAAACCAGCCGCCGTCGGTCGGCGACATCCCCCAACGGAACCAGCAGCACCAGACCGACCGCATAGCTCAGCTGGGTGGATGCCACGATCGCACCGATGGTGGACTCGCCGACACCGAGTCCCTGCGCCATGTCGACCAGAAGAGTTTGACCATAGTAAAGATTTGCCGCGACCGCTCCGGCGGTGATCGCGAGAACAAGGATGCGATGGTCGGAGAGGGACCATCGGGCCGAGGGGCGGCGAGCCGAAGTGGTATCCCCGTTGCCCATGGCCATGGGCACTGCCCGCGGCTCTATACCGCCTGTCGGCTCGATACCGGCCAGCGGAGGTGCCCGATGTGACGCCTGGCACTCGTCTCCATCCTTATTCTCCACGACGAAACCATATCGGTGCCCAGCCTCATGCTAAGGTCCAAACTCGTGACCATTTCCTGGGTCAAACCCGGTCCGTACAGCTTCCTGGTCGATCTCGACCCGAAGCTTGGTCGGAGGGCCGCGTTGGAGGCCGGCCTTCGTGACGCCATCCGGGCCGGTCGTCTCCGCCCCGGCGCGCGCCTGCCGTCGAGTCGCATCCTCGCAGCGGAGCTCGGTGTCTCCCGCGGAACGATCAGCACGGCGTATACGCAGCTGGTGAGCGAGGGTTTCCTGGTGAGCAGCCGGGGCGGTGGATCGCGGGTCGCCGACCTCGCCACCGGTGGTGCGGACCCGAAAAACATCCGTCCGCGGTCGGAAAAGGAAGCGAGTGCCCTTCGCTGGGACTTCCGTCCGGGAGAGCCCGATCTGACCTCCTTCCCGCGGAGCGAGTGGCAGAATGCGCTGCGCGAGATTCTCCGCACCTCACCGGCATCCTTCCTCGGATATCAGGACCCACAGGGCGTCCCGGAACTGCGCAGCGCGGTGGCTGATCACCTCCGGCGGTCGAGAAATCTCGCCGTCGACACCGAGAACATCGTCATCTGCGCCGGATTTCGGCAGGGGCTTGACCTGATCTGCAGGGTTCTGCGTGATGCGGGCACCCGGACGGTGGCGTTGGAGGACCCCGGACTGGCCGATCATCATCGCGTGGCCGGCGCGAGCCTGAACGTGGTGTCGCTGCCGGTGGACGCGCTGGGTGCGGACACCGGGCAGCTGTGGACATCTTCCGCGCAGGCGGTCGTGCTCACTCCGTCCCATCAGTTCCCGCTGGGAGTGAGACTGCATCCGGACCGCCGGGCGGAGGCGTTCGCCTGGGCGCGCCGGACCAACGGCCTGATCATAGAAGACGACTACGACGGGGAGTTCCTCTACGACGGCGGGCCGCTGGGCGCGATGCAGGGCGAGGACCCCGACCGGGTCGCGTATATCGGCAGCGTGAGCAAGACGTTGGCACCCGGAATCCGGCTCGGCTGGCTGGTGCTCCCACCCCATCTGATCTCCCCGGTGTGCGAGGCCAAGTATCTGAGTGACGCCGCCTCCGGAAGCTTCGACCAGAACGTGCTCGCATCGATGCTGCGATCCGGAGCGTTCGCGACGCACCTGCGTAAACGGCGAGTCGCCTACCGGCAACGGCGCGATCACATGGTCGGCATGGTGGCGGAGCGGGTGCCCGGGGCGACGGTTCGCGGAATTGCCGCCGGTCTGCATGCGGTTATCGAGCTTCCGGCCGGCGTGCAGGCCGGATGGCTGCAGCGGTCCGCGGCCCGACGCGGCCTCGGTATCGGCAATCTGGACAGCTACCGGATCGCCGGCGAGCGGGCCGACGACGCCGTTGTGCTCGCCTACGGCCGGCCACCCAGTCATTCCTTCGTGCGTGGAATCGCGGAGTTCGTGGACCTTGTGCCTGGATAGCCCCCGGTGGCCCGAGTGGTACAGCGGCGGCGATTGTTCCTACGGCCGGGAAAGTCCGACGTACTGTTCGGCAAAAGCAGTCGCGGCCGTGCTCGACCGGCGCAGGAGATCGAGCCGAGCCCGCCTCATCCGGCCCTCGGCCGCGCTCTCTCCGGGCGAGACGTGCAGAAGCGAGGTCATGAACTCGGAGAACTCCTGCCCATGCCACGCACGCCGCAGTGAGCGGCTCTGGTAGCCGTCGAGCAGATCGCGACGCCCCGAGCGATACCAGTGGTCCAGTCCCTCGGCGAGCAGGCGGGCGTCCGCGACGGCCATGTTCAGCCCCTTCGCGGCGCTCGGCGGCACGATGTGCGCGGCGTCGCCCAGGAGGAACAGGGTCCGATACTGCATGTGCTCCTCCACGTGGGCGCGCAGCCCGACCAGCACCCGTTCCGTGATGGTCCCGGTCGGCAGCTTGCCCGTTCCGCCGGTAAGGCGTAGATCCAGCTCGTGCCAGATCTCCTCGTCGCTGCGCAGGTGGATCGGCTCGTCCGGTGGTACCTGGAGGTAGAGGCGGCTCACATCCGGCGAGCGCATGCTCTGCAGGGCGAAG
>NZ_ADGX01000304.1 GCF_000177675.1 Parafrankia sp. EUN1f
AGACCGGGCGTCACCTCCGACCGGCACGTTGCCCACGTGGATCTGCCGGCTGACCCGCCGGGTTCCGACCGGGCGGGGCGGAGCGGCGGGCATGCCCAGAGTAACGGTCACGATGTCCTCACTGGCGTGTCGGATTCTTGATCGTCAATTGGCGACCCAGCCCCGGTCCGTCGAGCACGACCGGGGCGTCCGGGTCGATCAGGTCCGAGCCGATTCACGGATCGGCTGGATCGGTCAATCAGGTCGATGGACGTCGTGCGGAGGCGGCGCACTCACGACGGCCGGCGCGACGCCCGACCGGATCGACCGGCGACCGGGGCGTCCACTGACCACCACCGCGCGCCACCGCGGGTACACGGCGGCTCACTGGTTGATGCGGATGGGGTTGACGATGTCGGCGGACAGTATGATCAGACTGAACCCGACGAGAACGACGACCGTGGCGTACGTGGCTGGTAACAGCTTCGCGAAGTCCACCGGCTGCACTGGACCTCGGTAACCACGCAGCCGCCGCAGTCCGTGTCGGGCCTGCTCGAAACCGAGCACCGCGATGTGCCCGCCGTCGAGCGGGAGCAGCGGCAGCAGGTTGAAGATCCCGATGGCGAGATTGATCGCGGCCACGAGGAACAGGAAGACCCCGATGCGGTCGGACCAGTCCTCGTCCGCGGTGACCACGTCGCCACCGAGGCGGGCCGCACCCACCACACTGATGAAACCGCTCTCGTCGCGGTTGTCACCGAAGATGCGGCTGATGTCATCGAGCCGTTCGGTGAACGTGTCGTACATCCCGGTGAACCCGGAGCCGATCACCTTGAAGGTCTCCGGAACGGCTCCGAACACCCCGTAGTGAACGGACTCCTGCCCCGGCCTGACTCCCAGGGCTCCGACCGGGTCCTTCCCCTCGCCGCCGGTTCTGCGGTCACGCAGGACCTCGCCGAGGTCGGGGCGCAGGGTCAGCTGCCGGCCGTCTCGGGAGACGACGAGCTCGGCGGGCCCGGACCCGTGCTCGCGCACCAGCCGGGTGAAGTCCTCCCACGAGGTGATGGACGTTCCCTCGAAGCTCACCACCCGGTCGCCCTTGAGCAGCCCGGCGGCCGCCGCCGGGCCGGCCCCGGCGCACTCGGTCTGGCCCGCCGCGGGCAGGCACGTCGTCTCCCCGATCAGCGTCTCGCTGGTCTGCTTGGTGCCGAGAGTGACCAGCACGCCGTAGATCAGCACGATCGCGATGACGAAGTGGACGAACGAGCCCGCGGACATCACGACCAGCCTCGCCCGTGCCGGGGCCTTGTAGAAGGCCCGCTTCTCGTCCGCCGGGTCGATCTCCTCGAGGGAGGTCATTCCCTCGATCTTGACGAACCCGCCGGCCGGGATGGCCTTCACCCCATACTCGGTCTCCCCGCGCTGCTTCGACCACAGGGTGGGGCCGAAACCGACGAAGAACCGGGACGCCTTCATCCCGAAGTACCGCGCCGTGACGAAGTGCCCGGCCTCGTGCAGGACGACCGAGACGAACAGGGCGAGGACGAAGGCTGCGATGCCCAGGGCTGCCATCAAGCACGTCCTCCGGTCGCCACAGGCCGCCCACCGGCCTGTTCGATCAGACGGTTCGCCGCGGCACGGGCCTCGCGCTCGGTCTCGAACACCTCGTCCAACGTCGGACGGGCGATCACCTCGTGCGCCTCCACCACCTCAGCCACCAGGTCGACGATACGGACGAACGGAAGCCCGCCCGCGAGGAAGGCAGCGACGGCCTCCTCGTTCGCCGCATTGAACACCGCTGGCGCGGTGCCCCCGAGCCGGCCCGCCGTCCGGGCGAGGTCGACCGCGGGGAACGCGACGGTGTCGAGTGGCTCGAAGGTCAGCGACTGCGGCCGAGTCCAGTCCATCGGCGGCTGTGCCAGGGGCACCCGGTCCGGCCACCCCAGCGCCAGGGCGATGGGGAGGCGCATGTCCGGCGGCGACACCTGCGCGATGGTCGAACCGTCGGTGAACTCGACCATCGAGTGGACCAGCGACTGCGGATGAACGACGACCTCGATGTCGTCGTAGGGCACCCCGAAGAACAGGTGCGCCTCGATCAGCTCGAGGCCCTTGTTCATCAGCGTCGCCGAGTTGATGGTGACCAGCGGCCCCATCGCCCACGTCGGATGCGCGAGCGCCTGCTCGCGGGTGACGCCGGCCAGCTCGTCCCGGCTCCGCCCGCGGAACGGACCGCCGCTGGCGGTCAGCACCAGCTTGTGGACCTCCTCGCGCCGCCCCCCGCGCAGGCACTGGGCCAGCGCGGAGTGCTCGGAGTCCACCGGCACGAGCCGGTCAGGATTGCCGCCCAGCGCCTCGAGTACCAGCGGACCACCGGCGACCAGGGACTCCTTGTTCGCCAGGCCCACCGTCGCGCCTGCCTTGAGCGCCGCCAGAGTCGGGGCGAGCCCGACCGAGCCCGACACCCCGTTGAGGACGATGTCCGCCGGCCAGGCCGCGATCTCGACGGCCGCGTCGGGCCCCGCGAGAATCTTGGGAACCGCGAACTCCCCGCGGCGGTACCCACGCCGGGACGCCTCCGCGAAGAACGCGAGCTGCAGGTCCTGCGCCGCGGACGCGGCAGCCACACCGACCGCCTCGACGCCGAGATCGAGCGCCTGCTCCGCGAGCAGGTCCACCCGGGACCCGCCGCCCATCAGCGCCACCACCCGGAACCTGTCCGGGTTGCGGCGTACGACATCTATCGCCTGGGTTCCGATCGAGCCGGTGGACCCGAGCAGAACCACTTCACGCTGGACCGAAGCCTCCGCCACACCGCCCATTCTCGCAGGCCCTTCGACGCTTGGACCGAGGCCTGTTCGGTTCCTGACACGTGCAACCCGAAGGTGTGCATTGGGTGCACCCGCGCCTACCCGCGGTCAGCGCCGAATACGCTGACCTGCCCCGTAGCCACTGGCCTCTCACCTGGCGTCAACCCTCACCCGCCAGCGGCCGCCGGGCTCGCCGATGCGGTAGCGGACACAGAGGGGACCACTGTGGTGGGGGACGGAGGCGGTCCGGTCGTGGGCTCGGTGGTGCTATCCGGTACCGCGGATGCGGACGGTGCCGGGCCTGCCGACCTCGTCGCGGACGCCGGTGCCGGGCTCGTCGTGGGAGCGGCCGACCTGGTCGCGCCACCCCCGGCCGTGCCACCGCCGCCGGAAGCACCCCCGCCGGTGACCGTCCGGCCGTCGGCCGGATGCCCGCCGAAGAACTCCAGGGCGACGACGGTCGCGCTCAGGCTCGACACGGTGGCCCCGAGCTCGGGCCGCGCGGCCGCGCCCGGCCAGGTGTGACCACCACCCTTGATGGCCAGCACCCCGACGTCCTTGCCCGTCGGGCAGGACGTCCAGGCAGTGAGGGCGGCGCTGGACATCTCCGCGCCGGCGGAATGCTCACCGCCGCAGCCGAACGCCCTGGCGTACCGGTCGGTGCGGCTCTCGACGGGCTGCGCGACCAGCCCCACGAAGGGCGCGGTACGGGCCGGGCCGCCGCCGTCCCAGGGCGCGATCGCGTCCGCGGTTCCGTGCACCTCGAGCAGGTTCGCGCGTGGATCCGCGCAGTCCTCCGGGACCCGGCTCGCCGCGACCGTGACCACGGCCGCGAACCGGTCGGGCAGCGCGCAGGCGACCTCCAGCGTCATGTCGGCGCCATCGGAGAAGCCGCTGGCGAACACCCGCTTCGGGTCGAGGCACATCCGGCCCGTCAGGTCGTTGAGCACCATGCCGATGAACAGGACGTCGTCGGGGCCGGCCTCGGCCGAGCGGGTGAGGTTCCACCGGGCGGACACGCCGACCGGGGTGACGACCGCATAGCCCGATCTGGTCCCCGCGTCAGCCATCCCGGTGTACTGCTCCAGTTGGTCCACGGACTGGTCGCGGTCGTGCAGGTTGACGACGAGCGGAAGCGCCGTGCCCGCCCTGGCGCCCTGGGG
>NZ_ADGX01000303.1 GCF_000177675.1 Parafrankia sp. EUN1f
GCGAAGCCGCAGGTCGGTGACGTCGCCCGCCTGGTCGTGGCCACGGCGCGGGGACAGCCGGAGCACGCGGGGGTTGCCCGCATCGTCCGTGTCTCCCCAGAAGGGAACTTCATCACGGTGGACGGCATGCTGCCGCACAGGGAGCCCGGCGAGCATTACATGGATTTCATCGCACCCGCCGCCTTCCGGAACGTCAACCAGTTCCTCGCCGCGACAAATGGGGAGGTGCTGCCTTCGACTCGCCTCTGCGAGCTGGAGCGGAAGCACATGATCCTTGCGGCTCGGGCCCAGCTGCACACAGTCCGGTGACGACCTCCCGAAGCGCCGCACTGGCAGTAGCCGACGCCCTGGGCTGCCGGCGAGGCCAAGCTAGACCCACTCCCGCGAAGACCGGCATGTCGAGCTCCACAGTCCCGGTTTCGCCGGGGCAGTAGCACGCTCAACCCGTCGGATGCTCTGCGTGACACACCGGCAACGCACGGCCTCAGGGCGCCAGCCTGCCGGCTGGCTACCGCAATGCTCGTCACGCTGCTGTGTGCATGCGGGAGCAGTGGACAGGCAGACGAAGCCGCAGGTCCTGCCTCGCCAGGCGGTGATCCTGCATCCGTCGCCCCGCCCACCCCTGCGGCCCAGGCACAGACCACCGAGGGAGCACGAGCAGCTCTCGACAAGGCCATTGCCCGCGGGGCCGCGGGCGATCACGCCGGCGCGTGGGACCTACTCGTTCCCGAAGACCAAGCCCTGGTCACACGGGACTGACCGCCGTAGCGGCTGTTGATCCCGGCCAGGAGCCCTCGGACATCCGCCGCGCTGAAGGGAAGCCTGTGCCCGGCCGTAGCGATGATGGCACTGTTCGAACGGTTCTCGGCGTGCGTGGAGGCCGCATGCCCGCCCACGAGCAGCAGGCCGTGATAGTCGGCTGGGACCACATTGCCGCCGTAGCACATCCAGGACGCGCATCCCGGGGCGGATCTGAGCTTGCTCCAGCATCATGGCCCGAACCCGCGCGGCGGACACCGAACTGACGCTGATCCCCAGCTCGTCCTCCTTCGTCACGTAGTGGCGCTCGGCGGCGTACGCCTCGGCCACCCGCAGCTCGGGGACGAACAGATGCCGTGGCACCGCCCGCACCGCCCGCTCCACCTCCCGCGTCACGATCGCCGCCAGCTCCCGCAGTTCCCGGATGAGCTCCTCGCGCAGGCGAGCGACATCGTCGGGCTGGGGGGTTACCTGTTCCGGGGTGGGCTCGCTCGTGGAGGTGGACACCAGGCTTCTCCTCACTCGGATGACGACCTTGTGTGCGCGAAATCTCGGCGCGACAACCAACGGCCGCTTGTGCTGCCGTGTGCTCGCCCTCATGACGACGCGCCGGCGAACGTGGCGCGCCAGGCCCACGCGCAGCCGCCGCGCGGCCCGGCCCCAGGGCCCGGTCGTCAGAATCGAGATGCTCGGCAGGACGGCGCCACCGCTTCGAGAAGGCGCCGTCCTGTCTGATCCGCCGGGGACGCTGACCAGCAGGGTTGTGTGATCGTGTTGGACCGCCTACGGGCCCGTAACGGAGATGGCGTCATCAAGGGGGGTCCAGTGGCACGGCGGCCGGCGTACCGCGTCTGAGCCACGCAGCGTGCGCAACCCGGAGTATGTGTCCAGGTTCGGACCTGGGATCGAAAAGATCCTGGTCAGGAGCCTGGTGCATGCGCGAGCACGGCTGGTACCGTCCCCGGATTGCACACGGCAATCGGCGGCGTGCGGGTCGCCGTGCGGCTGCTGCGCTGCTCCCCACCTCGCGCCGGCCCCGGAGAATGCTCAGTCGAGACAAAACTCGTTTCCCTCGATGTCCTGCATCACGATGCAGGAATCGTGGCCGTCATACAGCAGTCGCATGCGCACCGCGCCGAGCACGACCAGCCGTGCGCATTCGGCTTCGAGCGTGGCGAGGCGCTCTTCACCCACGAGCCCGGGGCCGACCCTCACGTCAAGATGCAGCCGATTCTTGGCGACCTTTCCTTCGGGAACGCGCTGAAAGAACAGTCGTGGACCTACACCTGAGGGATCGATGCAGGCGAACCATGAACACTGATCCTCGGGAAACCGGGAGCGGTTGAAATCGTCCCAGGTGGCGAACCCCTTCGATGGAGGCGACACAACGTACCCCAACACCTCGCACCAAAAGCGAGCGACGCGCTCAGGTTCTGCGCAGTCAAAGGTGACTTGGAACTGCTTGATCGTTGACATAGGCGCACCGTAGCATGGGGAACGTTTGCTCATCTCCCGCATTTTGGCGAGAGGATGGCCCCTGGGAGCCGCCCCTGCGTCTTGCAGTCACAGGGGCCGAGCCGTGCGTGTGCAACGCGGGTATGGACCCGTTTCTCGCCCGATTGTCAAAAGATGCTGGTGAGAAGCCTGAACCTACGCCAGCACGATTGGATCGTTGTCGACGTAGACAATGCGTGACTGCGGTGCCACCTGTTGGGCGATCTGGTGGGTGGCGTGCTCGGCGGGCAGGCCGGGCCCGATGTCGAGGAACTGCCGCACGCCCGCGTCGGCGGCGAGGTCGTGCCGGCTCAGTCCGTCGAGGTCGATCGGGCTTCGCTGGCCGAGCAGCGGTTCGCAGATCGACAGCCGTCCGCCCGGTGGCAGGACGCGGGCGTCGATCTCATCGAGGGTGAGCGCTTCGTTGTCCGCGCCGTCGGTACCTAACCCGATGGCGATCACGGGCTGATGGGTGGTCGTGGCGGTGACGTATCCGCCGCGGTGAAGCCGGCCATCGCCGTGCGGGCCTGCCGCAGCTGGGCGGCGTCGTCCGCGCGCAGGAACGCGTGCCCGGACCGGTGTAGCGCGACGAACGCGAAGCCGCGCCGGCTGCCGGCCTCGGTGAACAGTGCTTCCGCCTCGGCCAGGACGCCGTCCGCGATGCTGATCGACTCGGCGGACGCGGTGACGTCTATCGAGTCGCGCGGCGGCGAGAGCTGCTCACCGTCCCGCTTTCCTGGATGGCGAGGTCCAGGACCACGGCGCCTGAGAGGGGTGCGGCGTGCCAGTCCGCTCGATCGATGAGGCGGCCTGTCACGAAGTCGCTGCCCAGCACCGATCCCTGCCGGAGGCGCTGATGTTCTGACGGCGTCTACGGCGTGACGTCAGACGGGCGGCGCGTCCTGCGGGCGGAGGGGGCGGGTTTTCCTCGGCGGCCGGTGCCGGGCCGCGCGCCGGATTCCCGGCTCGGCCGTTCGGCGCGCAGGTTGAGGGGCTGGCCGGCGATGCGGGTGCGGGTCAACGCCCGCTGGGTGGCCTTGGTCAGGTCGGCGGGAAGTTCGACGAGACTGTAGTCGGCCCGGATGTCGATCCGGCCGAAGTCCGCCCGGGCCAGGCCACCCTCGTTGGCGAGCGCCCCGACGATCTGGCCCGGGGTGACCCGCTGGCGATGCCCGACCCCGATCCGGTAGACGGCATAGACCCGCCGCGGCCCGCCCACCCCGCGGGCGGGCCTCTCCCGGACAGGCGGGGCGGAGTCCGGCGGGAGGAGGAACTCCCCCGGTTCCTGGCGGGTCATCACAGCAAGCGCCGCGGCGATGTCGGCGAGCGGCACGTCGTGCTCACGGGTGTAGCCAAGGACCAGGTCCCTGAACACGGCGTGGGCCGGCGCGTCGAGCGCGGCGGTGATCGCGTCGTGGAACTTCGCGACCCGCCGGGCGTTCACATCCTCCGCGGTCGGCAGTTCCATCTCGGCGAGCGGCTGGCGAGTCGCCTTCTCGATCGCGGCGAGCAGGCCCTTCTCCCTCGGGGTGACGAGCAGCAGCGCCTCACCGCTGCGCCCGGCGCGGCCGGTACGGCCGATGCGGTGGACGTAGGACTCCGGGTCGGTGGGGATGTCGTAGTTGACGACGTGGGTGACCCGTTCGACGTCGAGGCCGCGGGCGGCGACGTCCGTGGCGACGAGAAGGTCGAGAGCGCCGTCACGGAGCTGGGCGA
>NZ_ADGX01000302.1 GCF_000177675.1 Parafrankia sp. EUN1f
ACCGCCCGGTGGAGACGATCGGACGGCGGACGAGCCGATGGTGGAGGGTGATCCTCCCACGCCGGTGCCCCTCCCCGCTCTGGAGCTGGTCGGCGGCAAGATCCGAACCGCCGATATCGAGCAGTACCTGCGTGCGCTCATCATCAACAGTGGAAACCGTGAGATCTCGCAGGTTCACGGCTATTCCACAGGAGCCGGCAAATTTCACAAGTACGGACTTGCTGTCACCTTCCACCGTGGCGACGTCTGCTACGTCTACTTCCTGCAGACGCTTCCCGCTGGTCGCGCCCCCCGGAAAGACCAGGACTATCGATGGCTGGAGGCCATGTGACGGTCGCAGACCACCACGACGATCTATTCTGAACCTAAGATCAACAGGTGAGGGGGAGAGTGCGTTGGCCTGGAACAAGCGCGGCAGCACCGGCGGCGGGGCGTCCACCGGCCGCGACGGCGTCAAGCGCGGCGGCAAAGGCGGCACCACCGGCCGCAACGTGAAAGAGGTGCAGTTCGCCGACTGCACGACCTGCAACGGAGCCGGCAAGGTGACCAGGGACGTCGTCGAAGGTGACGAGGACGGCGGGTTCACCGGCACCCAGGAGTTCGACTGCACCAGCTGCAACGGCGTCGGGCGGGTGAAAAAGGGATGATGGACCCGGACGCCGGCCGGCCGCTGGTACCGATGCTGTCGCTAGTCGCCTGCAACAAGTGCCGCCGCGAGCGTGGCGCCCAGCTGCACCGGGAGGGCCGGGTGGATCCGGTGCCGGAGTCCGGGACGTGCCCGCACGGCCGGCCACTGCGGACACGCTGGGCCGACGGGTACGGGCCCGGATCGGAACCCCCGAAGGATCCCGGCTACGACCGCACCCCACCCGTCTGACCCTCCCAAGGGTGTGAGGCCACCCCCTCAGGCCCGCCCGCACCGTGTGCCCCGCCGCAGCGCTGCGGCGGGGCACACGGCTATCAGCGAGGATCAGTCCGACATCAGGCGTGCATCCGTTGGGCCGCGTTCGTTCACGTTCGGTCGCCGTCCGCCGAGCAGGTGGCCGTAGTCTTCCAAGAGCTCGCTAACTTCGGGTACGCCGCCGAAGTCATGCAATCGGCGGAGGACTACCCGCGATCGATCTGCGGTGCGGTTGCTGGGCACCCCAGCGGAGAGAGTCAAGACGCGGCGAGCCTCTACGGCAGCCTGTTCCGGCTCGTTGGCATCTGCGAGGGCAATAGCAAGCCAAGATCGATAGAGGGCGACCTCGCGGGTATGGGTCGAGTTGTAGCGGCCGAGTGCATCGTTCAGAAGTGGGACGGCCCGCAAGGGTCGATGCATCTCGGTGTAGACGCGTGCGTCCATCACGTCGAGTTCATCACTGCTGACCCAGTAGGCCCACTGTGGGGCATCATCTCGATCGTCAGTGAGGGCGTCATGAGCTGCGCCGAGCGCCCGTATCGCTGGTTGCGGCTCGCTGGCTTGCGTATAGGTCCATGCAAGGCGGTCGAAGAATAGCGCCCGCGTTCTCGCTGGCGCCTTCCTGCCTGCGTCCTTGATGGCGGCCTGAGCCAAGTCGATGCTCTCGCGTCGGCGACCGGTGTTCGCCAACTGGTAGGCGAGGCTGCTCATGAGGTGAGCGACCAAGGGGCCGTCGTTGGCTTGACGGGCGGCGGAGATCCCCACGGTGTAGGCATGTTCGGCCTGATCGTGGCGGCCGGCATCGCTAGCGATCCATCCCGCGATTTGCGCCAGTTCGCCGACCTGAGTGAGTAGCGCCTGGCCCACGTCCTGGGCATACCGGCTTTCTCGGCACAACTGAACAGCGGAGGCCAACTCCCGGAAGGCGGGCCCGATGAGATCACCCCCTGCCAGCACGTCATCGGCGAGCCTCAGCGCGTGAACTCGGCCCGCGAGAATGTCGACGATCTCGGCATCGATCCGGCAGCCTGGGCGCACGCCGAGGAGCCCCAACGAGTCACCAGCCTCGGTCAGGGACTCGAATGACGCGGCGCTCATGCCGCCGAGCGACGCTGTCAGCCCACCCTGTAGCAACTGTCGCCGGTCCGCTGTGTCCTCCTTGGCCGCCGGGGCACACTCACCTGAGAGTGCCTGGAGGTCTGGGGTTCGGTCCAATCGGGGGACGGTCGCCAGGCCCGACTGTGGCACCTCGGTGTCCTCAGGAGGCGCCAGGTCGTCCGCAGCGTGGCGGAGCCTCGCAGCCTCGGCCTGGCGGTAGAGCTTGATGATCGCGCCGTCCGCTTCGAGTACGGCGTCGATGCGCTCGATGAATCGCTCCGAGGGAAGCTCTCGTCCGCGCTCGCACTTGCTGATGATCGTGCGGCCCTTTGGGTACCCGGCGAGCACTGCCAGCCGGTCCTGCGTTAGCCCGGCGTCCATGCGTCGGCGCCGGAGCTCGGCGCCGAGCCTGTCCAAGGGAGAAAGGGCGTCCATCCCGGGGGCCTCCGGGCGATGTCGAGGGTGCGCTCCGGACGTCTGCTGATCGGGGAGGGCCCGCACCCTCGCCGACTGCCCGGACTGAGTGCCTCAGACCCTAGCCGGAGAGTGACGCCCTGGGCTCGCGTTTAACGAAGCCTGCTTGTGGCCTCAGTTGCCGTCGACGGCGTCGAGCATCCGAGCGAAGGCGACCAGCATGTTGTTCCTCTTCGCAGGTTCGAGTGCCAGTAACCGACGGAGGACGTAGTAGGTGACATCAGCGTCTGAGACATCGGCGACGCGCTGTGCGAGTTCGGAGAGCTTGGGAGGGGACTCAACGTGCTCTGTTGGATCTTCGAAGGTGACTCGTCGCCGGACGACGCCGAGGTCGTCGACGAACTCCTGTGAGACCGGCCGCGGAGAGCCGGCGGGCAACGGACTGCCGCCATGGACCACTCGCTCGGCGGATCCCATCTCCCGACCTTGTCGCCCTTGCCACCGGAGGCCGGAGTCCAGCCCGTCGAGGGTGCGCAAGGAGAGCGATGTGGCTTTGCCGTTCTCGATGCGGTTGAGCGTCGCGAGTGAGAGCTGCCCAGCCTGTGCGACATCTTGCTGCGTGAGGCGCAACTCGCGGCGACGGTTCCGCGTGGCAGCCGCGAGGCGCTGCGCCTGATCTTCGTCGAGTTCCACCGTGGCCACGCCGACAGGTTCCCAGGCATCACCCGGCATCACAAAGCCTACACGCGCCAAAGTGATCATTTGCTCACCGTTGGGCGTCTCTCGCCTTGCTTTAGCCTCATGAGGGCCTCATGATGGCTGTCATGGCAAGTACGACCGTGCGCGTCGACGGAACCGAGATCCGCCGACGGCGGATATGGCTTCGCTACCCCCAGCGTGAGATGGCAGCAAAGATCGGCATGGATCAGGGTTACCTCTCGCGGCTCGAGTGCGGGCGTCGGGACCGGGTGTCGGTCCAGATGCTCGCTCGTATCGAGGCGCACCTTGGCCGATTGGACGAGCCGGCGTCGACGCCGAGGCCATCCATTCCCGTGGAGTCCTCGTGACCTCTCATCGGGTGCCGCCGCAGATGCGAGAGTCGCCGGCTGAGCGTCATCTCCGTGCCGTGCGTGCGGGTCATATGCGCGCGGCGACGGCGCCGAGCGCGGAGGCGATGACGGCGCCGGCGCGGGCCGGATTCGCGAGCAAGTTCGTCCGCCAGGCCCGCCAGCTGCACCCGGACGCATCCGAGGACGAGATCACCCGGGTGGCGGCGCACCTACGCGCGGCGCATTTCGCGGCGTTGGGGAAGGCGTCCGCGGCTGCTCGACGCGCTGCTCGCGTCTACCGCAGCGCCGGTTCGTGATCACCCGTCCGGCCCGGTAACGGGCCGGACCGGACGGGATCACCGGAGTTGGCCCCTCGCAAGACCCTCGACGACCTCAGAAAGGGAACCATCATGATCGTACAACGGCCGATGAGCGCAGTGCCTGACCCGGCGCTGTGGGCGGCTATCACGGACGCGGCGTCAGCCGCTGGGCACTACCGCAACCCGGGGATCACGACCCGTGCGGTGGCCCGTCGCCTGACCATCCCCGGCGCCGCGGTCGACCTGGCCG
>NZ_ADGX01000301.1 GCF_000177675.1 Parafrankia sp. EUN1f
GCCTTGAGCAGCTCCTCGGCGACCAGACGCGCCAGAAGCGCGTCGAGCGCGTGGGTCGCCAGATCCCCCTCGACCAGCCGCGCGCGGAACTCCGAGAACACGCTGGCGTCGAACCCCGGATCGTCGAGATCGAGACCGAGCGCGTATTTCCACGACATCCGGTCGCGGACCGCGTCCGCGGCCTGCCGGTCGGTGAGGTTCTCGGAGAACTGCAGAACCGTGGCCATCATCAGCTGGGCCGGAGAGATCCCCGGCCGGCCCCGCACCCCGAACGCGCCGGTGAACCGCCCGTCCTCGTAGACCACACCGAGCTCGTCACGGATACGCATCGCCAGGTTCCCCTTCGGGGACGCGGCACGCGCGACCCGCGCGGTCAGCGGTGGGACCTCGGGCCAGGGTCTCGGCTGCAGGGACACGACCGCCATCCTCCCGACCCGACACCCCACGACCAGCACACCGTCCCGGGTGTTGCGTGAGAGTTGACAGACCCTGACACCCTCACCCTGGGCCGACCCAACACCCCCGGCCGCACCACAGACCCGCTCAAACCCGACCAGCCATGCCAAGCCGGACTCGCACCCCCACAGCCCGAATAAACCAGCAGGGTCACCAGGACGACCAAAATCGTTCACTTTTCGGGTCCACCTCGCCTGCCGGGATCATGGGTTCAGATGTGGTGGCGGTCGTGGGCGACCTGGGCTCCGTGTTGCCTGGCGCGGCTGCGACCTGGGGATCGGACGTGTTCGGCCGGGCATGTTGGACAATGGTCAGATGCCCAGGCCGTCCCAACCACTCCTCAGTCGCCGCCTCGTCATCGAGACGGCGCTTCGCCTCATCGACGAGGAGGGCCTGGAGACGTTCAGCCTGCCGCGGCTGGCGACCCGGCTGCAGGTTCGTACTCCGTCGCTCTACCACCACTTCACGGACAAGGCCGAGATCCTGGCCGCGGTCGCGCGGGAGATCGTGCTGGAGGCACGCCCGCCGAGCGAGCACCTGGGGGACGCCTGGATGGAGTGGTTCGTCGGCCTGGGCCTGAGCTTCCGGCGTGCCGTGCTGCGCCACAGCAACGCCGCTCTGGTCCTGCTGCAGTACCTGCCCCGGGATGTCCTGACCGAGGTGTACGAGGAGGCCGCGACGGTGCTCGCGGATGTCGGTGTGCCGGCCGAGCAGCGTCTGCTGATCATCGACGGTCTGGACAAGATGGTGCTGGGGGCGGTTCTCACCGAGGCGATGAAGTCCCCCGCGGACCGGGCCCGGATCTTCTCCGGTGTGGAGCCGGAGAAGCTGCCGGCGCTGGCGACGGCGATGGACGCCAACTCCCGCTCCGCCGCGGAGATCTACGCCGAGTCCCTGCGCTGCCTGCTGCGCGGCGCGGTCAACCCGGCCGACCTGGTGCCCGCACAGCCGTGACACCGCGCAGCCCTGACACCGAGGCCAGACGTCAGGTCGGCCAGTCGAGCTGCGATTCGGGGATGCCGTGGGCGCGGCCGTAGTCCTCGGCCTCGGCGCGCCCCTGTGAGTCGCCCCGTGGGTACCGAAAGATCCGGCCGGGAAACACGATGAAGGTCTCCGTGGCGGTATGCAGGTCCACGTACCACCCGGGCGCATCGAGAGCCTCGCTCAACTGCGTGGCCAGGGCCTCGGCTTCGGCGTCTGCGACGTCGAAGAAGATCAGCGTCCAGGCGGATGGCTGGTCGACGGTGGCGTTCCCGGACGCCGATCGCTGGATCCTCCGCACTGAAAACTGAAGATCGCTCAGTACCGCCCCTGCGCGCAGGCTCTCCGCGATGAGTACTCCGGCGGCCATTGACGGCTCCCTGGGGTCAGGATCAGGTCTGGCTCGCATCTTCCTCCGAGGAGCAGATCACCGACCGGCCAGCCTGAAGATCATTGAGTCGCCCGCTCCTGATCACGAGTCAGCGCTCCCGTGTGACGGGAGCGGCGGGTCTCGGTACTGGTCAGATGCCCCAGTCGGCGGGCACTTCGGCGGCGTGAGCGCCGGGCTCGGGGGCCGCGGTGGGCCGGTCCGGCACCGTGCGCGAGAACCGGGGGCCGGTGCGGGCTGTGGGGCGCCGTGCAGGTCGAGCAGCGTCCCGCGGGCGGCGAGGTGGGGGTGCTCGATCGCCTCGCCCCAGCTCAGGACAGGGGTGACGCAGGCGTCGGAGCCGTCGAACACCTTCGCCCAGTGGTCGCGGGGGTGGGCCCGGAAGGCGTCCGCGAGCGTCGCGCGCAGCGTCGGCCAGCCGGCCCGGTCGTACTGGTCGGGCAGGGCCGCTGCGTCCAGGCCGAGCAGCGCCAGCATCTGGGCGTAGAACTGCGGCTCGATGCAGCCGACGGCGACGTGGCCGCCGTCGGCGCACTCGTAGGTGTCGTAGAACGGCGCGGCGCCGTCGAGCAGGTTCGCGCCCCGGTCGTCGGTCCACCCGCCGAGGCTGCGCATCGACCACATCATCTGCGCCAGGACGCTGGCGCCGTCCACCATCGCGGCGTCGATGACCTGGCCCAGCCCGGAGCGTTCCCGCTCCCAGAGCGCGGCGAGGACGCCGGTGATCAGGAACATCGACCCGCCGCCGAAGTCACCGGCGAGGTTCAGCGGTGGCACCGGCCGCTCGCCGGCCCGGCCGACGGCGTGCAGGATGCCGGTCAGGCTGATGTAGTTGATGTCGTGGCCGGCCTGTCGGGCCCACGGGCCGTCCTGGCCCCAGCCGGTCATCCGGCCGTAGATCAGCCGCGGGTTCACCGCCTGGCATTCGGCCGGGCCGACCCCGAGCCGCTCGGCGACACCGGGCCGGTAGCCCTCGATGAGGATGTCGGCCTTCGCGACGAGGCGCAGCACCAGCTCACGCCCGGCGTCGGTCTTGAGGTCGGCGATGACGGAGCGCCGCCCGCGCAGCAGCGGCTCACGCTCCGTGCTGGCGGGACGGTCGACCCGGACGACGTCGGCGCCCAGGTCGGCGAGGATCATCGCCGCGTGCGGGCCGGGGCCGATACCCGCCAGCTCGAGGACACGCAGCCCGGTCAGTGGGCCCATCAGGGAACTCCTCGCCTTGGAATCTCCCGCGCTCACGCGGGTGAGGACGTCAACGGTCCGTGTACACCGCGGGGCGTTTCTCCAGGAAGGCGGCGACCGCCTCCTGATGGTCCGCGGTCGTCGAGCAGAGGATCTGGTTGCGGTTCTCCAGGTCGAGCGCGGCCCGGAAGCTGGGGATCTCCAGGTTCGACCACAGCACCTCCTTCGTCATCCACACGGCGAAGGGACTGTGCGCGGTGATGGCCGACGCCTTGTCGAGCGCGGTGTCGAGCAGCCCGTCGTCGGGGACGACCTCGGAGACCAGGCCGATCCGCTCGGCCTGCGCGGCATCGAAGGAGCCGCCGGTGAGCAGGAGGTCGGCGGCGCGGGAGAAGCCGATGAGCCGCGGCAGCGTCCAGCTCACCCCGATGTCGCAGCCACCGAGCCCGCGCTGGATGTAGGAGGCGTGGAAGGTCGCCGAGGCCGCCGCGATCCTGATGTCGCAGAACAGGCTGATCGACAGGCCGGCGCCGGCGGCCGGCCCGTTGACCGCGGCGATTATCGGGGCCCGCACCCGGCGGAACCCGTCGGCGAGATCGGCGATCCGCTGCTGCAGCCGCATCCCGGCCTGCGTCGTCCCCTCCCCGGCCTCGGGGGCACCGGGGATCTCCCCATAGCCCTTCAGATCGAGGCCGGCGCAGAACCCGCGCCCGGCGCCGGTGAGGACGACCGCGCGGACCCGGGAGTCGTCCTGGATACGGCCCAGCACCTCACGTAGGCCCTCGACGAGCTCGGTGTTCAGCGCGTTGAGCGCGCGCGGCCGGTTCAGCCGCACCAGCAGGACGCCGGGCCGGGCTTCCGTCGTCTCCAGCACCGGTCCCGTCACGGCCTGCGCGCCCTGTTCGTCCATCCCGCGTTCATCCATCCGGCGTTCGTCCATCCCGCCCCGTTCGTCACTGACGACATATCACATATCACAAGTCGAGGACGAGGACGGGGGACAGCGCCCGGGAGACACACGGCATGAGCACGTGCC
>NZ_ADGX01000300.1 GCF_000177675.1 Parafrankia sp. EUN1f
GAACTCCACCGCCGTGCTGGGTCCGCAGCACCCCCGTGCCCGGCTGGACACGGGGAACGCTGACCACGACGTGCACGAGACTCTCCCCGGACAGCGACTGGTATCGGTGCGGACGATCGCCGGCGTAGCGTGCGAAATCCTCTTGCCGCAGCTCGATGGGGCTGTCTACCGGGCCGACGCGCACATGCCCGGTGATCACATAGAGATGTTCGAGGGTGCCCGCCGGATGGAGTTCGGGCTCTCCGTCATCCCCGTTCGCCATCGGGTGGATGCGCATCACGTAGTTCTCGATGACGCCGGATCCGTAGACATGGTCCAGCAGGCGGACCTCGTGGCCGTCATGGTGCTGCCAGACGACGTCACTCGCCCTTTGCACGGCGACGATCTGCTCGCGTTCGGCCACCAGGCGGGTCACTGGCACGCCGAGAGCCGAGGCGATCGAGAAGAGTGTGTCGACGGTCGGGTTACCGCTGCTCTGTTCCAGCTTCGACAGTGTCTGTTTGGCCAGCCCGGCCTGGCGGGCCAACTCGGCCAGCGAAAGCCCTCGTTGCTGCCGGAGGAGGCGGATGTTGCGCGCGACGACCGCATGACCCGACTCCACGTCAACACTGTATTGCGATGTCACCGTTTGCACCTTCGGCCGGGCGGTGACGGAAGCCACGCGCCGGGAATGTGGCTTCCGCCCCGGGGCCGCCCCGGCGCTCCATCGGCATCACCCCGGACAACGCCGGGCCGGGGCGTGGCCGTCAGGTCACCGTCGCGTTCGTCTGGGCCAGCAGGTCGAGCGCGACATCGACGATGAGGTCCTCCTGGCCTCCGACCATCCGCCTTCGGCCCACCTCGGCCAGGATCGTTCTCGTGTCGAGTCCGTAGCGCGCGGCCGCGGTTTCGGCGTGGCGCAGGAAGCTGGAGTAGACGCCGGCGTAGCCGAGGGTCAGGGTTTCCCGGTCGACGCGGACGGGGCGGTCCTGCAGCGGCCGGACGATGTCGTCCGCTGCGTCCATCAGCCCGAACAGCTCGCACCCATGCTTCCACCCCATCAGATCCGCGACGGCGATGAACGCCTCCAGCGGGCAGTTGCCGGCGCCGGCGCCCTGGCCGGCGAGCGAGGCATCGACCCTGGTCGCTCCGTTCTCGACGGCGACCACGGTGTTGGCCACGCCGAGCCCGAGATTGTGGTGCGCGTGGATGCCCGTCTGGGTGGAGGGGGCGAGGACGTCGCGGTAGGCGCGAAGGCGGTCGCGCACGCCGTCCATGGTCAGCCGGCCGCCCGAGTCGGTGACGTAGACGCACTGCGCGCCGTAGGACTCCATCAGCGCCGCCTGCCGCGCGAGCTCGGCCGGGGGCGCCATGTGGGCCATCATCAGGAAGCCCGCGACGTCCATGCCTAGCTCGCGGGCGGCGCTGATGTGCTGGGCCGAGATGTCGGCCTCGGTGCAGTGCGTCGCGACGCGCACCGACCGGATGCCCAGGGCATAGGCCTGCCGCAGGTCATGCAGGGTCCCGATGCCGGGCAGTAGGAGGGTGGTGGGAATCGCGGCGGTCACGCTGTCGGCGACGGCCTCGATCCACTCCCAGTCGGTGTGCGCACCGATCCCGTAGTTGATGCTCGATCCGGCGAGCCCGTCGCCGTGGGCGACCTCGATCGCGGCGACCCCGGCGGCGTCGAGCGCGGACGCGATCACCCGGGCCTGGTCGACAGAGTAACGATGGCGAACCGCATGCATACCATCGCGGAGAGTGACATCTTGCACGTACAGCTCGGGTGAGAGCACCGTGTCCGCGGCGACGGGGCCACCCGCCGGTTCACTGCCCGCGGTCATGCCTGCGGCCTCAGTGACGCTCATCGGGGATCAACTCCTTGCTCTTGTGCGGGGCACTCAGCTCCGCCAGGCGTTCACCCGTGCGAAGCGCCGCGGAGGTCATGATGTCGAGGTTCCCGGCGTAGGGCGGGAGGTAGTGTGCGGCCCCCTCGACCTCCAGGAAGACCGACACCTTGGAGACCTCGGTCGTGGCCGCCGGCACCTCGGCGACGGCGTCGGCCGGGACCATCTGCCGCAGCGGGTCGTCAGCGGCAACCGGGTCGACCTGCACCCGCTGCTTGAGGCGGTAGCCGGGAACGTAGTCCTTGACCGTGGCGACCATCGCCTCGATGGCGGCGGCCACCTTGCTCTCATCGGCGGCTCCGACGAGGCAGTAGACGGTGTCCCGCATGACCAGAGGCGGCTCGGCGGGATTGAGAACAATGATCGCTTTGCCGCGCCGGGCGCCACCGACCTTCTCGATGGCACTGGCCGTGGTCTCGGTGAACTCGTCGATGTTCGCCCGGGTGCCGGGGCCGGCCGACCGGGACGCGATGGAGGCGACGATCTCGGCGTAGTACACCGGAGTCACGGACGCCACCGCGGCCACAATCGGGATCGTGGCCTGCCCGCCGCAGGTGACCATGTTGACGTTGGGCGAGTCCAGGTTCGCGTCCAGGTTGACCGGCGGGACGACATACGGGCCGATCGCCGCCGGCGTCAGGTCCACGACCCGCCGCCCGGCCGCCTGAAGCACCTCGTTGTGGTGTTTGTGCGCGCCGGCCGAGGTGGCGTCGAAGACGATCGCGACGTCCTCGAACTCGGGCATCCGCAGGAGGCCCTCCACGCCGGCATGGGTGGTGGCCACCCCCAGCCGCCGGGCTCGGGCAAGGCCATCGGACTCCGGGTCGATCCCCGCGAGGGCCGCGATCTCCAGCCGGTCGGAAAGCCGAAGAATCTTGATCATCAGGTCGGTGCCGATGTTGCCTGAGCCGATCACGGCAACTCGTGTTCGGGATGACTGCGCCTGGCTCGCAGCGGGCGTGTCGCCCTCCACAGGCTGGCGCGGTGTCTCAACGCTCATTCGCCACTCCTTTCGGACGCTTCGCCGCCACCAAAACGGACCCGAACCGTGCCGAGCCCGGAGATCGCCGCCTCGAACGTGTCACCGGAAGCCGCCGCACGCATGGGGCCGAGCGCACCGGTGAGAACGACGTCACCCGCTAGCAGAGGCGTCCCGAGTTCGGCGAGTGTGCTGGCCAGCCATACCGCCGAGATCAGCGGGCCACCCAGACAGTCGACCCCCCGACCCGATGACACGACCTCGTCGCCGTTACGCAGCTCCATCGAGACCTCGCGCAGATCCACGTCGAACAGCCGGACCGGCCTTCCACCGAGGACGAACAGGCCGGACGAGGCGTTGTCGGCCACGGTGTCGACGATCGTGATGTCCCAGTCCGCGATGCGGCTGTCGACGATTTCCAGCGCGGGCAGGACGTACTCCGTCGCTGTGATCAGGTCCGCGACGGTGTACGGCCCCGACGGCAGGTCACGGCCGAGCACCAGCGCGACCTCGGCCTCGACCTTGGGTTGCAGGAGCCGTCCCGGCGGGATCTCAGCGCCGTCGGCGATCGACATGTCGGCGAACAGTGCCCCGAAGTCGGGCTGGTCGACGCCGAGCTGACGTTGCACGGCGGGCGAGGTGAGGCCGATCTTGCGCCCGACCAGCCGGCGGCCGGCCCGCTGCGCTTCGTCGGTGTTGCGCCGCTGGACGCGGTAGGCCGCGGCGATGTCGCCGTTCGGAAGGATGTCCCGAACCGGCGGGCACGGGGTACCGGTCTGCTCGGCGGTCACGAGTATCGCGGCGGCCCGCTCGACGGTGTCACCGACGTCGACGGCGAGGGTTCCGCCTGGTGTCACGCCCTGCGGCTGGGTTCCGTTGGTGGCGCTCATGGACGTGCCTCACTGACCTTCGCACGTCGGCGCGGTTCAGGCATTGTCTTCTCCTCGGCACGCGCGGGTAGTCCGTCGCAGCCCCTGCAACGACGTGTCTCGACGCCGTTCACGGATGGGTGCTTGGTCGGCCAGCGGCAGGAACGCACGCCAGCTGTCATGGGTATAGGCAGCCGACCTGATCAGCCACAACGAGCCGTTCCGTGATGCGAAACGCGGTGAACGTGGCAACCCTCACGGGCAGTTCCGGGAATTCGGCGACGGCAGAAACACCGGAGCATCGGCTGCGACGACTCCGAACAGCTGGCCTTTCTCCGCGTGCGGAGACCCGTTGGTGGTCGGCGCG
>NZ_ADGX01000299.1 GCF_000177675.1 Parafrankia sp. EUN1f
GCGGCTGGCGCTGCCGGCGGGGCCGCCGACGCCGCGATGGGCGGGGATGCTGGGGAAGAGGCGCGGACGGCGGGGCCACCGGCGGCGGGGCCACCGGAGGCTGCTGCGCTGCCGGCGGCGTGGCTGCCGGCGCGGACGGCCGCGTGATGCTGGGCATCGGGCCAGGACGACCCGAAGCACCCGGAGCACCGGGAGCCGGGCGACCGGCAGGGCCGGGCCGCGGGCCGGGACGACCGGGCATCGGACCCGGACGAGGCGGCGGAGTCGGCCGGGCACCGTTACCGGCCCGCGGGCCAGGGCGTGCGGGCGAGGCGGAACCTTCCGCGGGGAAGGCTTCCTTGAGCTTGCGGACCACGGGTGCCTCGACGGTGGACGAGGCGGACTTAACGAACTCGCCGAGATCCTTCAGTTTGGCGAGCACGGTCTTGCTGTCGACGCCGAGCTCTTTCGCGAGCTCATGTACGCGGGCCTTTCCTGCCACGGTGCTCCTTCGTTCGGCCCGCGGTCCATGCCCGCGTGACCTCGTTACCTGCTGGTCGTGATCATGGCTGCGTTCTCACTGCGCGGTCATCGCTGTCTCGACCTGCTTCCTGTCGACGTCGATCTGGCGTCGCCTTCCGGCGCGAGCCACCCGAACCGAAACCTCCGGAACGGGCACCGCTCCGCTGTCACACCGGACTCCACGCTGGCGCGTGCAGCCCGTACCACTGTTCTACATGCCTGTGTTGCGCGTGCGCAGTTCCAGGTACGCCCTGACCTGGTTCAGCCCGAGCGGCCCGGGAACCCGCAGCGCCCGCGGGAACGCCTTGCGGCGCTCCGCGAGATCGACACAGCCAGGATCGGGGTGCACGTGCGCACCCCGACCATGCATTCGGTGGCGAACATCCGGGAGGAGCTCTCCACCTACTACGACGATACGCAACAGGTCCGACCGCGCCACCCGGGCCCGACAACCGACACAGGTACGAACCGGCCCTACCGGGATCGCGGTTCCGGAGATCGTGCTACCGGAGATCGCGGTTCGGGCTGGGGACACATGAGGAGTCGGCTCCGCACGGCGCGCCATGATAAGTCTATCCCGTTGCGCCCCGAGAGTGGCCTCCCGCCGTGGAGGACCTCCGCGGCCCTGTCCCGGATCCGTTGTGCCGGGGCGGGGCGTCCCCGGTTGACTGGTCCGCACGGTCCGGGTTCCCCTCGGTGTCGGAGTGGATGTCGATCCGCCAACCGGTGAGCCGCGCCGCGAGCCGGGCGTTCTGCCCTTCCCGGCCGATGGCGAGCGACAGCTGGTAGTCGGGCACGACAACCCGGGCGGAACGATTCGCCAGGTCGGTGACCTCGACCTTCGAGACCCTCGCCGGTGAGAGCGCGCTGCCGACGAACGCCGCGGGATCCGCCGACCAGTCGACAATGTCGATCTTCTCGCCGTGCAGCTCCGCCATGACGGCCCGCACCCGGCTCCCCATCGGCCCGATGCAGGCGCCCTTCGGGTTCACCCCCGGCGCCTTCGAACGCACCGCGATCTTGGTGCGGTGACCGGCCTCGCGCGCGATCGCCGCGAGCTCGACCGTTCCATCGGCGACCTCGGGCACCTCAAGCCGGAACAGGCCCTTCACCAGCTCCGGGTGGGTCCGCGAGAGGGTGACCGTCGGGCCGTGGGCCCCCCGCGACACATGCACGACATAGCACTTGATCCGGTCGCCGTGCTCCAGCCGCTCACCGGGCACCTGCTCAGCCGGTGGCAGCACGCCCTCGACCGTGCCGAGGTCGACCAGCACCACCCGGGAGCCCGCGCGTTGCTCGTGGTGCTGGACCACACCGGAGACGACCTCATGCTCCCGGTCGGCGTACTGGCCGTAGGTCACTTCCTGCTGCGCCTCCCGGAGGCGCTGCATGATGACCTGCTTCGCGGTCATCGTCGCGATCCGCCCGAAGTCCGCGGGCGTGTCGTCCCACTCGCGCGAGGTGCCGTCCGGAGCGCTCTCGCGGGCGAAGACCGCCACCTCACCGCTGGTCCGGTCGATCACCACCCGAGCATCGTCAGCGGAGCCGGTGGTGTGCTTGTAGGCGGTCAACAACGCGGTTTCGATCGCTTCGACGAGCGTGTCGAAGGCGATCTCCTTCTCGCGCTCGATTCCCCGCAGCGCAGCGACGTCGAGCTTCACCGGTTCATCTCCTTGCCGTTCCGGCCGCCGCGGCCCGCTTCCGCGCCCACGGCATCGTGATCTTCCGCTGTCTCGTCGGTGTCCGCTGTCTCGTCGGTGGGATCCGCACCGTCCGCGCCGAGGTGCTCGACAGCCTCGTCAGAGTCGTCGGAGTCGTCGGAGTCCTCGAAGTCGTCAAGGTCCTCGACGTCATCAAGGTCCTCGACGTCGTCGACGTCCTCGATCTCGGACTCCAGGTCCACGGCATGCGATCCGGTCGCGGCCTCGCCCTCGTTCTCACCCGAACCGCCCGGTTCGGAGCCGGCGGGCGCGCCGAACTCGACCTGCACCGTCGCCCGGGTGACGGTGCTGTAGACGACGCGCTCCAGCCGGGTGCGCGCCGGGCGGCCACGGCGCGCGACGCCGGTCGGGATCGCCAGATCGGCACCATCGTCACCGGCGGAGAGCACCCTGCCTTCGACCTCACTGCCGTCAGCGCGGCGGACGAGCACCAGCCGGCCGACCGCACGACGCCAGTGCCGCGGCTCCACCAGCGGGCGATCGACCCCGGGCGAGGTCACCTCGAGGACGTAGGGCCCGCCGAGCGGACCGGCGCCGGACCCCGACAGCGGGCGGGCACCCGCCGCGTCGCCCCGCTCGGCCGCGGAGCCCTGCTCGTCCTCGTCGAGAGTCGCCGAGACGATCCTGCTCGCATCCGCGACCGCATCAAGATCGATACCTTCGTCACGGTCGACGACGACTCGGACGACACTGCGCGAACCCGCCCGCGCGACGGTCACATCCTCGAGATCGAAACCCGCCGCGGCCAGCCTTGGCTCGAGCCGACTGCGCAGCTGGGCGCGTATGGCGTCCGCCGCCGCCCGGCTCTCGCCCGCGGCCGGCGACCCGCCGGCGGTCTGTGCCCTGCCGGTGCCCCGGGACGACGCCGTCGGCCGACGGACCTCCGCCCGGCCGGAGTTTCCCGCCCTAGCCACCTAGCCTGTCCCTTCCCCCACCGACGCGGCGCCTCTGCCCGCGGCCTGTTCTACCGGCGACCGACCGCGGCGGCGCAAAAGCAGCCACATTACCCTCGGATGCGCCTTAGCCCCGGATACCGCCCGGACGCGATGCGGACCCGATAGCACTGCCGCCAGCCCAGATGCACTGTCGCCAGCCCCGACGCGCTGTCGCCGCGCGTGCGCGCGCCCGCCGGGTCAAGCGTCGAGCGTCACACAGTCGAGATCCTTAGCCTACGTCTGCCGACGGGCCTCTCCAATTTCGGGCCGGTCCGGCGCCCGGACCGGCCCGGCGGTGCGACCGCGGGACCGGCACCGGCCCGCCCATGTGCGAAGCTGCCTGCCGTGCCCACAGCAGCCGGTTCCGGTCCGTCGCGCCGGGCGATCCTGGCCGCCGTCCCGCTGGTCGGCGCTGGAGCATCGGTGCTTCTCGCCTCGGCCGGCTGCACCAGCTCGGGCCCGGTGGCCCCGACGCCGACGGCGAACCCGGCTGACGTCGCGGCCGCCACGGCGGCCTACCAGCGGGAAGCCGAGTTGCTGACCGCCTACGACGCCGCGATCAGCCGCCATCCCGGGCTCGCCACGACACTGCGCGCGATCCGCGAACATCACGCCGAGCATGGCAGCGATCTGGCCGCCCTCGGGCTGCCCGGCATCGGCGCGTCCGCGACATCGGCGGCGCCCACGACATCCGCGGCAGCGGCGACAGCATCCACGACGTCCACCGGGGATCCCGTGCCGGACACCGCGAACACAGCGGACACATCCGAGACGCAGACCGCCACGCTCACCGCCCTCGCGGCCCTCGAAGGCACCCGGCGATGATGTCGGCCTCGTCGCGCACCATCGCGATCCCGACGACTGTCATTGCTCTCCAAGGTCGTTAGATTGCCGATATGGGGCCGCAGCCGATCGAGGTGGGATCTACCGGCGAACGAGTGCGACGTCGCGTGACGCAGCTGCGGAAGGCGCGGCGTCTCACGCTGGTGCAGCTGTCGGAGCGGCTGACCGAGATCGGGCGCC
>NZ_ADGX01000298.1 GCF_000177675.1 Parafrankia sp. EUN1f
CCGCGGCTGCCGAGGGGGATGCGTTCGCGCAGCTGAACGGTCTGCTGGAGCGGCAGGCGACTGAGCTGGCGTCGCAGCCCGCGGTGGAGCCTGCGCAGTCGGCCTGATGGCGGCCAGCCAGGAAGGTACGCAGCTCACCTCCCAGCACCGCCGCGCCCAGCTCGCGCTGCGGGCCACGACGACGAACGACATGAAGTTGATCTGGCCCATGTTCGATGGGTCGGATGCGTCGTACTCCGCGTTCGTCGACGCGGCGATCAACATGGTGATGGCCCGGCAGGAGACCAGCAGTGGCCTGGCCAGCGCCTACTACCAGCGGTTCCGGTCCGCCGAGGGCGTGGCAGGGGAGATGATCCCCAAGCTGGCGCCCCGGCTCGGCTCCGGGCTGATCCGCGCAGCCCTGTTCGCCACCGGCCTCGCCGGCACCCGCCGCGCGATCGGCGCCGGTCAGACCACCGCCGCAGCGCTCGACAGCGGGCTGGTCCAGGCCGCCGGCGCTGCGGCCCGCCTGGTCCTCGACGGCGGCCGCCGCACGGTGGACGACACCGTCGCAGCAGACCCGAAAGCCAAGGGCTGGGTGCGGATCACCAGCGGGCATCCGTGCGCGTTCTGCGCGATGCTCGCCAGCCGCGGCGCGGTCTACAAGACGGCGAAGACCGTGGCGTTCCAGGCGCATGACCACTGCTCGTGCTCGTCCGAGCCCGTGTTCAGCGAGGGGGCGATCCCCGAGTCGAACCGGCGCTGGGAGCAGCTGTGGCGCGAGGCCGCAGGCGGCCAGGACAACCAGCTGAACCGGTTCCGCCGTGCCCTGGCCGAGCAGGCCACCCAGGCCGCCACCGACACGGCGCCGGTCGCTGAGTAGACGTCCTCGTCCCGTGAGGGGGCGAGGTCAACCGGGCGTGATGCCCGTCCCCGCTGCGATGGCGGGGTGACGCACGAGGGAGGCCGCCATGGCCGACGACGACACCACCGACACCGACACCGGGGCAGACGACGACGTGACGTCGACGGACGCCGACGGGGCAGGTGACGGCGGCGCCCAGCGCGCCCTGGCCGCCGAGCGCAAGGCACGGCGTACCGCCGAGAAGACCCTGAAGGACCTGCAGACGAAGCTGCAGGGCCTGGAAGACAAGGACAAGAGCGAGGCGCAGCGGCTGCAGGACGCGGTCACCGTCGCCGAGAAGCGCGCGGCTGACGCCGAAGCTCGGCTACTGCGGATCGAGGTCGGCGCCGCGAAGGGCCTGTCCGTCGCCCAGGCAAAGCGCCTGGTGGGCGAGACCCAGGAGGAGCTCGAGGCGGACGCCGACGAGCTGCTCACCACCTTCGGCGCCGCGAGCAGTGGCAAGGCGGAAAGCGACGCCGGAGCCGACAAGGCGAAGCCGTCCGCAGGGCGTGGGCGGCCGAAGGAAGACCTCCGCGGCGGCGCGTCCTCGAACGCCGACTCCGGTGACAAGCCGGTCGACCCGGCGAAGCTCGCCGCGAGCATCCTCTCTCGCCCGTTCTGATCACCCCGCTGGCCAGAGCCGCCGCGGGTTCACACACAGGAGGTAGACCGTGGCGGTTCTGACCGCGCAGGGAATCTCCGAGGTCGCGATCGAGCTGCTCACCCGCACGCTCGTGCTGCCTCGGACCGTGACGACCATCCCGGGTGAGGAGTTCTCCGGTTCGAACGGGGACACCATCACCGTGCGGGTGCCGCAGCCGGGCACCGCCCGGGAGCAGATCACCGCCGGCGCGGCGATCACCTACGACACCGTGAACGAGATCCCGGTCCCGGTGCAGGTGCGGCACCTGTACCACGCGAAGCGGATCACCGACCAGGAAGCGACGCTCCAGCTCGAGGACTTCGCCCGGCAGGTCACCCGCGTCCAGGTCGCCGCGGTGGCGACCGGAGCGGAGCAGCTGCTCGCCGACGAGATGAACGACCTGCCGATCGACGTCAACGGCGTCGACGAGGGCGACGTCGACGCCGCGGTGCTCGAAGCCCGCACCGCCCTCGGCCGGGCCAACGCCCCGACCGGTGACCGGTGGGGCGCCTGCTCCCCGGAGTTCGCCGAGGTCATCCTCCGCCAGGACAGCTTCTCCCGGGCGGACGCCGCCGGTGACATGACCGCGCTCCGCGAGGCGATCATCGGCCGGTGGCGCGGCTTCACCTGGGTCGAGTCCAACGGCCTGGAGGTCGGCACCGCGGTGCTCTACCACCAGAGCGGATTCGTGTTCGCGAACCGGAGCCCGGTCGCTCCCCGCGGCGCTCGTGAGTCGGCCAGCGTCACGAGCGGCGGTGTGTCGATGCGGCAGATCTTCCATTACGACTCGTCGATCCTCAGCGACGCGAGCGTCCTGTCGACGTTCGCCGGCGCCAGTGTCATCGCGGAGAACCAGGCCGGGACCGACATCCGCCGGGCATACAAGCTCGCGCTCACCGGCGTGAGCTGACCGGATGCCCACGCTGTTCCCGGCGACGGCCACCGACCGGGCCGCCCAGGTGCGGACCCCGGCCGGTGACCTCGTCGCCGCGCGCACCGGCACCATCTGCCTGGTGTACGCCGCGGCGACGGGGTCGACCCTGGCTGTGATCACGCATCTCGACGGCCGGCCGGTGACCACGTGGGATCCGCTGCTGGTCGACGGGAACAGCCTATGGCCGCGGTTCCTGGACCCGTCCGACCGGAAGCGGCTGTGGATCTCCATCGGCGGCGGGCCGAGGACGGAGATCTACAGCGACGTCCAGGATCAGGTCGACGACCTGCAGGACCAGATCGACAACCTCGAGGTCGGCGCTGGTGCGGTTACCAGCGTCGCTGGGCGTGACGGCGACGTCGTGCTCGTCGCCGGCGATATCGGGGACCTGGGGTCAGCCGCGCTCGTGTCGGCCGCGGCGTTCGATCCGGCCGGCGCCGCGGCCGCCGTCGCCGGCCTGCTCCCAGGCAAAGCTGACGCTGCTCACAGCCACGGCCAGGCGGACGTGACCGGGCTGGTGACAGATCTCGCCGGCAAGGCGGCCTCGTCCCACACCCACGGCCAGGCCGATGTCACCGGCCTCGTTACGGACCTGGCAGGCAAAGCGGCCTCGTCCCACACCCACGCACAGGCCGATGTAACCGGGCTGGCCACCTCGCTTGCCGGCAAGGCGGCCGCCAGCCACGGTCACGCCCAGGCCGACGTGACCGGCCTCGTTACGGACCTGGCAGGCAAAGCCGCAGCGAGCCACACCCACCCGCAATCAGACATCACCGGCCTGACTGCCTCGCTAGCCGGCAAGGCCACTGCGATCCGGGTCGCCGAGGGACGCATCGTCAGTGGGGATATCACCCTGCCGAACACCTCTGGAGCCTGGCAGATCTTGTCAGGCACCAGCATGGCGATCGCCGCGGCGATCGGAGACAGGCTGCGCCTGCACGTGGACGCGCTGCGCTCCGGCGCGAACACCAGCTATCTCGACCTCGTCATCGTGGTGTCCAGCGCGATCGTCTGGGCGGCGTCCTCGGGCACCAGCACGCCGACGACTGAGGGCCTACCTGGCTGGTACGGAAACGCGACCTTCGTGGTTCGCGGTGGTCCGGCGCGGCGCACGGTGCAGGCAGGTGACATCGCCGGCGGCACGGTCACGTTCGCCATCGCGGCGAAAGCGCCGGGTGCGGGCCTCTTGTACGCAAGCTCCGGATACCCGCTGAGCTGGGAAATCCAAAACTTGGGACCGGAGCCAGCCTGATGCCGATCCCCGCGGGCCCGAGTAGTAGCAGCCCGCCTCCGCTCGTCGACCTCGTCGACTACCTCACCCGCACCGGCGGGGTGCTCGACGACTTGGAGGTGAGTGAGCAGCAGCTGCTGCTCGCCGCCCTGGGCGACGCGAGCGCGCTGGTGCGCCTGGAGGCCGGCGTCGACTGGATCGCCGACGACGGGGTGAGCGTAACGACGCCGGCCGCGGTGGTGCCAGTCGTGGTCGCCATGGTCCAGCGCAAGCTCATGAACCCGTCCGGTCTGACCGGGGAGACGCTCGGCGATCACAGCTGGCAGATGGCCAACGCGTCCCCCGACCTGTTCCTCACACGGGCCGAGCTGCGGACGGTACGTCGCGCGGCCGGCCGGTCCGGAATCGGCTCCATCCAGATGGAGGGAGACCTGCCCGTGCAGCCGTCGGAGTGGTGCTGGTGAGGATCACGCACCGGCTCAACCGCGAGCTCGAGGTCTGG
>NZ_ADGX01000297.1 GCF_000177675.1 Parafrankia sp. EUN1f
GATCTGTCCTGCGGGGCGATGATCGAATGATCAGGAAGTGTGGACACAAGCGCCTCGTAGGCTGCTCTGGACTTTCCGGCCGTCGAATCTCCGACGAGAATCAGGAACTTTCCAGGGGCGAGGCTTCCACGGAGTTCGTTGTCAATGTCGCGCGGGATATAGGGCGGTAGATTGGAAACACCTGAGGGATCGGTGGCATGCCGCGACGCATGGACACCGATCAGAGTCGGGTCGGTTATCTCACGTGCCCGAGGTAGACGCCCGTTGATCGTCACGCAGCCGTCTCTGATCGAAATTTCCTGGGAGCTTTCGGACTGCAGAAGCGCGACGAGTGAGTCCTTCCAGACACCCGCGAACACTGCGGCCACGGCTGCTATTGATGCTCCGCAGGCAGCGGCAAGGGGAGTGCTGAGCTTCGCGGCGGTCAGTATGGCCGGCAGCGCCACCAGCAGTGCCCCGACCACGGCAAGGGCAACTACCTTGCTGCGTCTTGTCAAAACGCACCCCTCTCGGCGTAATCGAGCCTACGGTCCGGATATCCTGCCGTCCAGCAGATGCTGAAGGTCGCACCGGAAATGGAGCGACCTCGCCGGTCGACCGCAGGCCGATGTCCGTGGGCGCGTGCTGAGCCACGCGGGCGTGATCGTCGGGTGTTCAGGCGTGTACGTGAGGTATTCGCTACCGTGACCGGGGTCGAGGCGGCCATCCGCCTTGACCCGGTCGTTGGGCGGCAGCCGGCGAGGGCGCGGTTCGTACAGAGCGAGACCAGGCTGTATGGGCGCAGAGCGCCGTCGAACCGCGGGACGCGTCCCAGTCGCGGCGGGTGGGGCGTGCAGGACGCATTGCCCGGCAGCGGCTGGACGCCGCTGGCGAGGCCTGGGCAGTCGGCGGCCCGTGATGCCAGGTGCGGATGGGCGAGCCCAGTATCAGCCTGACTGGCGGCCAAGGATCTCGAGGCTCAGCCTCTCCAGGAGCGCGACGAGCTCTCCGAGTAGTTCTCCGCAGCGTTCGTGGGACTCTGCGATCACGGTCGCGCCGATCTTCCCGAACGGCGCGAGGGTGGTCCACAGATGGGGCACCACCCCGACTCCTCTGGTGGCATCATAATGCAGCTCCGGGCGTGCCTGGAGTTCCTCGATGAGAGTTGTCGGCGAAATGCCGGAGAAAGTTGGCGATCCCAGATCGTCCGAGGCCCAATAATATCGTTGGCTGCCGTCATCCGCAAGCAGTTCACCGGCTTCGGTCCATTCACCCGAGACCAGTGCGCGGGCCGTCCGGTTCGGGTGGGTGGTACCGGTCTGTCGCAGGTTGATCTCGAGGGCGAAGACCCTCCATTCATGTTCCCCATCTGAATCGCGAAATGCTAAGAAGTCAACGCCGACATGGCCACGTGCACCCCGTCTCGCGAGTTCGTCGAACACCGCTACCGCATACTCGAGAATCGCCGGCCTGTATTCCTCTGCTGCTGGGAATCGGCAGCCCGCGAAAGAAAGGGTATCACCGATGATCTGGTCATGGGTGCCCAGGACCTGGGCCCCGTCCGCCCCGATGTAACCGAGGACGCTCGGATTGGCTGGAGCGTCGCCTTCCGGTGGCCCGACGAACATCTCGATCACCGCACCGCGGTCCGCCACGTGCCGTAGAAACTCGCTGCCAGAGACACTCGGAGTGAATGGCCTGACCGCCGCCGGGTTCAGGTCGGGGACGGGAACCGTCGCCGAGCTGTCTGTCCCGAGCCGAGCGATGCCGTGACCGGAGCCGAAGCCAGAGTCGATTTTGATTAACCAGTGTTGGGAGGCATGCTTCTCCCGTAGCCGCCGGAAGGAGCCGGCCAGATCCCGACTATCGCGATCCGCAGAGTAGGTGCCTACCGGATGCGGAACACCTAAATCGCGGAAGATCTGCCTCGCCTGTGCTTTTCCGCCGAGTGCGGTGAGACGGCTCGCGGTCTCCAGTAACGGTAGATTCAACTCCTCGCAGAGTCGGGTCATCTGCGGGCTCGATGCGTAGCATGAAAGCCCTTCGGGTGGATTCCCGGCGGCACGCAGCCGCTCGACAAGAGATCTGAGCTGTGACAGTAGATCGGGCTGATCCATGATTTTCTGGCTGAGATGGACGTCTCGGGTGTCAGCGATCGAGATCATCGCGTGCCGCCGCTCCGGTGCCAGGGCATGCGTTCCTGACGGCGCCAGACTGAAAAGATAGGCGAGCACCGGGTCCGGGACCGGCGGTGCCTGGATCATGATCAGGGCAAGGTCATCCTCGCGTGCAAGGCTCAGTGACTCCCACAGGCCCCGCACACACGAGTGCCATCGCCCCACTCCATGCCGCATCTCGGCGTCGGCGAACTCCTGAGAAGGACAGGATATGCGCCAACGAAGATTCTTGTTGTCTCGTACAACAGTCTCGAATTCGATCAGCTGGTCGCGTCCGTGCCAGGTCATTCGTCATCCCATCGCCCATTCCAGGGCTGTTTCAACGTGTATGAGAGTGGTGTCGAAGACGGGAATCGAACAGTCGCTCTGGCTCAGCAGCAGCCCAATCTCGGTGCAACCGAAAATTACGGCCTGTGCACCCTTTCCGGCAAGATCATCGACAATCTTAACATATTTTTCGCGAGAGGAGTCCACGACTTTGCCCCGGCACAGCTCGTCATAAATGATGTCATGTACGATTTTGCGTGAATCGGCGTCCGGAACCACCACTTTTACGCCCTGCTGCTCCAGTCGTCCTTTGTAGAAGTCCTGCTCCATTGTGTACTGTGTGCCCAGGAGCGCTGCGACCTCTACACCGGCGGCACGGAGCGATGCTGCGGTGCCGTCCGCGATATGGAGCACCGGAACATCGGTCTCTGCGGCCAGGCTGTCGAACACGCGATGCATCGTGTTCGTACACAAGACGATGCATTCAGCCCCGCCGTCCTGCAGTTTGGCCGCGCATCTCGCGAGATAGTTTGCGGCGGCATCCCAGGAGCCGGCCCGCTGCATCTCCTCGATGTCAGCGAAGTCGACCGAATAGATCAGGCAACGGGCGGAGTGTAGGCCTCGCAGTCTGTCCCGAACCTGCCGATTGAGCTGTTGATAATAGTAATCCGTAGATTCCCAGCTCATGCCGCCGAGAAGGCCGATAAGCTTCATGAAAATCCTGTTCTCCGCGGAAGTGTACGAAAAGTCTCCATCGCGTTCATCAGGCGCCCTGGCGAGGTGCCCAGGTTCATCCGTCCGAAATGCCCGAAATCTCGGCCGAAGGCGGTACCCGGCTCGAGCCTAATCCGTTGAGTACGTCGTAGCGTGTCTACCGGGTCCGCGTCGTCATTGAAATAGTCGCGGAAGTCGAGCCACGCAAAATGGGTGGCATCCGGGGGTGTCCACCCTATTGAGGTGCTTGTGAGGCCTGCCGCCAGCACGGCTCTGTTCCGCCGGAGCTGGGAGTGGAGCTCCTCGAGCCAGCCGTCGCACTCACTCCAGGCTGCGATGGCTGCCCGGATCCCGAGGATCCCCGCGCCGTCCCGCAGGTGCCAGGGAAGCGCTGTGAACCTCTCCCGCAGGGCTTTGCTGCCAAAAGTCACGAGGGCGCAGCGCAGTCCGGAGATGTTGAACGCCTTCGACGCGGAAGTGGCCATGACTGTCTGCGATATGTGGTTTGCTGCCAGTGCGGAGACGTGCCGGCGGGGCGCGAAAACAAGGTCCTGGTACACCTCGTCGCTGAAGAGGACGACATCATTGCGGACGGCGAACTCGCTGACGGCCTCCACGGTCTCCCGGCTGAATAGGTGACCAGTAGGATTATGTGGCTGGCAGAGAACAATCATTCCTATCCGAGTGCCGTCGGGCCGAATCCTCCGAATGGATTCCTCGAACTCCTCCGCACTTCTGCTCTCGCGCACCGGCAGGAGTACGCAGCGTCGTCCGAGCTGTTCGACTGCCGTCCGGATAGGCAGGTAGCACGGTGTGTGCGTGACGACTTCGTCCCCCGGTGCCGTGAAGGCCAGGACCGCGCAGCAGAGAGATTGCATGGACTGTGCGCAGATCTCAACGCGACTTTCGTCCACGCTGGCACCGTAGAGGTGCGACTGGCGATTCGCGAAGATTTCCCTGAGACGGTTCACCGTGGGCCCGGAGAAGTCCGGGTAGCCGACGTCCGACTTCGTCAAAGCGTCGTTTATGGTGTCGTGTATCGGCGTCGCGAGTTCAAAATCGAGATCTGCCACGTCGAGCGGCACCTCATTTGGCTGCGCGCGCGACCACTTCATGCCCAGCTGTGCTCTGAGTCGATCCTTC
>NZ_ADGX01000296.1 GCF_000177675.1 Parafrankia sp. EUN1f
CCGTGTATGCCCCCGGCCTGACTCCGATGGACTTCCACGCTGTCTTCGAGGCATGGTCTGACGGCGCGTGGTGGACTTACGACGCCACCCGCCGAGCCCCGCGCCAGGGCATGGTCCGCATCGCGACCGGTCGCGACGCGACCGACACGGCCTTCCTCAACGTCCTGCGAGGGATCATCGCCCTCCGGTCGATCGAGGTGACCGCCACGGTCACCGGCCCGCTTCCCCTCGACGACGATCTCACGCCCCGCCGGCTCTGCTGAGTTCTGGCCGGGTGGGCCCCGGTGCTTCTGGTCGGCGCCAGCGCCGTCCACACGCTGCTGCCCGGCCCGGACCTGCGGCTGGAACCGACATCACCCTGGTGCTGGTCATCCCGCCGTTGCACGCTTGCCGAGCTGTCCGCAGGGCCACATCGGGTCCGGCGCAACGACGAGCAGGACCTGTACGACGAGCACGAGGAACGCGTCGTTGGCCCGCTGATCGGTTGGGGCGGCGCTAGGGGGCGCCGCGGTGGGCCGGTCGGTGCTCGCCGGCGGAGGGGAGTACCCGGGGGGCGCCGAGCAGGTGGGCGAGGGCTACGGCGGCGACCGTCTCGGCGGTGAGCAGGCCGGTCAGGATGACGATCTGGAAGCGGGCCGCGTCGCCTGGGCTCGCGCCGCCCAGCAGCGCTCCGACGAATGCGCCGGGCAGAGTCACCAGCCCGGTGGTGCGGGTCTGGTCGAGGGCGGGCACCAGCGCCTCGCCGACGGCCTGACGGGCGATCGGCGCGCAGGCCTGCCGGGGAGTGGCACCGAGTGCGAGCCATCCCTCGACCTCGTCACGGCGGCGGATGAGCCCGTCGGCCAGTCTGCGGCCGACCAGGGTGCAGGCCGTCATGGTGCCGCCGAAGACGCTGCCGGACAGCGCGATCAGGTGCCGGGTCGACGGGTCGAGAACCGGCACGGCGAACACGATGCCCAGGGTCACGGCGGCGCCGGCCACGCACGAGCCGGCCACGGCCGGCAGCGGTCGGTGGAAGGCCGTCAGCCTCCGCGCGGCGGTGATCACGGCGGCGGTCAGCATCACGGCCAGCGCCGCCACGGCGGCCGGTGGGGCCGCGAACACGCCACGTAGCGCGAGGCTGACGAGCGTGAGCTGGATGACGGCCCGCACGACCGCGGTCGCCACCGCCGGAGCCCGGTCGACCCGGGCCCACAGCAGGCATCCGGCCGCCACCGCGACGAGGCAGCCGAGCCCGATGATCAGATGTGCGTCCATCGGCATCGGCCGGGCCTCCTCGCTCGCCGGACGACTGAACGACCGGACGACTGAACGACCGGACGACTGAACGACCGGACGACTGAACGACCGCCGGACGACCGAACGACTGAACGACCGGACGACCGGACGACGAACCAGCATGACCGACGGCGGACCGGCCGGATGTCGGATGTCATCGACCCGGCGCGGCTCTCACTCGCATGGTCACCGCACGAGCACCTGGCGAGTTGGCGAGTGCCATCAGCGGGACACCGCGGTTGATGGCGTCGGCGACATCTGTGAGGAGACGATTCACCCGTGGACGGACATCCCGCGTCACCCGTGAACGGTCCCCCCGCTCCGGCCGCGGCGGACGGCGCGGTGCCGTCCGGGCAGCCCGTGCCGGCCGGGCAGCCCGTGCCGGATGCAGTGCCTGCGCTGCCCGCGCCGTCGTCATCACCGGTGCGGCTGCCCGACACCGTCCGGGAGGCCGGCCGGCGGTTCGGTGTGGCCACCGCCCTCGTCGAGCCGGACGGAGCCCGGCTCAGCTTCGCCGAGCTGGACCAGCACTCCGACAGCGTCGCCGCCGGCCTCGCCGCCCGCGGGCTCGGCCCCGGTGACCGGATCGTGCTGCGGCTGCCGTCGCGCGGCCAGTACGTGCTCGCCTATCTGGCCGCGGCGAAGCTGGGTGCCGTCACCGCCGGGGTCAACCCGGCCCTCGCGCCGCCCGAGCAGGAGCGGCTGACCGAATCCGTCGATCCGAAGCTCGTGCTGAGCGAGCCCGGTGAGGTGGACGAACTGCTGCGATGGGCGCGCGGGAGCGGCGCGCGTGCGCAGGTTCCGGCCACGCCACCGGCTGACCCGGCCCGCCCCGTCGCGATCGTGTTCACATCCGGCACCACCGGGGCACCCAAGGCCGCGGTGTTCACCGAAGCCCAGCTCGACGCGGTGGCCCTGATCGACACGGGCCGGGAGTGGGCGGGGACGCCCGGCGAGCCGATGCTCAACTCCACTCAGTTCGCCCACGTCGGCTTCATGACGAAGCTGCCCTGGTATATGCGCCGGGGCCTGCGCATCCATCTCCAGGACCGCTGGGATGCCGGGCGGACCCTGGCCCTGCTGGCGGCGCAGCGGGTGCCGGTGGTCAACGCCGTCGCGCCGCAGCTGGCGCTCATGCTGCGCCATCCGGACTTCGACGGTTTCGACCTGTCGGCGGTCCAGATGCTGGTCGCGGGGGCCGCTGCCTCGCCGCCGGCGCTCGTCGCCGAGGCCCGGCGCCGGTTCGGGGCGCCCTGCTGTGTGCGGTACTCGTCCACCGAGACCGGTGGCTGCGGCCTGGGCACCGCCCCGGACGCCGACGACGACGAGGCGATGCACTCGGTCGGCCGCCCACGGCCGGGGATCAGGGCCCAGATCCGCGACGACGACGGCCGGCCGATGCCGACGGGGGAGGTCGGCGAGCTCTGGCTGCACACCCCGAGCGCGATGGCCGGCTACTGGCGTAACCCGCAGGCCACCGCCGAGGCGCTGGTCGACGGCTGGGTCTGCAGCGGGGATCTGGCCCTCGTCGACGAGCGGGGCCTGGTCCGGCTGCGCGGCCGGAAGAAGGAGATGTACATCCGCGGCGGCTACAACGTGATCCCGGCCGAGGTGGAGGCGCTGCTGAGCACCCATCCACTGGTCGCCGAATGCGCGGTGCAGCCGCGGGCCGACGAGATTCTCGGTGAGCGCGGAGTCGCGGTGGTCGTGGCGCGCGACCCGGACCGGCCGCCGACGCTCGCCGATCTCACCGCCCACCTGCGTGGCCAGCTGGCCACCTACAAGCTGCCCGAGGATCTGGTCCTCGTCGACGCGCTGCCCCTCACCCCGCTTCACAAGATCGACCGGTCGGCGCTGGCCGATTTGGTGGCCCGCACCAAGACCTGACGGGTCGATGTCAGACTGTGGTGAAGCCGGTGTTCCGAGTGAATCGAGGACGCAGTGCCAACCACGGCGGGATTCAACCACGTCGCCACGCTTACGGCCGATCTGGACAATATTGTGAAGTTCTATTCCGACGCTTTCGAAGCTGTGGTGACCTTCGAGATGGCGGCGCGAGAAGGCCATCCGCGGATGGCGATTCTCGACCTCGGCGGGGGTGCCGCACTCAACGTCTTCGAGGTGCCGGCCGAGGAGATAATCGGAGAGCGGCGCCGCATCGGCGGGCGGGGGCCCATCGACCATTTCGGCCTGGCGGTGGACTCCCTGGCCACCCTGGAGGCGACCCGTGACCGGCTGCGCGAGCTGGGCGCCGACATCGGGGAGATCCAGCGCCTCGGCGACGAGTGGTCACTGTTCTTCCGCGACCCGGACGGCATGGAGCTCGAGGTCTGCTGCCACGCTGGCTGACGGTTCGCCGGTCCATCCCGGCCGACCGGGATGGACCCGGGCCCCGGTTGGAGCCAGTCGCCGGCTTCAATCAGCCGCTGCCGCTGCCGCTGCCGCTGCCGCTGCCGCTGCCGCTGCCGCTGCCGCTGCCGCTGCCGCTGCCGAGCAAGACGTAATGCCACTTAGCCTATTTTGATCAAGCTGCTGCCTGGGGTTCTACAGGGTTGGCGAGCCTGATCGTGGGCGGGGCGGAGTGACGCCTACCGCGCTGGCGGGGTTTCTTCACGGGGTAGCGGTGTGGTCCGGCGCGTCGCACGGCGCGGGGGTAGGTGCGTTCGCGGTGCCGGGTGAGTTTCGCGGGTCGGGTGATGTCCGTGGTGATCAGGGTGAGGGCGTGTTCCTGCTGGTCAGGGGGAAAAGGCCGGCGGGTCAGCGACCTGCCGGCGCAGAACTCTCACGGTCCGGGTGAACCGGACCCGGTCGGGGTCGATCCCGGCGGCGGTCGCGGCCGCGCAGATCAGCGCGGCGATCGCGTGGTGGGTGAGCAGGTAGCCCCAGATCTCCTGGTAGACCCCCTCGGGTGACTGCGACCGCAGGACCTTCCCCGGGCCGCGCAGGTAGGTCTTGACCTGCCGGTTCGCGGTCTCGTGTTCCCACCGCTGGTGGTAGGCGCCGGCCAGCGCGG
>NZ_ADGX01000295.1 GCF_000177675.1 Parafrankia sp. EUN1f
GTTCACCAGGGCTAGCGGCCAGGCCCAGCGCTTCCACCGCTTGGGATTCGGCAAGCCGCTCGGCTTCGGCAGCGTCTCGACCGTCGTCGACTGGGCCCACACCACGCTGGCAGACGGATCCGCCTGGCGTGACTACTACCTCGACCTCGACCTCGACTTCGGCCCAGCGCCGGCGCCGGACGAGCCGGGGGAGACCGGCCATCCCGCCCGAATGTTCGTCCTCGGGCGGAATGCCGTCGTCCGCTACCAGCAGGCCACCGTCCGCAGAGGCTCTGGAGGCTCTTTCGGCCAGGCCGCGCACATCAGAGCCATCCTCGCCGCCGCGCAGGGAGATCCGGATATCCCCGTGCACTACCCACGAACGAAGCCCAGACTCTGGAACGGCGGACTCCCGATACCCCCCGATCCTCGTGGCCGCTCCTACACCTGGTTCGTGACCAACGAGTCACCGACGTGGACTGCGCAGACGCTGGACGAACCGGGCGGCGAGCCGTTGACCGTCAGCCACGAGAAGAGGCAGCCTGGCGGCCCATCGGCTTCCCCACACGGTCAACGGAAACGGTGAGGTGCGGCCGATGGAACACGCCGACGACTGCCTGGCCGGAACCGGTCTGGTCGGGCCGGCGTGGCATCGGCGGGAGAGACGCCCGCCGATGCCACGCCGGCGAGCAGTCAGCCCCGAGCGCCGCACATCTCCGATCTCTCGAGCCCGGTGAGCAGTCCATCGAGCCAAGCGATGCCGGCCTCGGACAACAGGACGGCGAGCCGGCTCACCTCCCGACGAGCGGCGTCCTCACCTATCCCTCCCATGCCACGACATACCTTCGCGGGATCGGCGCGGGAACCCTCGGCCAGATCGACGAGGGAGCGCAGGACCGACACGAGCGGACCGTGGGAGAACATCGGTGCCTTCGAGTTCCAGTGCCGGGACTCGGCAATGCCAGTCAGCTCGCCGCTGATCCTGGCGGTGATCTCGGCGCGGGCCTGCTCAACCGTGGTGCAGTGCTCGTCCGGCCTGGCAACGAGCCGATCGCCATCCAGCGCCGACAACGATTCAGGGCCGGCACGCTCGGCCAGGGGGTTGGCAAGCAGGACAGTGTCCAGCGGCAGATCGTGCCGGCGGAGTAGCGCACGACCCCGGTCCAGGGCCTCGCCGGCCTGAGCAGCTGAAACCCCATGCGTGGCCGACGTTTCCGGCAGATCGTAGGGGTCGGCGACCTGCGCCCAAAGCCCGACCACGAACTCCCGCAGGGCCGAGTCGGCCACCGGGTCCATCCGCAGCCGGCCGGCCACCGGTGATGCGTCCAGGCTGCGCATCGGCCGGGCAGGCAAGCCACGCCGGACGGCGGCTCTGCGGCGGAGCTCGATACCCAGCATCCGGGTCGGGTAGTTGACAAGCTGTGCCCAGGCCGGCCGGAGCCAGACATGCTCTTCCTCGCTCGTCGTCTTTCCGCTCCGAGCCCCGCCTGCGGGCACCGTCGACGGAGCATAGGCGGCGAGGAGTCCGCCTGCGTGGTCGGCGTTGATGGCGCCGGCTCCCGCCGGATCGCGCAGAGACCGGATCATGCTCTGCCACTCGCGGATCACCTCACCGGCCCGCGTCTGCGGCAAATCACCACAGGCGGCTTTGCGGATCCGCTGATAGTTCGTCAACAGAATGTCATCGGCGAGAGCTTCACAGAAGGCGCAGATCCGGGAGTCGTGGCAGTGGCACGACGCGGGGTCATAAGCCCGGACGACCGAACGGACTCGACGATGGAGCGCAGGGCTGAGGAAGCGGTGCGCTGCCCGCGCGGCGATGTCGTCGTCCGAGACCAACATGTCTTCGAGGTAGAGGCTCACGAGAGGCCCTTCCGACCACAGCGAACACCAACATGGGTGGTTCGCGACATGGGTCATCCACATGGATGACGGCCACCCGATCATCGGGCGGCCTCGAAAGGCCGGCAAAGCCAGCTACATGACGCAGAAAAAATTTCTCGTCACAACGAGTACAGCACCTACGCTACACTATAGGTCGATGCAGTCCAAGTGCCCGCGCGCTCGCCTGGGTCCGTCGACGGAGTAGCCAAGCGAGCCCCTCCCCGCGCCCCGCAGGATCCGGCCCCGGCCGCAACACGCTGCAGGTTGCGGCGCGGGATCGAATCCAGACGCTGTCGGCCCCCGTGGCACCATTCGTGGCCAGGGGGCCCGCCGGCCGCGGATGGCCGCAGAGCAGGGGTGACGGGGGCTCCGGTTCATGGGAACGGCGACCTCGCGACCGGCCGCTTCGCCAGCGTCGGCCCACCAGTACGGCGATCTCGGAGATGTTGATGTCAGACCGGAGGTTCGCTGCAAAACGAGCCTCCAGCGCAGCTGCGACACGCCGTCTCACCTGCGCGTTTATACTCGGGGTCCTCATCGCCCCTACGAGGGATTGCAACAGCACGCGCTCCTCGCCCCGGACACGGTGACGTCCCGCGGTCCTCATCGCCCCTACGAGGGATTGCAACGCGCACTGTGGGCGGGCGGGCGGTTGCCTCGGCAGGTCCTCATCGCCCCTACGAGGGATTGCAACAACTTGCAACGCTGCTTGCACCCTCGGGCTGATCAAGGTCCTCATCGCCCCTACGAGGGATTGCAACTTCAGTGCGATGACGCCAGGAAGCCCGCAAAGGGTGGGTCCTCATCGCCCCTACGAGGGATTGCAACGGGTATCACGTCTCGGCTGACGCCTGCGTGGAGGGTCCTCATCGCCCCTACGAGGGATTGCAACTTGACGAGCTGGCCGATCTGATGATGGTGGCCGCCCGGTCCTCATCGCCCCTACGAGGGATTGCAACCTGCCTGGGGTCGTCGCCAGTGACGTCGACGGCGACGGTCCTCATCGCCCCTACGAGGGATTGCAACCGCACCGCGCCGCCCGAGGTGAGGGCTGATGGCCCCGGTCCTCATCGCCCCTACGAGGGATTGCAACTCTCTATTTCCGTTGGCGTTGTTAACCTTCGCACGGGGGGTCCTCATCGCCCCTACGAGGGATTGCAACACCGGTTCATCGCCGCGGTGAACCCGGCCCGCCAGGGTCCTCATCGCCCCTACGAGGGATTGCAACCGAATGAGCCGCCGGCAGCCGCGAAGGTAACCGTGATGTCCTCATCGCCCCTACGAGGGATTGCAACAGCGTGAACCCGGGGACAACCTGATCGCCGCGGATCTCGTCCTCATCGCCCCTACGAGGGATTGCAACCGGGTGCGGATGCGGTTCACCTGCATCCGTTCTCCCGTCCTCATCGCCCCTACGAGGGATTGCAACAGGGCGTGCAGTACCTCCTGAGTCGCCGCATGCCAGGTCCTCATCGCCCCTACGAGGGATTGCAACTGGACTACCGGCGCCCGGCCGGTAGCGGGGTGGCGCGTCCTCATCGCCCCTACGAGGGATTGCAACAGGAAGACCTCGCCTGGGCGGCCCACCAGGCCACCCGTCCTCATCGCCCCTACGAGGGATTGCAACCCGTTTATGGCACTGAGATTAAGCCAGGGTCAAGGTCCTCATCGCCCCTACGAGGGATTGCAACCGGATCCGGCTGCCGATCTCGGCGAGCGCGGCGTGGTCCTCATCGCCCCTACGAGGGATTGCAACATGACGCGGACCGCGTGACCGAGCACCTCGGGGGCGGTCGTCCTCATCGCCCCTACGAGGGATTGCAACGTCCCGTATACTGCGATACCTTCCGGCCGGCTAGACGTCCTCATCGCCCCTACGAGGGATTGCAACATTACCTGTATGCGTGCGGTCTGGAATGCCTGGAAGTCCTCATCGCCCCTACGAGGGATTGTGAGGTGCCCTTTTTCTTCCGGACAGTGGCCCCTACTAGAATAGGGGACAGGCCGGAAGGAATGATAGTTGACGCAGAAGCGAAGAAAGTTCACGCTTGAGTTCAAGGAAGAAGCCGTGCGGATGGTGATCGAGACATCCCGTCCGATCTCCGATGTCGCACAGGAATTGGGCATCCTGGAAGGAACCCTAGGGAGCTGGGTCGCCACCTACCGGCGTGCCCATGCCGGTGAGGCCCCGCCGGCGACCGCCGACGAAAGTGCCCGGCTCCGCGAACTCGAGCGGCAGAACCGCGAGCTGCGCATGGAAAACGAGTTCCTGAAAAAAGCCGCGGCGTACTTCGCCAAGGATCATCGGTGAGCGACACGTTCGAGTTCATCGATGCGGAGTACGCCGCCCGCACCACCGCGAATGCTGGCACACCGACGCCGTCCATCATCCAGATGTGCGCCTGGCTCGACGTCTCCCGTTCCGGCTTCTACGAATGGCGTGACC
>NZ_ADGX01000294.1 GCF_000177675.1 Parafrankia sp. EUN1f
CCCCGCACCGCCTGCCCCGCACCGCCCGCGCCGCACCGCCCGCGCCGCGTCCTCGGGCCAGCACCGCCCCCTCGCCCAGGCCAGCCGTACCGGGCTCGGCAATAGGCTTACGTGGTGCGAGTCAGGCGGTGCGAGGGGCGGTACACCGGCCTCGCACGGTCCCCGGGGCTGGGCCGGCTCGGAGCAGCGGCGCGGCGCGGGCTGGGCTTCGCCGTGCCGACGGTCGCGCTGGCACTGCTCGCCCACCTGCCGACCGCACGTTCCACGGGCCCGGCAGCGGGCCGTGTGCTGCTCGTCCTGCTCATGCTTGCTGTTCTGCGTGCCGCAGCGGACCTCCTTCGTCCGCGGGCCGTTCGACCGCGGGCCGTTCGACCGCAGGGCGTTCGGCTGCAGGGCCTTGACGGCACGTGGTGGTCGGCGCGCGCCTCGACGGGTCGGCCTGCGCTCGGTGCCGTCGGCTCCGTTGCCGGGCTGCTGGCTGTGCAGGTGATGCTGCACGCGGCCTTCACGGCCAGGCCGACGCGAGCGCCGGCCGGCCAGCTGGCCGGGCTGTTGTGCGGGGCCGAGCGGGCCGCCGCGGCCGGCGGCGCGCCCTGGTTCGACGCCTCCCAGCTACGCGCGACGGCTCTCGCGGGCCGCCCGCCGGGATCCCTGATCGCCACGACCTCCACGACCGCGGCGGCCGGCGCTGCACGCCTCGGCCCGGCGCATCTCGGGGCCCTGCACCTGCACAGCCTCGGACCGGCGGTTCTCCTAGCGCACAGCCTGGCCGCCGCCGTGGTCTTCTGGTGGGCCCGTCACGGCGTCCGGGCCGTCGCCGCCGCCTGCCGGATCCTCGGTTCGCGGCTCCCCACGTTGCGCGCGGCCCACGCCCCGACCCTGACCAGACGACGGGTCGTCCGAGCGCCCGCACTGCGCGGGCCGCGTGTCCTGGAACGCCCCTGGGCCGCGGTCGCCTCGCGCGGGCCCCCGGTCGCCGGGTTCACAGCCCTCACAGCCGCCCGGCCCTGCCCGCGGTAGCCCCGCCTACCCCTCGGCCCTGCCCGCGGCCAGCCCCGCCTACCGCCCGGCCCTGCCCGCGGCCAGCCCCGCGTTCCGCCCAGCCGTGCCGGCCGGGCGCCGATCGGTCATGCCCGCGATGTCAGGTCAGCCCTGGCCGTCGTCGCCGGCACAGCACCGCCGCGCCCGCACGGACGGCGCCTCCCACCCACTGCTCTTCGTAGGAGTCAGGTGCTCACCTCCAGCAAGACGACATCCGCAACCGCCCTCACGGCCGACGAGGAGGCCACGGCCGCGGCCCGCGCCGGGCATTCACCGGGCCCCCGGCGAAAGGCCCGGCACGGCACGGGACGTCCTGGCCGGGTTCGGGCGGCTCTGGCCCTCGGGCTCGCCGTGAGCCTCGGCGCGACACTCGGCGCATGTTCCAGCGGTGGGGACGGCACAGGGGTGACGATCGTCGACGCCGGCGGAACCGGCGACGGGCTACACGGCGTTGTCCCAACAGAACGCTTCGCGAAGCCGGCTCTCGACCTGACCGACACCGACGGCCGCCCGTTCGACCTTCGCACCCGAACACAAGGGAAGATCACTCTGCTTTTCTTCGGCTACACGATGTGCCCGGACGTCTGTCCGACCACCATGGCCGACATCGCCGCGGCGCTGAGCGAGATCGACCGGTCCGTCCGGGACCAGGTCTCCGTCGTCTTCGTCAGCACCGACCCGGAGCGGGACACCGGTGAGGTCCTCGACCGTTGGCTGAAGGGGTTCGACTCGGCCTTCATCGGCGTCCGCGGGCCGTTCGCGAAGGTCCAGAACGTGGCGGAGTCGGTCGGCGTCCCGCTGGAGGCGCCGGAGGTCCAGGCGGACGGATCCGTCCTCGTGACGCATGGCAGCCAGGTCATCGCCTTCGGCCGTGACAACCGGGCGCGGGTGCTCTACCTGGCGGGGACAGCCGTCGCCGACTACATCGCGGACCTGCCCGTCCTGACCGCGGAGAAGACCGGGACCACCGCCGGCACCGACGACGACGCGGCCACGAGCACGGGAAGCACGGCGAGCCCGACTGACGCCCCGAAGGCCACGTCGAGGCCCACCGGCACCACTGCTTCCACGCCCACCGGCACGGCGGCGGCCACCAGCTCCGCGGCCCCGGCAACAGCGGCGGCAACAGCGGCGGCAGCGACGGCGGCAGCGGCAGCGGCCAGGCCGACTCCGGTGGCCACCGGATGAGCCTCGTCACCGCCCCCGCCAGCAACGCAACCGGCTGCTGCTCCGACTGTTCTCCACGGTCCTGCGGGTGGGGCTGGGTGCGGTCTGGCTCGTCGCCGGACTCCTCAAGGTCGACGACCCTGACGGCATGGTGCGCTCGGTCCGTGCCTTCCGGATCCTGCCCGAGTCTCTCGTCCATCCGGTGGCCTACGCCGTGCCCTTCGTCGAGATCGCACTGGGTGTGCTGCTGATCGTCGGGCTCACCGTCCGGCTGGGCGCGTTCGTGTCGGCCGCGCTGTTCGCCGTCTACATCGCCGCCATCTCGTCGGCGGCGGCCCGTGGCCTGCGCATCGACTGTGGCTGCTTCTCCACCGGCGGCGACCTCACCGCCGAGGCACCGACCCACTACACCGAGGAGATCGTTCGCGACAGCGCGCTCCTGCTGGCGAGCCTGTTGCTGGCCCGCTGGCCGGACGGCTTCCTCACGGTCGACCGGCTCCTCGACAGGACGTCACATCCGCCCCTCGACGACGAGGATGACCAGGTTCGGGAGGACTGATGGCAGGCAGCGATCCGGCAGGTGACGGCCCGACCGGCAAGCGCCCGGCGAGCGTGAGCGCCGCGGAGCGCCGCGAGCGGGTCGCGGCCGCGCGGCGCGCCGAGGCCGCGAAGGAGCGACGACGGCGCCAGCTCATCATCGGCTCCGTCGTCGCGGGCCTGCTCATCCTGGCCGCCGTGATCGGCTTCGCGGTCCAGAGCTCGCGGGAGGAATCGAAACCGGTGGTGCTGCCGTCGACAGCCACCGGCCCCGACAAATCCATCGTGGTCGGGCAGGCCAGCGCCCCCGTCACCGTCGACATCTACGAGGACTTCCAGTGCCCGGCCTGCGGCCAGTTGGAGAAGACCACCGGCTCGACGATCAGCGACCTCATCGACGCGGGCGACATCAAGGTCAACTACCACCTGATGTCGTTCCTCGGGCCCGAGTCGGTCCGGGCCGCGAACGCCGCGTCCGCGGCGGCTGACGAGAACAAGTTCAAGCCGTTCCACGACGCCCTGTTCGCCGACCAGCCCACCGAGCACACCGACGGCTACCAGAACGACACCCTGATCGAGAAGGGCGCCTCGGTCGGCCTCACCTCGACGGCGTTCGTGGACGCCGTCCGGAACGGAACGTACGAAGGCTATGTCGCGAAGGTTGACGAGAACGCCTCCCGGGCCGGTGTGACCTCCACACCCACCGTGCTGGTCGACTCCAAGCAGCTCTCCGCGGACCAGCTGACCCCGGACGGGCTGAAGGCCGCGGTGGCAGCCGCCAAGAAGAACGGCTGACGCTCCGCCGATCAGCGGCCGGCTACCTGCCGCCGGCCTCATGCCTCCACCTGGCGAGAACCTGAGGATTCAGGTCGTTCTGACGACCACGATCCTCAGGTCTTGCTCGACAGCAGCTGAGCCTCGAAGCCACCGTCGCGAAGATCAGAGGATCTTGGTCGTTCCGGAGCCCGTCGCAAAATGCCGAGAAGTGGCCGATCCGGGCCACCAACTTTGACCTGGCAGCCCACGTTCGTCCGTCAGCGGAGATCTCAGCCGTGTGCACCTGACTACCGATCTTGGTCGGCGCCATTTTGTTACAGGCTCTCCGGCGACCAAAATCCTCCAGTCTTGCTCCAAGGCCGCGTAGTTAAGTGATCTCGGTTGCTGTCAAGGGTGTTGAGGTCAGGGTGTAGGTCGCTCGGTCGGTCTTGTGGAGGAGCCCCTGGCGGGCCCACTGCGACATCCGGGTGCGGAAGCTGTTGATGTTCGTGACGTGGAGGATCCGGGCGATGTCCCGGCTGTGCCAGGCGCGGTGAGGATCGCCGCGCAGGAGGTCCAGGACGTCGGTCGCGGTGGGTGCCGGGCGGTGGGATGGCTGGTCCGGTGCTGTCGGGTCGGTGTCCGGTGGTGGCACGGCGGGCCGGGTGAGCGCCGGGGTGGCTTGCCGGGGTGGTGTCCGGTTGCGGTGGCTGGCCGCGGGTGTGGCGGGGGTGGCTGGGGGGTGGAGTCTCGGTGGTCACGGTCGCGATGCTGGTGGTGACCAGTGGCCGGTCGTCTCCGGCGGGCCGGGCGTGGTAGCGGGAGAGGGGGGG
>NZ_ADGX01000293.1 GCF_000177675.1 Parafrankia sp. EUN1f
ACGCCGGCCGTGCGCTCCAGCTCCGCGAACGACTTGAGGATCGAATACTCGTGTCGCAGGACGACGAAGACGATCGGCAGCGAGTGCTGCGTCGCCGTCCACAACGCCTGCACGGAGTACTGGAAGGCCCCGTCGCCGATGATGCCGATGACCGGGCGGTGGACCCCGCGATCCCGATCACCGAGGGCCACCCCGACGGCGGCGGGAACCGCCCAGCCGAGGCCTCCGCTGGCGTTCGCGAAGAACGAGGCGGGCTCGATCACCGGTAGCCATTCGACCTGTTCGCCGATGGTGGACGTCGATTCGTAGACGAGCGCCGCGTTTCGCGGGCGGCTGGCGTTGATGACCGCGTGCACCTCGTCCGCGCAGAGCGGGCCGCCTGCGGTCTCCGGCCGATCCGGTGCGTGCCGCGGTGGCCGCGGCTGGGCCCGTGCTTGGAACCGGGTTTGCGGCGGCTGCTGGTGCTGGACGTGCTCGACGTGCTGGGGCTGGGGATGGGGATGCTGGTGCTGGGGGCGCCGCGGAGAGTGGGCCGCTTCGGCGTCCAGCAGCTCGGTGAGAAGCTCGATGGCGAGCCGAGCGTCACCGAGAACACTGTCGCCGACCCGCGCCGCCCCGGCGACGGCCGGATCGCCGGTGATGTGCAGCAGCTCGGTCCCCGCCGGCAGGATGTCGCCGGGTACATGGGGGTAATAGCGGAAGACCGCCGCGCCGATGACGACAACAAGGTCGTACCCGGTGAGCCGGTCACTGACGGATTTCTGTGACATGCCCAGCCGACCCTGGAAAAGCGGGTGATCCTCCGGGAAGGAGACGCGGTCGGGCAGGGCCGCGCCGAAGACCGGCACACCCAGGTTCTCGGCCAGTGCGATGGCGGCATGCCAGCCACCGGAACGGTCCACCTCGGGCCCGAACACCAGAACCGGGCGCTGGCTCGCCCGGATGCGTCGGGCGAAACCACGCAGGCGCTCGGTTTCCGGCGCGCACACCGTGCTCACACTGCGGACCACGGCCGGCCCCGTCATCGGGGCGTTCCAGTCGTCGAGCGGAATGGATAGGAAGACCGGCCCCGCCGGGGGCTGGGTCGCGATCGCGCAGGCGCGCATGAACGCCTCGGGGACATCCTGCGCGCGGGCCGGCTCGTAGGACCACTTCACCCAGGGCCTGGGCAGGTTCGTCGCCTCACGGTTGCTCAGGAAGGGCTCGCCGATCACCATTTCGCGATGCTGCTGGCCGGCCGTCACGATGAGTGGGGTATGCGCGTCGAAGGCCGACACGAGGTTTCCGATGGAGTGCCCGACACCCGCCGATGAGTGCAGGTTCACCAGGGCCGGCCGCCGCGTTACCTGCGCAAACGCGTCCGCCATGGCCATGACGGACGCCTCCTGCAGGCCGAGGACGTAGGTGAAATCGCTCGGGAAGTCCTGGAGGAAGGTCTGCTCGGTCGAGCCCGGATTACCGAAGACGGTCGTTATCCCCAGCGATCGCAGCAACTGGTAGGTCACGTCATGAACGGTCGACTCGCCACTCATCGGATAATGGGCCCCCATGAATCGGGGACGTCCCGGACAAAGCGGCGGTGGCGATGGTCGCGGTGACGTCCGGAGCTCGGAGGCGAGAATGCTCGCACGCCACGTGGACCGACGCCAACGGCGGACCGATGTCTACGGCGGACCGTGCCGACGCCGGCCCGGAAGCGCCCGCGTAGCAACAGCACTCGGCAGCCCGTAGCCGTGGCTCGAAGACCTGGGGATTCTGGTCGTTCTGGAGCGTGTGGCAAAATCCCGAGCTTCAGGATTAGCTGCTGCCGAGCAAGGGTGGAGGATTTTGTCGGATTATCCGGGTCTGGGCGGCTGTCGGCCGGCCTGCGCAGTCGGCCTCCGACCGAATGGTCGCCATCCGGCATTCTAGTGGCGCCGGCGTGTGAATATTCCGGGGCCGGGTATACCGAGCCGCACGCGCCATCATTCTGGTGTGAGCGTTGGGGGTGCGTCATGCGAGGACTTTCGAGAATCAGGGCACTGGGCCTGGTGGTCGGGGCGGGCGCGACGCTGGCCGTTGTTCCCATGACACCGGCGACCGCGGGAACGATAAACAATCCGCTGACGGTCACCGGCACGGTGCGGTGTCAGGTCGGTTCGGCCGAATCACTTCTGATCACCGGTGGTGGCGAGTCGCACGGTGCCTCCGTCGGCGTCGGCGGCCGGTTCTCGGTGGTATTCGGTAACCCGCAGCTCCCCAGCATCGCGACCGCTCAGGTGCGCTGCGACATCGCCGGTAACAGAACCTACCGTTCGACGAACTTCACCATGTACCGCCCGGTTGTCGGGCAGGTTCTGAACGTGACCCTCACAGTCCTCTGATCTCCTCTGAATCAGTACCGGTACCTCAGGCAGGTGGTGTGCCCGGATGTGGGCACACCACCTGTCGTGCTCGGGAAACGTCGTGCCCCGCCCAACCATCCACCGCCACCGCCACCGCCACCGCACCGATCGGACCGGCCGCCGAAGAAGAAATCGGTTGGCGGGCACCGCGATCTCTGATCGGGTTGTCGCATGCGACAGCGCTACGACGACTTCGCCGACTGGTACGACGTCTACGCGACCCGGGGAACGGGCCAACCGGTCGCCCGCGCGGCAGACCGCCTGCTGACCCGACTCCTCGGCTCCGGCCAGGACCGTCTTTGCCTTGACCTCGGCTGCGGCGGCGGTGTGCATGTTCCCGCACTGACCGGCCTGGGCTGGCGCGTGATCGGCGTCGACATCTCCGCGCGCCAGGTCGCCCTCGCCCGCCGGCGGCGCATCGCGGCGGTGGTAGCCAGCGCCGACCGGCTGCCGATCGCCGACCAGTCCGTAGATGCTGCCGCCACCGTCATGACGACCACGGACTTCGATGACCTGCTTCCCGTCTTCACCGAAGCCCACCGGGTGCTGCGCCCCGGCGGACGTCTGGTGGTGGTCGCCGCGCACCCGTGCTTCGGCGGCGTTTTCGTCGAACGCGACAGCCGGGGATCCTGCGTCGTCCACGCGGGTTACCGCGTCCATCAGCGGGTCGAAGCGCACCCCCTTCTCGGGGACGGGATCCGCGCCAGGGTCGGGGTGGTCAACGTCCCCCTGCCCGTGCTGCTGAACGCGCTGACCGGCGCGGGGCTCGTCCTGCGGGAGACCGCTGAGGACGACGGTGACCACCCGGTCCCTGACCTGCTCGCGCTCGCTGCCACCCGGGCGGGTTGCGATCGCCCGGGCATCCGCTGACGATGGATTGCCCAGCTGTCCAGGTGCGGTCGGGGGGATTCATGAGTGCACAGGAAATGACAATGGCCGCAGCCGGTGTGACAACGACCAGCTATGAGGCCTGCCGGTTGACTGTTACCGTCGACGAGCCATTCGACCGTTTCCGGGAGCGTTTCGAACGTGCTGTTCCTCGATTCGACGCCGCCCGGTTCGACGAGCTGGACCGAGAAGATGCCTCCTGGGCGGACGTCTCCCGGCTGACGGCGGAGAACGCCCCGCACAGCTTCATGATCTACTGGAGTCTGGACGCCTCCGCGCTGATGCGGCTCGCGGGCGGCACCCGGCGCTGCGTCGAGTACCTCATGGGCAACCATGTGATCGCCGAGCGGATGTACCGCCATGACCCGGCGGCGCTTCTGTACGCACCGCTGCGGCTGGCGATCTACGACGGCGAGCGAGGCGAGAGCGGCGAGCGCGACCAGCACGGCCCGTTGACCTGCCTGACCATCGACCAGCCAAGCTCGCTTTTCGCGAGCCTCGGTGATCTCGACATCACCCAGGTCGGCCTGGAACTGGACCAGAAACTGGCCGATCTCCTGGCGCACCTGCGCGTGCCCGTCCCGCCGGCCATCGCCGGCGTCCGATAACCGATCGCCGGGCTGGGGAAAGCTCAGACCGACCAGCTGCTCACTCAATGTCCAGAGCTGGTCCGCGTTCGCGGGATCCACGGCATAGGGCACGACACCGGTGAGCCGCAGGGCGTCACTCAGCCCCGTCTCGTCGATCGTCTACGTCATGAAGGGGGTGGCCCAGGGAGGAGACCTGCACCACCCGAGCCCCGCCCGCCGCGGCGAGGGCGGGCCACAGCCGTGCGGTGAGCTCAAAGTGGCCGAGGTGGTTCGTCGCGAACTGGGATTCGAAGCCCCGCGTATCCCGGGTCAGCGGGTTCGCCATGATGCCGGCGCTGTTCACCAGCAGGTGCAGGGCCCGCCCGGTCGCGAGGAATCGCCGTGCGAAGGCGTCGATGGACGCCGGGTCGAGTAGATCCATCGGCCACACCTGGACGCCCTCGATCGTGTCGAGGGCGCGGTGGGCTCTGGGTACGTCCCGTGCCGGGACGACGACCTCCGCTCCGGCGGCCCGCAGCGTGCGCACCGTCTCCCGGCCAAGGCCCGAGTAGCCGCCGGTCACGATCGCCGACCGGCCGGTCAGATCGATACCGGCGATGATCTGGGCCGCGGTCGAGGCGGCGCCGAAGCCTGAGTTGACGCGCTCCTGCCGGGTGA
>NZ_ADGX01000292.1 GCF_000177675.1 Parafrankia sp. EUN1f
GGCAGCCGCTCGAACGCCAAGGGCTCCCCGGAACCAAGGAACCACCGCGAGGAAAGAGCAACGGCCGCCAAGAACGCGCCGGCACGAGGCGTCACCCACCATCGACGGGACATATGGAGCTCGCGCTACGCGCGAGCTCCCAGGAGCCAGACAACCCCGGAGCCGAAACCAGCCGGAGTCACATGACGCAGCATAATCGCCGTCGGGGTGGCGCTGCGACCGCAGTTCCCGGTCCCAGGCACCCGGAGAGGGTACCCACTCAAGATCGTTCCCTGCACAGAATACGAATGCGCTCACACCGCGCCCACACACATATTTCGATCTCGAGTGAATGATCTCCAACTTTTCATAACTGCAGGTCAGGCGCCATCCGCTTGGAGCCGGCGAGGTGACTCGAACCCCTAACCGCTCGATTACAAGACGGATACCCGCGTATCGGAGCGTATCGGAGAATGCCGGTCCGTGCCGGAAAATCCGAGGTCGGGGCGGTTCTGGTGTCGGAACGTGCCGGAACGTGTCGCGACGTACCGGGACATCCGCGCACACAATGCGCACACACGCGCCCGATACCTCCTCGACATAACAGGCATACCAGCTGTTATCGGACGTCGAAGGTATCGATCACAATGTGTAGCCGACTGTGGACCTGGGAGAGTTGGCCCGGCCTGCCCTGGGAGGGATGTGCCGGGCAAGCGGCGAACGGGTGAGGGTCGGGCGGTGTCGGCGGTTACTGGATGAACTCGTCGGCGCCCGTCGGTGAAGGCGCCCGACTCGCCGGGTGCGCGGGGCGGACCGTGCCTTTGTTGCTGGAGAGAACGGGTCTGTGGTCGCGAAGAGCGCCCGGTGGCGGGTTGAGCATGCTGGCCGACCCGGACTGTGGAGCTCGGTCTTCCCGTGAGCGGGCCTTCCGCCGGCCTTGTCGGCAAGCCCAGGGCGCCCGCTACCGCCACCGCGGAGCGCTCCGGGGCTCGTCACCGGACTGTGTGCAGCCGGGTTCGAGCCGCGACGGTCATGTGCTTCCGCTCCAGCTCGCAGAGGCGAGCCGACGGCAGCACCTCCCCACTCGTAGCGGCGAGGAACTGGTTGACGTCCCGAAAAGCGGCGGGAGCGATGAAATCCATGCTCTGCTCGCCGGGCTCCCCGGCAGGCAGCATGCCGTCCACCGTGATGAAGTCCCCTTCTGGGGAGACATGGACGATGCGGGCAACTCCGGCGCAGTCCGGCTGTCCCCGCGCCGTGGCCACGACCAGGCGGGCGACGTCCCCGACCCGCGGCTTCGTATGGATGTACTCGCAGTCGCGCGGCGTGATGTCGCGGTGCCGGGCGACCCGAACGATGGCTCTCATCAACCGAGCTCCTTCCGCTTCTCGGCAAGCCGCGTGGCGGACCTCGACGCGGCATGTACTGGTGTTCCCATCGACGGGGCCGCTCAGCGGGCACCTTCGGCGATCGGACGAGTCAGCGGTGGCGTCGAGCGGGGGACGTCGCTTGTACCGGCACCCCGGTGAAGGCTCGCGGTCGCGTGGGAAGCCGAGGGCGGACGCCTACGTCGCCGAACTCACTGACAAGCGCGCCTTCGGCGAACTGGCCCACTGTGATCATCGGGTGCAGGAATCGTTCGCTCTCGCGGTCACGGCCGTCTGGTCCGGCTGTCGGGGCTCCGTGCGGCACCCGCCGCACCATCGCCCACGACGGCACCATCACCAAGTTCCTGCATGCCAACTCGAGGCAGATCCGGCGTACTCCCCGCCGCGGGTGCTCACGACTCGGTGACACCGGCGTGCCGGCTTCAGCGTCCTACTCACACCCACGGCGCCGCCGTCGGCCCTGGCGGCGCCGCGGACACCCGATCCTCGTGCCGTGGTGACCGTCGTGAACGGATGCCCACAGGAGGAAGCGTCCGGGTTGGACACCGTCAGACGGCGAAACCGGGCCCGTCCGATCCAGCCCGCAACGTCGCTATCGCCCGCTGGAGCGCTCCTACGAGGTCCTCCACCTCGTCAGCGGTAAGGCCTTCACGATCGGGCTCGTCGATGTAGCTACTTCCACACGTGATCACAGGAGGGCATGCGGCGGCGTAGGTCACGTACTGCTCGATCCTCACCACGACCTCCAGAGGATCCTCCCGTATCCCTTCTCTTTCAGGGAGATCAAGGCGGGCGATCTCGGCAATGTGATGGCCGCCCGGACCGTCGGGCTCAGGTCTCAGGTGCCCGGCCGGCTCCTGGCACCATGACGGACAGGAACGATAACGATCATCGCCGTTCGCTGGGCTCATGATGTCCCGCCCGCTCCTCTCCCCCGACCGGTCACGCGGCCTTCGTGAGCCTGCTCCGTGTCGCCACGTCCTCGACCTCGCACCGATCAACTATCCATCTCGGCAGCCGGGCCCACCGGGCAGGGAGATAGCAGCCGGTCGCAATAATGCTAGTCGACGGCGTCGTTCCCGCACGCCCCACAGCCCGAGCCAGGCCGATCACCCGGCGCCGCCGTGAAGATGCTCGACCCATCGGGTGTGAAGGCCACGACGGGGACCGCGCTCAGGGGATACGTGCGAGGGCTCCGTACACGTTGACTTCGGCGTCGGTCAGGCCATCCAGGCCGCTGTCGTCGGGCCGCCAGCGGTGCACGGACTGCACCCCCGGGTCGACGAGGTCCAGGCCGTCGAAGAAACCCTCGACCTCGCCGCGGGTGCGGGCCGCGGCGGGGATGCCCTGGCCCCGGTAGACCTCGACGGCACGCCCGACGTCGTCGGGTGCGAAGTCAGGGGTGACGTGGGTCAGCGCCAGGTAGCTACCGGCCGGAAGCACGTCGAGATACCGGCGGACGATGCCGTACGGGTCATCAGAGTCCGGGATGAAGTGCAGCAGCGCGATCACAGACAGGGCGACAGGGCGGGTCAGGTCCAACGTGTCACGAAGCTCGGCCGACTCGAGAATCTTCTCAGGTTCCCGCAGATCGGCATCCAGATAGGCCGTACGACCCTCACCGGTACCGGTGAGCAGAGCACGCGCGTGAGAGAGCACGATCGGATCGTTGTCGGCATAGACCACCCGGCAGCCCGGGTCGATGCCCTGCGCGACCTCGTGCAGGTTCGGCGACGTCGGGATACCCGTGCCCACGTCCAGGAACTGGCGGACCCCCGTCTCCTGGGCGAGGAACCGGGTCACCCGGTGCAGGAACGCACGGTTCTGCCGCGCGCTGACCCGGGCGTGCGGGAACACCGCGAGCGTCTGCTCCGCCGCCTGCCGGTCGGCGGGAAAGTTGTCCTTACCACCCAGGTAGTAGTCGTACATGCGGGCGGTGTGCGGAACGTCCACCTTCAGATCAACCGGGTTGATGGGCGCTCGCCGCCCCGCGAGCCACGGCTTCAGGCTGGACGTACCGGCCTCGGCATCGGTCACCGTACACAACCCCCCGGATCCGGCGTAATCGTCTGGGATCACCCTAACGGGCAGCCGGTGTCGTCCCCGCAGGGCCCGGCAGACCATGGTCGGCTGCGACAGACCCACCCCACGCCCGCCGGCGCAGGCCGCGCGGCTCCGGGTGCCCGTCGAACCCCGAAAGCGGAAATTACAAGTCGACCGTTGCGGAGGGGCGGGCTGCCTGCTCGGCATCGCCGGTGCCTCGCTGGTTCTCTCAGGGTCGAATCCAACCGAGGCAGCGACGGATCCCGCCTTAGCTGCGCTGGCCCGGGTAAGGAGAGCGATGGCTGGTTGACCAGGTCTAACGCCATCTCGTGACACCTGGAAGTACCGGCTTACAGGGGCGGTGGCACTCCCGCCTAGGCCTTCGTGGCGGCAGCCGGCGCCTGACCACCGACCCGGCCGCTCAGGCGGTGCCACCACGCTGGTCCTCACCAGCGGACGACCATGAGCTGGCACACGCCCCTGCGCATCCACCGGGCTATGCCGATCGTGGCCCGGCCGCCCGCTCCGTGGCGATACCGGGGCTTGATTCAAGATCACAGGGAGCTGTCATGGGTAAGTCGACTCCGATGGACCACGAGGCCGCCGACCGGATCGGCCAGGCCGCCCGGAACGACCCTGTTGACGCCGAGCGAAAACTGAACGGTTCTTGCCGAGGTAAATCGGCGCACCCGGTGGTCAGGTTAGTCGCGGTTGGGGCGGTCTTTGGCGAGCAGGTCGCGGCGGGCTCGGGTGCGGTAGGAGTCGCCGGTGAGGGTGAGGACCTCGGCGTGGTGGACGAGCCGGTCGATCATGGCTGCGGCGACGACGTCGTCGGAGAAGGTCTCGCCCCAGCGGCCGAACGGCAGGTTCGAGGTGACGAGGATCGAGCCCTGTTCGTAGCGGGAGGCGACGAGTTGGAAGAACAGGTTGGCGGCGTCCTGGTCGAAGGGGATGTAGCCGACCTCATCGATGATGATCAGCTTGTAGCGGCGGATCTTCTTGAGTTCGGTGTCGAGGTGTCCGGCCTGGTGTGCGGCGGCGAGCCGGGTGATCCAGTTGTTGGCGGTGTCGAACAGGACCGAACAGCCGGCCTGGGCGGCCTTGACGCCGAGGCCGATGGCCAGGTGGGTCTTCCCGATGCCGGGTGGGCCG
>NZ_ADGX01000291.1 GCF_000177675.1 Parafrankia sp. EUN1f
GACCCTGTGACGATCTTGACGGACGCGGTGAAGAACGCCGCTCTGGACGAGGCAGCCACGATGCTCGGCTACCTCTCCGCCCACAGCGGCTACAGCTCGATCGGCGGCAACGAATCCAGCAGCGCCCGGCAGGGCCTCGCCTGGGACGCGGCCACCAGCGCGGTCGTCGCGATGAACGGCGCCGAGAGCCTGGCGATGCCGGCCGGCAGCACGGTGTCCTGGCTGGGCCTGTGGTCCGCGGTCACGGGCGGGACGTTCCGCGGCATGCTCCCGAACAGCGGGGGCGCGGCCGCGCAGGCGTTCACCGCGGCGACCACGGACACCCTGACCTGCCCCGGGCATGGGTACAGCAACGGCCAGCGCGTCACGATCCTGCCCGGGGTGAGCGGCGCTGTTCCGACCGGTCTCACCATCGGCGCCATCTACTGGGTGATCAACGCGGCGACGGACACCCTGCAGCTGTCGACCACGCAGGGCGGCTCCGCGGTCGACATCACCGCGGCCGGCGCCGGCCTGCTCCAGCGGATCAGGGTGGAGACGTTCGACGCGGCCGGCACGATCAACGTGAACGCGCTGACGCTGTCCCTCGCTGGCTGACGATGGTCGACTACGAGCTGCCGGCGCTGTCGACCCTCCCGCCCGACATCTGGGGTGGGGAGATCGTCGGCGCGTTCGGCGCGTTCGACGCCGAGGTCGAGGCCCCCCGGGGGCTGCAGGCGCTGCGCTCGTGGCGGGCCGCGCTGGCGGGCAGGTGGTACGCCCCGGCCCGGGTCGTCTGCATCGGCAGCTCCACCACGGCCGGTGTCGGCGCGACCGCGCTGGACCGCCGCTACGTCAACAAGTTGGGCGACCTCCTGCACGCCCGGTACAACCCGGCCGGCGTCGCCGGCGGGGTGCACGTCGCCGGCGTCGACAGCGGCTGGACGACCTCGGGCACGGTCGGAACCAACGGCCTGGGCCTCGGCCTGCAGTCCGTGACCCTCGCCATCGGCGCGACGATGAGCCGCACGGTCAACCCGTGCGATCGGATCACGGTCCTGTTCGAACAGGGCCCGGGAGCCGGCCAGTTCACGGTTGCCATCGATGGCGGCGGCGCGACGACCGTCACTCCGGACACCACCGGGTCCGCGGGCCGGCACGACGGCACCTGGACGTCCAGCGCTCTGACGCTCGGCTCCCACAGCGTCGTGATCACAGCGGTCGGTGCCTGTGTGATCAGTGGGGCGTACTTCCACATCGGGGACTATGCGGCCGGTGTGCAGGTCTACCAGTCCGGGAAATCAGGGGCCGTCGCCAACGACTTCACCGGCGGATCGATCCCCACCCGGGTCGCCCAACTCGGCGCCGGCCTCGCCGTCGTCATGCTCGCCAGCAACGACTACTCCACCGGCGTCGACCCGGCCGTCACCGGCGCGAACATCACCACCCTGTGCACGAACATCAAGGCCGCCGCCTACCCGCCGCCGTCGATCGCGCTGGACGGCACCTATCGCAGGCTGGACACGACCGCGCCGGCCTACCCGTGGCGCGCCTACCTCGACGTGATGCAGGAGATCGCCGCCAACGACCCGGCGAACATCGCGTTCAGCGACCTGTCCAGCCACTTCCCCGCGTCTTCCAGCGCCGACCACTGGAACCTGATCGACACCGACCTGACCCACCCCACCGACCGTGGGCACGCCCACCTCGCCGATGCCGCCGAGCAGGCGCTGCGCGCACCTCGCCACGCCGCCATGCGGATCCACACCCCGACCCGCACCGCACCCGACGAGCTCACCGGCCTGCTGTCCTGGTGGGACGCCAGCAGCCTGAGCCTGGCCAACAACGACCCGGTCAGCTCGTGGGCGCCGCGGGCCGGCGCCGAAACCGCGCCGCTGACCCAGTCCGGGACCAACCGGCCGACGTTCCTCACCAACCAGATCAACGGCTTGCCCGCCGTCAGCTTCGCGGCCGCCAGCTCGCAGAGCCTCGACACCGGCGCCTGGACAGCCAGCTACCCCGTCCCGATCACCATCGCCGCCGTCGTCCAGATCGGCCTCAACGGCGCCACCCCGCAGAACCTCTGGACCGGCCGCAACGGCGTCTACTGCTACGCCGGCACCACTCCGACGATCCTGCAGGTCGGCGCTGGCGCCGCCGGTGAGCTGAACTCGAGGGAATCGCCCGATCTGGCCTGGCACGTGATCGTCGTCGTCTACAACGGCAGCTCCTCACGGATCTACTGGGACAGCCGCTCGCTGACGACCCGTGGCACGACCGGCACCGGAGCATCAGCGCAGATGCCCGGTACCCGGATGGCAACGAACTCGGGTAACACGGCGAACTACCTCAACGGCATGTTCCGGCACTACGCCGTGTTCAACCGGGCCCTCGCCTCGGCGGAGGCCGCCGGCCTCGTCGCCTACATGGCCCACGAGCACGATCTCGAAGTGGCCTGACCATGCCAGCGTTCGGCCTGGGTCGCTTCGGCCTCGGCGTCTTCGGCATTGGTGAGGTCGCCGACGTCGAGGGCCAGGCCGCCAGCCCCGTGGATGTGGGCGGCCAGGCGACCGCGGACGTCACCCGGCAGGCCAGCACCAGCGGCCGCACCGCGGCGACCGGCACCACCACCGCCAGCCGAGCCGCGGCCACCACGGCCGCTGGCCCCCTCAGCCTGACCGGAGTCCCCACCGCGGCCCGGGCCGCGGCCGGGTCACCGACCGGCCTGGCCACCTTCTCCGGCGCGGGCACCCTGGCCGCCATGGCGACCGCGGCCGGCACCGACCCGCTGTCCGTCACCGGCCTCACGTCCACGGCCCGGACGGTGCCGACGAGCACGCCCGTCCGGATGCTGCTCGTCGGCACCGTCACCACCTCGCGCGAGGCCACCGCGGCCGCGACCGCCACGCTCACCACACCGGCCGCCGGCGAGGCGGCCGCGGAGAAGACCATCACCTCGACGGCCGCCGTGGCCGAGGGCGGAACCGGAACTGGTGGGCGCATCACGACCGCCGCCGGCGCGAGCACGGCGCAGCAGGCCTCCCGCGTCCAGGCCGGCCGCCTCGTCCCCACCGCGGCCGCCGACGAGCTCGGAGCGGTCGGCCTGGTCGACGCGGCCGCCAGGCCCACCGGCAGGGCTCGCTCCCACAGCCACACCACCGGCGCCACCGCCACCCAGGCCGGCCATCACGTCCACGCGGCCGGCACGCTCGGCATCCTGCTCGGCACGGCGACCGCGACCACCCTGCACCAAGCGACAGGCACTGGAGCCCTCGCCAGCCGAGGCACCGGAACCGCCAGCCGGACCACGACCGCGGCCGGCGCGGCAACCGCCGCGGCGAACCTGCGCGGCCGAGGCGTCATCCCCACCCCGTGGCGCCCACCCGTCGCCGAGGCAGGGTTCGACGTCGTGCAGCGCGCCGTCTACGAACGGCTCGCCGCCGACCCGACGCTGATGGGCATCGCATGATCACCGGCGTGTTCGACCACGTTCCCGAGGACGCGGCCCGGCCGTACATCACGCTCGGGCCGATGATCGAAACCCCGGACAATACCCATTCCGGCTACGGCCGGCAGGCCGTCCTCGACGTCCACATCTGGACCGAGGCCCGCGGCTACCTCACCGGCAACCAGATCGCCGACCGCGTCGTGGCCCTACTCGACCACCAGCGCCTGACCATGCCCGGCCGGAAATGGATTTCCACCAGGTACGAGTTCGGCCAGGCGCTGCCCGACCCTGACCCGCGGATCCGCCATCACCTGCTCCGGTTCCGCATCACCAGCATGATCATTCAGGAGGTCTGACATGGGCATGGACGGCTTCGGCACCCAGCTGCGCCGAGGCAACGGCGCCACTCCGATCGAAACGTTCACGACCATCGCCGAGGTCACCAACATCAGCGGCCCCAGCATGGAGCGGGAGACGCTCGACATGACCTCCCACAGCTCGCCCGACAAGTGGCGGGAGTTCATCGGTGGGATCAAGGACGGTGGTGAGGTCTCGATCGATATGAACTACGACATCGGCGAGGCCACCCACAACGCGCTCCAGGAAGATTTCGACGACGAGGATCCTCGCCACTTCCAGATCGTGTTCCCGGATGACGTGGAGACGGCCTGGGAGGTCAACCTCGTGCTCACCAAGCTCGAGCCGGAATATCCGTACGACGACAAGATGGCTTGCAGCGCGGCCTGGAAGGTCAGCGGCAAGCCGAACCTCACCGCACTCGGGAGCTAACACCTGATGAGCCTGCTGACTCGTGACGCGATCCTTGCTGTCGACGACCGGAAGTCGGTCGACGTGGAGTGCCCGGAGTGGGGTGGCACGGTCCGCCTGCGTTCCATTTCCGGGGCGCAGCGCGACCAGTTCGAGCAGTCCTGCCTGGTGCAGAAGGGCAAGACACGCCAGGTCAACATGCGTAATGCCAGGGCGAAACTGATCATTCTGTGCGCGGTCGACGAGGACGGTGCCCGGATGTTCTCCGACGCCGACCTCGCGCTCCTCACCAAGAAGAACGCGAAGCCTCTCGACAGGCTGTTCGGCGAGGCACAGAAACTCTGTGGTCTCAGCGACGACGACATGGGCGAGCTGGTCGAGG
>NZ_ADGX01000290.1 GCF_000177675.1 Parafrankia sp. EUN1f
GGGTTGAACCGGTCCGCGATCGGCACACTGGTCGAGCGCACCACCCGGTTCACGGTCCTGCTGCACCTGCCCCGCATGGACGGTTACGGGCGTCAACCCCCGGTGAAGAACGGTCCGGCACTGGCGGGCCGCGGCGCTGACGCTGTCCGGGACGCGATCACACAGGCGCTTGCCGCGCTGCCGGAGCAGCTACGTCGGACCCTGACCTGGGACCGTGGGAAGGAGATGGCCGGGCACGCCGCCCTGACCGCCGGCACGGGGCTGGGAGTCTACTTCGCCGACCCGCGCAGCCCCTGGCAGCGCGGCACGAACGAGAACACCAACGGTCTGCTCCGCCAGTACTTCCCGAAGGGCACCGACCTGTCTCGCTGGACCCGCCACGAACTGGTCACGATCGCCTCGACCCTCAACGACCGGCCCCGCAAGACCCTCGACTGGAAGACCCCCACCGAAGCGATGAACCACCAGCTATTCTCACTTCAAGAAGACGGTGTTGCGACGACCGGTTGAATCCGGTGTTACTTCCGCGGTCCGAATGAAACATTGCCTGGTCGGTGAGCTGTTGATTACGGGCGGCCATGGTGATGGCGGTGTCGATGAGCCCGGTCTTGTAGTTTTCGTCCATAGCCCAGCCGACGACGGCTTTCGTGTGGCAGTCGATGACGGTCGCGAGGTAGAGCCAGCCTTCCCAGGTGGGAATGTAGGTGATGTCACCGACCATCTTGGTGCCCGGGGCGTCGGCGGTGAAGTCGCGCTGCAGCAGGTCGGGGATCGCGGCGGGGTCCTGGCCCTGCTCGGTCAGGGTGTGCTGCCAGGGGCGTGGCTGGCACGGCTCCAGGCCCTGCTCGCGCATGAGGGTACGGACGAGCTCGGGGCTGCAGGGGCGGCCCCAGGCACACAGGTCGGCGTGCACGCGCCGGTAGCCGTAGGTGCCGTCGGAGGCGGTGAACGACCGCTGCACGAGGGCGGCGAGCTCGCCGCGGCGGGTCGCGGTCGCGGAGGCGGGGCGGTCACGCCATTCATAGAAACCGGAACGCGAGACGTTCAGCCAGGCGCACATCTGCGTGATGGACGGCGTCGGGGTGGCGGTGTTCACGGTGGTGCGTGCGGCGTACTCCGCATCGATGAACTCGAACGTGTCGCTCACCGATGATCCTTGGCGAAGTACGCCGCGGCTTTTTTCAAGAACGCGTTTTCCATGGTCAGCTCACGGTTCCGCCGTTCGAGTTCGCGTATCCGTGCGTTCTCCTCGGCGACCGGTGATGGCGCCTCGCCGGCGTGGGCACGCCGGTACGCGGCGACCCAGACTCCGAGTGTTCCCTCAACGATCCCGAGTTCACGTGCGACATCGGCGATCGGACGAGAGGTCTCGATCACCATCCTGACCGCCTCGTCCTTGAACTCGGACGAGTATTTCCTGCGCTTCTGTGTCAACTATCGCCCCTTCCGTGCTGCCCATAATTCTAGTTGGGGCGGCTGTCCGGGAGAAAAGGGGCACCTCAGTCGCCGTCGCGGACGAACGCGAGCAGCTCGTCGAGCTTCGGCCGGTCGCTGTCCTTCCCGGACGCCTTGTCGACGAACATCCGCTCGACCTCGACCCCGTCAAGTTGCCGCACCGTGTTCTGGTCGACGCTGCTGACCCTGACGTAGCCGACCCGCATCGCCCCGACCCCTTCCACACCCCGAGATGTCAGGTTGGACTCCAGGAACCGAGCAGACACACGTCAAGAAATCGCGCCGAGGACCCTAATCTGACGTTTCTGTGGCTTGTTGATCGTGTGGTGTTGGGGTGTACCCCAGTCGGACACGCGACGGCCTGTCCGTCAACCACGCCGGCTACCAGCTGGTCGTCACCAAGCTCGACCGGCTCGGCCGCTCCCCTCGAAGCACCTGGACGAGCTCGACCAGGTAACGGACGAAGTCCCGACGTCGTGCACACCTGAACTACGACAGACCGGTCTCGCAGGACGAGGTGTCCTCGGCGCGCCGCACGGTGCGCCGGTCGACGACAACGATGTCCCCGCGGTCGATGTAGTGGTCGAACAGCGCCCGGTCGACCGGCCGCGGGTCGATGTCCCGCAGCCCGGGCAGCCCGGGGTCGGCGACGAGCAGCAGCAGCTCGTAGGCGTGCTCGTTCCCGCCGGTGCTGCTGGTGCCGGTGCCGACTTGGACCGACAGTGTCCAGCTGGCGGCGTCCTGCCAGACCGGATCGCCGAGCCGGTAGACGTCGGAGGCCGGGTCGGTGACGACGACCAGCACCTCGCGGCCGGGGACGGCGGACCCGGCGCCTTTCAGCCGGAAACACCAGGCGACATAGTCGCCAGGGGCGACACCGGTGAACGCCAGCGGCTGCGCGGCCGCCGGTCTCCTCGTCATAACGAGCACAACGGTCGCGACCGTCACTACGACCACGACGGTAACCAGCAGGATGCTGCCGACACGCCAGCGGCGCCCGCGCCCGCCACTCGGACCGTCTCCCTCGTTGGCGGCGCACGGCGCCGCCGATGCCCCGAGGCGGTCCGAATCGCCGGGGACGGCCTCGGTGGTCTCGGCTGGCTCCGGGGCTCCCGGCCGCGGCGTCTGCGCCGCCAGGTACGCCTCCTGCCGCAACTGGCGCACCCGGTCTCGCTTCGGTTCGGCATGCCCCGCGAACTCGAAGAACGCCTCGAGCTGTTTCTCTGAGATCAGTTTCCTTCCCTGGAAAATGCGGCTCGCGTGCGAGCGGGAGCAGAGCAACACCTTGCTTCCGAGGCGTTCCAGCGAGATCTTGTCGCCGCGAATTTCGCAGAGGGCTTCCGCGAGTTCCCGGGCCGGCCCGACCACGTCGGCCGGGATGCTTTTCGTCGATCCAGGTGGCCTGCCCATTCTCCCCATCGTCTCCCAGTTTCTCTCTTCTCCCAGGTCACAAGGCTTGGGAGCACCGACTTTCACCCAAGATAAATCTCCTCATCGAAACCCCTTGCTGCCCCGATCGAGGAAGCCGACTATGTCGTTTGGAATAGCGGTCACCGAGGCCGGGACGGCGTCTCCCGTGAGGGCTCCGAAACGCGTGCACGCCTTCTCGTCTGGCCGTCACCTACCCTCGTCCGCTTTCCGGGAAAGTCATTCGTCGGTCGCGCTTGACCAGGTCACGCGCGGAAACCAGCAGGAAGAGGATTCCATGTTTGACGGTAAGAAGACGAACGGGGTCGGCCAGTCCGCTTCGGACCGGCGCCGGAGGCGGCTGTGGGTGCGGGGCGCCGTGACGGTAGCCGCGGCCGGGGCGCTGCTGGGCGGGCTCGCCTCCACAGCCTCGGCCGGCGGCTCCCTGCTGTGGGCCACCCCGAACTCCCACGGGCAGCGCTTGGCCGTGTGCGCCCAGGACCTTGAGGTGCGCTCCTCGCCCGGCGGTCCCGCCATCGGCTACCTGTACGGCCCGAACCAGACATTCACGGTCTACGACGCCGGAGCCCGCGAGTTCGGCGGGGAATGGGTCCTCGGCCACGCCTGGGGGAACGTGAACCGGGACGGCTACGTCCAGAACGGCTGGTTCTGCTAACACGGCTAGTACCCGCAGACCCCGCACGGGGACAGCTACTGGCCGAACCAGCCGTACGGGACGCGCCACACAGGAAGTGTGTACCCGGCCGAGGCTCGCCGCCCGAGCTGACTCTGGGTGGCTTCGGCCGTCCTGAACGAGCCGGCCAGCTCTGAGCACAGAGAGGAATTCCCTGTATCTGATGTCGAAACTTAGGAGAACAGCGCGCTCACGGTTGCTGTCGCCGCGCTTCCGGTCGTAGGAGTCGGCGTCGCCACGGCGTTCGCCGCCCCAGCGCAGGCGGCGGGCTGCTCGACGAACTACTACTCCGTCGACAACGCCCCTGTGGGGGTGTACGAGCACCCCGGCGGCGGATGGCTGAAGGACAAGCAGTACGGCGACCAGGTCACCGGTCCGAACAGCGACGTGATGTCGAACCTCAGCGTGGGCTGGCGTGCGGTGTACACGTAATGCCACTTAGCCTATTTTGATCAAGCTGCTGCCTGGGGTTCTACGGGGTTGGCGAGCCTGATCGTGGGCGGGGCGGAGTGACGCCTACCGCGCTGGCGGGATTTCTTCACGGGGTAGCGGTGTGGTCCGGCGCGTCGCACGGCGCGGGGGTAGGTGCGTTCGCGGTGCCGGGTGAGTTTCGCGGGTCGGGTGATGTCCGTGGTGATCAGGGTGAGGGCGTGTTCCTGCTGGTCAGGGGGAAAAGGCCGGCGGGTCAGCGACCTGCCGGCGGAGAACTCTCACGGTCCGGGTGAACCGGACCCGGTCGGGGTCGATCCCGGCGGCGGTCGCGGCCGCGCAGATCAGCGCGGTGATCGCGTGGTGGGTGAGCAGGTAGCCCCAGATCTCCTGGTAGACCCCCTCGGGTGACTGCGACCGCAGGACCTTCCCCGGGCCGCGCAGGTAGGTCTTGACCTGCCGGTTCGCGGTCTCGTGTTCCCACCGCTGGTGGTAGGCGCCGGCCAGCGCGGCCGCGGGGGCCTCCCACGGGTCGAGGATGGTGGTGATCAGGGCGATCAGGTCACCGGTGCCGTCACCGTCACGGTCGGGGACGTCGTACTCGATGACCCGGACCAGGCGGGCCTGGGCGGGTCGAGGGTTCCCGCCGGCCGCG
>NZ_ADGX01000289.1 GCF_000177675.1 Parafrankia sp. EUN1f
CCCGCCGCCCGCCCCGCCGGCCCCGCTGCCGGCCCCGCCGGCTCAGGCGGCGCCCACGGCACCGGTCGCGGACGTCCGTGCTGCCACCACCGGGCGGCCGGCGCGGTACCTGGCCGGCAACCACGAATCCGGGATCGGTGACCTCGTCGACCTCGACCTGCCCCGCGTCGACGTCCTCGTCGACCTGCCCCAGGTGGACGTCGATGTCGACATCGATCCGCCACTGGTGGAGGTCGGCGAGATCGTCTCCGGATGGCGGCCGGTGCTCCCGTCAGTCGCTCTGCCCGACACCCCGACGATGCCGGTGCTGCTCCAGCGCGGATCCACGGCGCGCGGCGGATCGGCGCAGACCCTCGAGGCCCTGGCCGAGCAGGTGTCCCAGGTCTGGGCCGGCCTGGCCTGACACCCGGCCGGCGCCGCAAGCCCGGCACCGCGAGCCCGGCAGCGGCCGTCTGCCTCGCACTTCCCATCGGGGCCGTTTGTCGCCTGGGTGACCCATCTGCGCCGGAAAGTGGTGGCGTCACCTACGATCGTGCCATCGGGAGGGCATCGGGAAATACGGGAAGAGGATCTCTGGTGGATGATCCGGTCGCGGCTTCGCTGTTCGTGAGCTGGGCGCATGACGACGGGGCCGAGAAGGAGGCCCTGATGGCCAGGCTGGCGTTCGGCGCGCTGAGCGGGGTGCGGCTCACCTGGTGGGAGGACTCGGACCTGCTCCTCGGCGCGGACTGGAACGAGGAGATCCAGAACCGCCTGGCGGCCTGCGACTACGGGCTGCTGTTGGTGAGCCCGAGCTTCCTGGCGAGCAGCTACATCCGGAATGTGGAGCTCCCGTCGCTGCTGGGGCCAGGCAGGGGCAGGGCGCTGCCGGTGATGTTGAAGAAGGTGCCGTTGGACGGCTCGTTCGACCTCCGCGGGCTTGCCACGCGGCAGATCTTCACCGGCGCCGGTGGCCGTGCCTTCACGCAGACCGCGCGCAGCGGCCGGGAGCAGTTCGCGCTGGCCCTGACGAGTCAGATCCGCAGCCGCGTGCTGCGCGACGCCGCGTGATCACACGGCTGCCACGGCAGGCGGTGCTGCGCTACCTCGAACGTCTGGCCGATGATCTCACCCCTCGACAGGCGCAGCGGCTCGCCGGCCTGGCCGACCTGATCGACGGCGACGGCCGGATCCCGATGGCCGACGCGCTGGAGGTGGCGACCCCCGGCGGCGGCGACGCGAAGGCCCAGGACGCATTCCGGAAGTTCCGCGCGGCGTTCGACGAGGCGGCAGCCGAGGCAGACGTCGGGGTGCGGCTGGTCAGCGACCAGCGCAAGGCGCCGCCCCGGGACAGGGTGTGCTGGTTCGAAGGCGAGGACCTCGCCGGCGACGAACTGGCGGCCCGCTCCCGGCGGGGAGCCGACCGGCGCCGCGGCGACGAGACGGTGACCGGGACGGTCTCCGAGGTGCTTCCCCCGACCGCGCCCGAAGCCGGGCACGGCGGCGGCGTCATCCACGTGGAGGTCGCACGGAAGGCCTCCGACCATGTCAGACGGCGTGAGCGTGAGTTCGTCGACCTGCTGAGCGAGCAGGCGTCCGCGACGCCGGGCGGCTACCGGATCACGAGCCTCGTCGCTGCGCTGCTCGGTACCGACCTCGAAGGCGAGCGGCGTCGGCTGCGGGAGGCGTCCGACCTGGTGGTCGAGCTCGACTGCGCCGCGTCCAGGCTGGACGTCCACCCGGGTGCGACCACCCGTCGGCCCCTGCGGATCGCGCTGGAGGGCGTGGCCCGGGGCGCCCGGCCCGCTCCCGAGATCGTGCACGAGACGTCCCGGCCGTTCAGCCAGCAACCGGACCGCAGGGCCAAGGTCGCGTTCGTGCAGCGGGTACTCGATGTGATCGCCGAGGTGCTCCAGGCTCCGGCGGCCCCGGGTGGACCGCTCGAGCCGGAGAAGTGGGCGAGGGGCATGGTGAGCCGGCCCCAGCTAGGCGGGGAGCCTGTGACCTCGCAGGTCGGCGAGACGTCGTTGTCCTCCGACGCCCTGACCGAACCGGCGTCGCGGCGACTCGGCGAACCGCTGCCAGCGGTCGCGCGACTGGTTACGTGGGCGACCGAACCTTCGCCGGGCGCGCGGCACCTGTGCGCGCTGCTCGGTGACGTCGGCATGGGCAAGACGACCACCGCCCAGCTGTTCACCCTGGCACTGCTGGACCGCCGCGAGCACGACCCGACGGTGCCGCTGCCGATCCTGTTCGACCTGCGCGATCTGCCGGCGCGGGTGGTCCGTGAGACGGCCGGGCTGAGGCAGATCCTCCAGGCGCTGCTGGACGCCGGCGACCTCGGGAGGGTGCCCACCGTCGACGAGGTCCTCGGCCTCGTCGCCAGCGGCCGATGCGTGCTGATCTTCGACGGGCTCGACGAGGTGCTGGTCCACCTCGAGCCGCACGCCGGCCAGGTGTTCACCCGCACGCTCTGGCGGGCCACCGAGGAGCTCTGGCGCTCCCAGCCGGCCGAGAGCCGGGCGGACCGGCCGAGCAAGCTGCTGCTGTCATGCCGAACCCACTACTTCCGCTCGATCCGCGACGAGGCCAACCACTTCACCGGGCAGCACCGCGACGGCCCCACCGGCACCGACTACCTGGCCCTGCTCATGCTTCCCTTCGGCGAGGAGCAGGTCCGGGCGTACCTTGCGGCCAACGTGCCGGGCGCGGACGTCGACCGGCTGCTGGACCTGATCGGCAGCGTGCACAACCTGCGCGAGATCGCCGAACGACCCCTGACCCTACGCATGATCGCCGAGCAGCTGGAAACCATCGAGCAGGCGAAGCTCGCGGGGCACACCGTCCGCGCCGTCGATCTTTACGGCTCGTTCGTGCGGCAGTGGCTCGAACGCGACGACGGCAAGCACTCGCTGATCCCGGACCACAAGCAGCTGCTGATGGAGCACCTCGCCGCGCAGCTGTGGCGCTCCGGCCGCGCGTCGTGGGGCGTCGCCGACGTCGAGCAGTGGATGTTGGAGTTCCTCGCCGGCCGGCCGGAACTTCAGCTGCACTATCCGGCGCGGGCGCCTGCCCTGTGGAAGGAGGACCTGCGCACCGCGACATTCCTCGTGCGCCACAACGACGACACCTTCGGATTCGCGCACACCTCCCTACGCGAGTACTTCCTCGCCCGCTATCTCGAGCGGGCCCTGCAGTTGCCACCGGAGCAGGCACGTGCGAGCTGGCAGCTGGCGGTCCCCAGCCCCGAGACCCTCGACTTTCTCGGCCAGCTCCTCGCCCGCCACGACGACCGACAGAAGGCGCAAAGCCGGACCGCCCTCGCTGCGATCGCGACGCAGCCCCCGGACGGCCGAGCCGACGCCGCGGCAGTTCTCGCCTTCGCCTACACCCTGGCCGCCGCCCGCGCCGGCCACCCAGACCACACGCCGGCCGGCCGCGTCCTGACCGGCGCGAACCTGGCCGGCTGGCGCATAGACGGCGGCACCCGGCGACTCAGTCTGCGGGGGAGTTCACTCGCGGGCGCCAATCTCACCGCAGCGGTGATCCGTGACGTCGACCTCGCCGGTACCGATCTGACCGCGGCGACCCTGACACGCGCCGAGATCCACGACAGCTCCCTGCGGGACGCCGATCTCCAACGCACCGAACTCGCCGGGACCATCTTCCGCAACTGCGACCTGAGCGCCGTCCGCTGGACCGACTCCACCGCCCACTACACCCAGGCACTTTTCTGCACCCAGCCCCCAGACGCGCTCCGAGCCGGCTGGCTCGTAGCACCGACGGAGGCCCCCCATGCGACCCATGCCCGCCTCACCTCCTTCACCGGTCACCGCGGATGGGTGAACGGTGGGGTGTGGAGTCCGGATGGGTCGCGGATCCTGACCGCCAGTGAGGATGGGTCGGCGCGGGTGTGGGATGGGGTGTCGGGTCAGGAGCTGCTGGCCTTCGCTGGTCACGGCGATGAGGTGAACGGTGGGGCGTGGAGTCCGGATGGGTTGCGTGTCCTGACCGCGGGTGGTGATGGGGTGGCGCGGGTGTGGGATGCGGTGTCGGGTCAGGAGCTGCTGATCCTCAGCGGTCACGACGGCCGGGTGTGGGATGTGGCGTGGAGTCCGGATGGGTCGCGCGTCCTGACCGCCGGCGCTGACGGGTCGGCGCGGATGTGGGATGCGGTGTCGGGTCAGGAGCTGCTGATCCTCAGCGGTCACGACGGCCGGGTGTGGGATGTGGCGTGGAGTCCGGATGGGTCGCGTTTCCTGACCGTGGGCGCTGATGGGTCGGCGCGGGTGTGGGATGGGGTGTCGGGTCAGAAGTTGCTGATCTTTGCTGGTCACGGTGACGGGGTGAACAGTGGGGTGTGGAGTTCGGATGGGTTGCGTGTCCTGACCGCGGGTGGTGATGGGGTGGCGCGGGTGTGGGATGCGGTGTCGGGTCAGGAGCTGCTGACGTTCGCCGGTCACAGCGGCCGGGTGTGGGATGCGGCTTGGAGTCCGGATGGGTTGCGTGTCCTGACCGCGGGTGCTGATGGGGTGGCGCGGGTGTGGGATGCGGTGTCGGGTCAGGAGCTGCTGATCCTCAGCGGTCACGACGGCCCGGTGTGGGATGTGGCGTGGAGTCCGGATGGGTCGCGGATCCTCACCACCGGTGACGATGGGTCGGTGCGGGTGTGGGATGCGGTGTCGGGTCAGGAGCTGCCGTCCTTCGCCGACAGCGGCTACGACGGGGTGACCGACGGCG
>NZ_ADGX01000288.1 GCF_000177675.1 Parafrankia sp. EUN1f
CCGGTACGGCAACCCGTCCTCGCCGACCTTCTGCGCGCACGACACGCTGTATGTCTGCGTCGCTTACTCCACGGTGAGCGACGAAGACAAGAAGCGGCTCGACGCCCTCGGGTTCTTCCACAACGAGGACGACGACGGCTTCATGTCCTTCGACTTCGGTTCCGCATGACCGCCCCGGCCCCCGCCTCGCCCTCCTGCCGGGTGTGCGGCTGCACCGCCGACGACCCGTGCCCGACCGGCCGGCAGTCGGACGTGTCCTGTCTGCCCGTCCCGGACCCGCAGGGCTCCCCGCGGCTGTGCCACTGGTGCTCCGGCCGGGAAGACGGCGCGACCCGCTGCGACGTGCTCGCCACCGGTCTCCTCGCTGGCCCCGAACCAGTCCAGTGCGCGATGGGCGCGACCCACGCCGCTCATTTCCGCTGCACCCACGACCACGACCGGCGGATCAACGTCTGCCGCATGCACGAGAACGGCGCGCACGGCATCCCGTCCGGCTGCGCCGCGTGCCCCCACGAAGACGAGGTGCCCGTGCAGCTCGTCTCCTCCAGCCCGCTCCACCCCACCACCACGGAAGAGGTTTGATGGCCAGCCCAACGGCGTACCTCGCCTTCGGTGTCGCTCTCGGCGGCGGCGACGACGGCTTTGACGGGCTCGTGCTCCCCGAGGGTGAGTACGGGATGCGGCTTCTCCCGGAGTGGCTCCATGACGCGCCCGCCGGCGACGAAGCAGCCATCTGGGACCGGCTGCTGCCCGCCTACGACGTCGACACCCCGGACGCCGCCCCCGTCGAACTGACCACCTACGGCTACGAGTTCACGGCGCTGCTGCTCCATACCCGCGGCACCCTCGTGAGCGCCATCGACTGGGGAGACAGCGTCGTCTCGGCCGAACTGCTCGCCCGCCCGGCCGCCGACCTCGCAGCCCCGGTCATCGCCGCTCTGGCAACGCTCGGCCTCACCGCGAAGGAGGCCCCGGGATGGGTGCTCGCTACCACCTACGGCTGACCTCTGCTGCTGCCGTGGCCCTGGTGGTTGCGGCGGCAGGGTGCGGCTCCACCCCGTCTCGTCCGTCTCCCCGTCCGGCCCCGCCGCTGTGCCTGGCCGGCCAGGTCGCCGAGTGGGACGACGACGGGTGGGAGTGCGAGCCCGACGTGAACCCGCGGAACGGGATCGACGACGAAGACGACCGCCGTCACGGCAGGACCTCACACGTCTTGACCCGACCCCAGACGACCAGCCCACGGCTGCCGTCCGCGAGGTCCACCCAGACCGCCTCGCAGCGGCCCATCAGCTCCGCTACCCGCCGCAGCACCACGGCCGGCGGGGCGGACCGGGCGAGCGAAAGACGGAGCTCGCCGTCCAGCAGGAGAGTCACAACCCGCAAGTAGAACACACGTTCGATTCAATGGGAGCATCGTTGCCCAAGCTGTTCGTCACGGCGATCGTCTTCGCCGTGCTCACCCTCCTGCCCCTCACCGCCAGCATCCTGACCCGGAAGGCTGCGGCCAGCACCACTGACACCGACCTGCAGACCCTCCGCCGCGAGGGTGCCCGCGCCGCCCTCGGCGTCGCTGTCCTCTTCGCAGGCCTCGCCGTCCTGTTCACCGTCCTGTCCTCGGTCACGTCGGTGAGCACGAAGAAGGTCGGCATCGTCACCTCGTTCGGTCGACCGACCGGCACCGTGCTCTCCAACGGTCTCCACGGCAAGCTGCCGTGGCAGAAGGTCACCCCGTTCGACGCTGCGATCCAGACTGACAGCTACGCCCCGGAGCCGTCTGGCAGCGACCGGGAGGGCAACGAGATCGTCGTCCGCACCGCGAGCCAGTCCACGGCCTACGTGTCCGCCTCCGCCCGCTGGAGGATCAACCCCGGCAGCGCCGACGACCTGTTCGTCGACTACCGCGGCTTCGACAACGTCCGTGCCAGCCTGGTGACGAGGGATCTCCGCGCCGCCATGAACGACGTGTTCAGCACCTACAACCCGCTCGGCGGCGACGCGGTCCCCAGCTACGACAACCTGTCCAAGCAGGTCACCAAGGCCCTCTCCGCCCGGGTCGGTGCCCCAGTCGAGGTCCAGTCTGTCGTGATCTCCCACGTCGCGTTCGACAAGACGACGCAGGACCGCATCAACGCCCTTCAGGGTGAGGTCGCCCAGACCCGCATCGCCACCCAGCGGGAGGCCACCGCGGCGGCCGAGGCGAAGGCGAACGAAACGCTCTCGGCCTCCGTGTCGCAGGACCCGAACGTCCTGGTTTCCCAGTGCATGACCCTGCTCCGCGCCGCGGTCGACAAGGGCCAGCAGCTCCCCGCCGGGTTCTCCTGCTGGCCGGGCGCCGGCGCGGAGTTCGCCGTCACCCGGTAGCCCCCGGAAACGCCGAAGCGGGCCTCTACCCACACCGGGTAGGGGCCCGCTTCACGTTATCCACAGGCGGCTGTGAGACCACACTGTCCCCGCCCCGCCGGCCGTACCGTTCTTCGTGGCGGCCCGCTCTGGCGGGGGCCGGGCCGCCACCCTGGAATCGAGCGTCAGCGCTATTTCCGAACGCCCCGCTCCCACTGATCGTTGCGATCTGCGCTCGCGTCGAACCCCTCCCGACGATCACTTACGGTCACCATGTCCGACTCCGGACATCCGGACGTCCACCCGCCTATCGCGCAGGCGCACGCGAGCTACCAGCGCTTCGGATGTCCGCCCGGACATCCGGCGGACATCACCCACCGTCACCCGCATCCGGGCGGGGGAGTGGCGGTGCAATTCGTTATTAGTACCTTTCACGAATTGCGGTGTACGGTGTCGCTCACCCGGCCAGGAGCCGGCCCGACAATCCCCGGAGGACCCGTGGCCCAGAAGACCGTCATCTCGCTGATCGACGACATCACCGGCGAGGCGGCCGACGAAACCGTCCGGTTCGGCCTGGACGGCGCCCAGTACGAGATCGATGTCACCGCGGCGAACGCCGCCAAGCTCCGCGAGGCGCTGGCCCCGTTCGTCTCGAAGGCCCGGCGCGCCACCAGCAAGCCCGCCAACGGCAAGCCTGCCGCCAGCGGGATTTCCCGCAGGGCCGACGAGCACATCACCCGGATTCGCAACTGGGCCCGAGCCAACGGCTACCAGGTCAGCGACCGGGGCAGGATGTCCAAGGACGTCGTCGAGGCCTACAACAAGGCCCAGCGGGGCGCGGCGTCGCTCTAACCTGCCCTGGCGCCCGCCCGGATTGGTTTCCAGCGGGCGCCGGATCGCAGAAAGTACGGACCCCGGATTCGTCCGGGTTACTATGCCCGCAGGCGCCCGAAATGGCGCCGCCCGGGTCGGTGTTCGAGCACCTCCCCGGGCGACTTGCGGAGAGCCCTACAAGGAGGGACCTCGCGCCATGCGCAATCATGCCGTTTTCTCGGCTCAACATGCCCGGTTGGGTGTGCTGCGAGCTGCCGTTTCCCGCCCAGTGGGTGCCCCGTGACCGGCCTCGACTGGGTCGGCGTCATCGTTGGCGTTGGCGGCTTCACTCTCGTCTGGGGTGTGGTCAGCGGCGGCATGACCCATTTCCGGACGGCCATGTCCGTGATCGTCATCGTCGTGATCGTCACGTTTGTCGAGCTGGGTCTTCCTATCGGCGAGCCAGCGTGGGACTTCCTCGCCAATCACCGGATCAGCTCGTGAGCGCCATCCTGGCCCCGGTCCGGAGGCGGGAGCAGGCGTACCCGTGGGCTGTCGTGACCGGCACCCTTGCGCTCTCCATGGCCGGGAACGCGGTCCACGCGATCGCGGCTCACGGTCCCGACGTTTCCGACCGCACAGCTGCCGTTGCCGCCCTCGTCCCGCCAGCCCTCGCCGCCGTCGCGCTCCACGGACTTCTCCGCGTGCTTCGCCGCACCCCGCCTGGGTGGCCCCGAACCACTGTCATGGCGCTGGTTGTGCTCGTGTTCGCGATGGCCTTCGTCCTGTCGTTCGCCGGGCTCCACGCGCTCGCGATCGCTGTGGGTATCAACCCGGTGCTCGCCCCGCTCGGCCCGCTGATCGTGGATGTGACAACGGTGTACGCGGTGGCTGACGCGATGCTGCTGCACCACCAGCCGGCCGCGCAGGAAACCCCGGCGTCCGCGCCGGACGTGGCCACCGAGGAGCCCGCGCACGAGCAGGCCCCCGCCGCGCAGCCCGCGCACGTCGACGCGCGCACACCCGAGCCCGCGGCCGTCGCGTGCGACGAGCCGGCCGAGCAGGTGGCCGACGACCCGCACACGGCGCCGATCCCGCGCGTCGAGCCGACCGCGCGCAGGGCCGCGCAGGTGCGCACCCTCGATGACGCTGCCACGCAGCGCGCGAAGGCCTGCGCCCACATCGCCCAACTTCTCGCCACACCCGACGCGCACATCTCGTCCCGAGCGCTCGGCCGCGAGTTCGGCATCGGCGAGTCCACGCTCCGCCCGTGGATCAGCAAGCTCGCGAGCGGCGAGTGGGCGGTCACCCCGGAGGGCGCGCTCATCACCGGCATTCCCCGGGAGCGGACGGGAACAGGGGGATGAGCCTTGCCACCGTCGCCGGTTTCCTGCTGTTGCTCGGGCTGCTGGCGGGACTGGCGAACGACCCGGACACGCCCCGCGGCGCGCGACGCGCAGCGGGGCGTTCCCGTCTTCCGGCGAGCCGCGCAGCCGCGCGCGCGGGAGCGTCACGCGCGCGTACCGGTGCGCGCGCGTGGCGGACGGCCACGCGCGAGGACCGTCGCAGGCAGGCGCGCACCGCCACGGTCGGCGTGCTGCGCGGCGTGCTCTGGCCCGCTGAGCGCGCGACCCCGGCGCCACCCGCCGCCGCGCGC
>NZ_ADGX01000287.1 GCF_000177675.1 Parafrankia sp. EUN1f
GGATTGCAACATTACCTGTATGCGTGCGGTCTGGAATGCCTGGAAGTCCTCATCGCCCCTACGAGGGATTGTGAGGTGCCCTTTTTCTTCCGGACAGTGGCCCCTACTAGAATAGGGGACAGGCCGGAAGGAATGATAGTTGACGCAGAAGCGAAGAAAGTTCACGCTTGAGTTCAAGGAAGAAGCCGTGCGGATGGTGATCGAGACATCCCGTCCGATCTCCGATGTCGCACAGGAATTGGGCATCCTGGAAGGAACCCTAGGGAGCTGGGTCGCCACCTACCGGCGTGCCCATGCCGGTGAGGCCCCGCCGGCGACCGCCGACGAAAGTGCCCGGCTCCGCGAACTCGAGCGGCAGAACCGCGAGCTGCGCATGGAAAACGAGTTCCTGAAAAAAGCCGGTGTGCCACGAACGCTGAAAGTTGCTTGTTAGCTGGGTGACGGACGGCGGTGCTGTACGAAAGATGGAGGATTGAAGGCCCTCCGGAGCCGCCCTTCGGGGGGAGGCTTCAAACGTGTGTCACGAACGCAGAGGGGGGTCACGTAGGTAAGGATCCTTTCTGATGCGGTGCTGTGCGAGAGATGGAGGATTGTCGGCCCTCCAGCGTCGTCCATGCGGGGGAGGGCGCTAAACCACCCTGTGCCGCGTTGGCTGAAGACCGTCGTGGTGAGCGACAGGGAAAAGACACGGCGAGATCGTGTCAGGTGGGGACCAGGAAGACGTGCCAGAAGTACTCGGCTGGATAGCTAGGCCGGGTGTTCGCTGTGGAAGCGTCGAAAGCCTCTTAGATGGCATCAGAACCGAGGGTTAGTTTGGCCTGAGGGATGAGTCTGGCGGGAGCCCGTTTACTGGCCAGGCGGTGCCCGGCGTGGAGGCGGCGTGAGCCTGGTCTGCGGCTCTTGCACGGAACGTGAGAAGGTGAGCGTCGATATTGTCCGCCCGGCCTGGTGGATCGGGGACGGGTAAGGGAGCGTGTCGAGGCAGGAAGCCGGAGGCACTGAGTACCGATGCGACGTTCGCTGGCGGACCGACCTGTAGTAGCTGGGAAGTCCCTGCTGACCTGGGGTGGGGCGGAGCCAAGGGGTCGGCTCATCTGGAGTGTTCGTTCGGACAACCGGGCAATGCCCCGGGAGGAAGCGAGGGAACATGTCCAAGTCGGAAGTCAAGCCGTTCTACATTCCCAAGCAGATGGTGTGGGAGGCATACCGGCGGGTTGCAAGCAACAAGGGTGCCCCGGGAGTGGACGGGCAGGCCCTGGCGGATTTCGAGGCAGATCTGAAGGACAACCTGTACAGGATCTGGAACCGGATGAGCTCGGGCAGCTACTTCCCACCCCCGGTGCGGGCGGTGGAAATACCGAAGCCGCATGGCGGAGGTTCGAGAACGCTAGGCGTGCCCACGGTCGTGGACAGGATCGCCCAAACGGTGGTGGCCATGTATTTGGAGAACCGGGCGGAACCGCGGTTCCACCCGGATTCCTATGGGTACCGGCCGGGGCGGTCGGCGCTGGACGCGGTCGCGGCGTGTCGGGCGAGGTGCTGGAAGAAGGACTGGGCGATCGACTGTGATGTCGAGAAGTTCTTTGACTCGGTGCCGTGGGACCTGATCATCAAGGCGGTGGAGGCGGTGACCGACGCCCGTTGGGTGCTGCTGTACGTCAAACGGTGGCTGGCTGCGCCGTTGCAGCACGCGGACGGCACTCTGGTGGAGCGGAGCAGGGGTACTCCGCATCCGCAGGGTGGCATCCTTACGCCTCCAACGCACTTGGCAACCAGCCTTCTGGTCACCCTCCGCATCGGCGCTAGCGGCCGGAGTGTCGCGGCCTGATGTTCGTTGGCGAAGTGGGATGCGATGCCGGATTGTAATCTTCTCGGGGCCGATCAGAACGTTCTTGACGAGTAGTCGCAGGACGCGTTGGCGGTCGGTGATCTCGGTGCTTTTCGCGTTCTCGCCCAGCTGTGACAGGAATCCCTCGAGGTCGGTTGCGAGGGCGAGATAAAGATCGCGGTCGGCGATCTGGCTGTCGAGAGCGTCGAGTTGGCCGCGGAGGTTCGCTTCGCGGGTGCGGAGTTCGGGCATTCTCGCGCGGAGCTCGTCAAGGGTGATCAGCTGTTCCTGGAACGCCTCGATCATGCGCGCGATGGCAGTGGCGGTCTTCGTGAGCGCGAGCTCGACCTGTCCGCGCTGACGCTTGGCGGGATCCGCATCACGAGCCTGGCGCAGCCGGCTGTCGATCTCGGCACGGATCAGAGTCGGATCGCTGATCAGTTTCGTGATGTGTTCCCAGACGGTCTCGTCGAGGTAGTCGGCGCGGACCGGCTTGTTCCAGCACACACGGCCGTTCTCGTAGCGGTAGTCGTCGGAACCGAGACACCGGTAGTAGTAGATCTTCTTGTTCGTTGTCCGTGTCGAGGTGCGGTAGTAGCCGTAACCGCAGGCCGAGCACGCTGCGAGACCCTGCAGCAGTGAGGGGGTCGTCTTCGTGTTGCGGGGCGCGAAACGCTTGTTTTCCTCGAGGCGGGCCGCGACCCGTTCGAACATCTCCTCGCTGACAAGGGCGGGCACCGGGATCTCGACCCACTCGTCACGAGGCCGGTCGACGACTCTGGTCGGCCGCGGTGTTGAACGCCCCTGAAGCCGCGCCACCCGGTTCAGACCGGCCGGCGTGTTGTCGATCATCGTCTTCCCAAACACCGCCGTCCCCTTGTAGGCGGGGTTCCGTAGCATCGCCCAGATCACCGACCGGTCCCAGCGATTCTTGCCGGTGCGGGTCGGCACGCCTTTCTCGGTCAGCCAGCGGGCCAGCGTCGCGATGGAGGCGCCTTCGTCGGCGTAGCGGCGGAACATCTCGGTGACCAGGATCGCCTCGTGGTGAAGGATCTCGTAGCCGGCACCGAGCTGGTCGGACCGCCGACGGTAGTGATACCCGAACGGCGCCCCGGACAGCACGTTCACCGACCCCGCCCGGGCACGGTGCGCCTTCCCACGTCGGTAACGCTCCAGGATCTGGGCCTTCTCATATTCCGCGAACATCCCCTGGAACTGGACCATGAGCTGGTCTTCCGGGCTGTCCCCGCGAGGGCCTTTGATGAACTCGACGCGGGTACCCGCCCGCGTGAACTCCTCGATCAGCAGTGCCTGGTAGGCGAACTTCCGGGCAAGTCTGTCCGGGGAATAGCACAGCACCACGTCGATCTGCACGGCCGCGACCAGGTCCCGCAGCCGTTCCAGCGCCGGGCGTGTCAGCGTCGCACCCGAATGGCCGTCGTCCTCGAAAACCCACTCGGCCGGCAGTACCGCCCCCATCTGCCGGGCGTGTTCACGCAGCGCCGCCGTCTGCGAGGCGATCGTCTCGTTCTTCTTCTGCCGGTCCGACGACACCCGGGCATAAACCGCCACGTTCACCGTTCTCGTCTCCTGTCTGCTGGTCCGTCTGGATTTTCAGCCGCCGCGGTGGGACCAGGACTCCGTACGCGATCGACAGATCCCGGGCAGCGTGGCGGTCGAACACATACTCAAGGGCGATCGCCCGCTCATTCATCCGTCGGACTTCCCGCCGCGGCTGAGACGAGATAGTCCGACAAAGCACCAGTCACGAGCGACGAAATCGTCGTGCCGCGGATCCGGGCTTCCTCGCGTGTTCGCTCGGCCAGCACAGCGGGAAGCTTGACCGTGAACACCACCGTCGGCTCAGGCACGACCACCCGCCCACCCACCGCCGAATCGGCGTAACGCCGGGCCTGCCGCGGCGAAACCCCAAACCGCGCGGACAGCAGAAGGGCGGCGTCCTCGATCGGAACGCCGCCCTCCAGCAGCTGCGCCGCAGCGTTCACCCGCTCGGCGTACTCACCCGCACCCACACGACGACGATCACCCACAGACAGATCAGTACTACCGCCTGTGTCGTGACGTCACCTCGACACGCCGAGGCAGTTCCAGCCGCCGGTAGCTCAGCGTGACTTCGAACTCGAAGTTGCCAAGTGCGTTGGAGGCGTAGCCAGTCCCGTACTCGCCAATCTGTTCATGCATTACGCGTTCGACTTGTGGATGGTCCGGGAATTCCCGGCCTGTCCTTTTGAGTGCTACGCCGATGATGCGGTCGTGCACTGCAAGTCCCTGGCCCAGGCCAGGTTCGTGCTGGACAGGCTGCGGAAGAGGATGGAACAGGTCGGCGTCAGCCTGCACCCGGAGAAAACTCGGATCGTGTACTGCAAGGACGGGAAAAGACGTGGCTCGCATGAGCACACGGAATTCACCTTCCTTGGCTTCACCTTCCGGGCGCGAGGGGTGCGGGCGCGGAACGGGAACGTGTTCACCGGGTTCGTCCCGGCGGCCAGCAAGGATGCCATCAAGAAGAGGGCAAGAAAGTGAAGTCCTGGCAGCTTCACACGCTCACCGGCCACACTATGGATGGGATCGCCCGTGCGGTCAATCCTGTCATCCGGGGCTGGATGCAATACTACGGTGCCTTCTACAAGACCGAGCTGTATCCGCTCCTCTATCGCATCAGCGCAAATCTGCTGCGGTGGATACGGAAGAAGTATCGACGGCTGAGGACATTTGCCAAAGCGCACCAGGCGTGGAAGAGGATCACCTTACAGTACCCCACGCTGTTCGCGCACTGGCAATGGATCCACGGCTTCTGGTGAGAAGGGCAAGAAGAGCCCGGTGACGCGAGAGTGTCACGCCGGGCGGAGTACGCCGCCCGCACCACCGCGAATGCTGGCACACCGACGCCGTCCATCATCCAGATGTGCGCCTGGCTCGACGTCTCCCGTTCCGGCTTCTACGAATGGCGTGACCGCCCCGCCTCCGCGACCGCGACCCGCCGCGGGGAGCTCGCCGCGCTCGCCGTCCGGTCGTTCACCGCCTCC
>NZ_ADGX01000286.1 GCF_000177675.1 Parafrankia sp. EUN1f
GCCGCCGGCCGTAGCCACACGCAGGAGGCACGCACGCGGGCCCGCACCGCCGAGCACCTCCACGCCAGGGAACGCGCCGACCTCGCCCGGCTGGTCGACCAGCGCCGCGCCGAGCTCGGCCGGCTGGTCGACCAGCGCCGCGCCGAGCTCGGCCGGCTGGTCGACCAGCGCCGCGCCGAGCTCGGCCGGCTGGTCGACCAGCGCCGCGCCGAGCTCGGCCGGCTGTCCCGGCTGATGTCCGCCCACCCCGAAGGGATCTGACGATGCCGTGGGTTCACCAGGTGCCCGCCGATCCCCACGGCTACGGCCGCATCTGCTCAAAGCCCGACAGCAACCGCGGTGCGGCCTTCGGCCCCGGCTCCGTATGGCAGTGCGACGCCTGCGGCCGGCGCTGGCGGTTCATCCGCTGGCGCTCCGAGCAGCGCGACTCGTGGGACGAGTGGACACCGGAACCCGCCAGCGAGACGACACCACCCGCACGGCTGTGAGGTGACTGGTGGTCACCACCTCGCGGGTTGTCCACGGCTCCGGTGATTTCGGGGGGCGGCCGTCACGCCGTGGGGCGAGCCTCGCCGAGCTGGCGGAGGAACGGCGCAAGATCCGCGCGGACCCGCTCCGGGCGAAGGTGTACGCCGACCCCACCATCCACAACCCCGAGGGTTTCCTGATCTGGTTGGGCCGCCGCAGGGGTGGGCTGAACTCGCATCGCGGCCGGGCTGCACAGCCAGGACCCGGAACCCGCCGGCTCGCACAGGCCCACGGCGGGCAGGCACTGGCCGTCGAGCACACGCGGGCTGACGCCCCGACAGTGCGGCTCTCCCGCTCAACCGCCGCCCAGCTCGCGGCCAGAACACCGGCCAGCGAAGCGGAAACGGTCCGCCTGCACCGGCCGGCACGAGACACCCCCACCGTGGCGATCCGCCGGCCGATGTCGTCGGCCGCGCTCGCCGCACGGGCGAAACCCGGCGGGGTGTGGACCGCCGCACCGAAGCCGTCCCGGCCGGAGCCGGAGAAGCCGAAGCCGATCGACGTGCCCCCGGAGTTGGCGAAGCTCCGCATCGGCAACGTCAAGGTCGCCGGCCCGATGAAGACCTCGAAGCGATGGAAGCTCGGCCGCGGCAAGTCGTGGTCAGCGCTGAAGAAAGGCCTCTGACCTCGATGCCATACCCGTCAACAGGACGGTTCGTCCAGGTGCTGACCAGCGACCCGGGCAGTGAACCCGACGAGCGGACAGCCATCTCCACCGCCCTCGCCCTGATTGTCGACTCGGGCGACCTGTATATGAGCCCGGAGCCCCGGATCGCCGTCCAGGTCTTCCATCCCGACGGCCGGATCGAACTCCGCCAGGACGTGCGGGTGTACGACACCGGCCGCGAGGCTCTGGCGTCCGAGGACGGATGGGAGCGTGTCGCGGTCTGGCCCGAGGGCGCCTACCTGGAGACCTCTCCCGAGGAGCGTGTGGATCCCCGGGAGTCGCTGCGCGCTCTGGCCGCGAAGCTGGAACGCCGCGCGGACCGCGCCGCGAGCGAGGACGCTGCGCATCTCTTCGCCGAGGCGGCCCGCATCTGGGAGTTCCTCGACGCCAACCCGGTCAAGGAGCCCGTGACCGTGGTGCCGCCGCGGCTCGCCGAAGGCGGCACCGTCGACACGGAGAAGCTGACCCAGTGGGCCCGGCAGATGTCGTCTCGACGGGGTCAGGCGTGACCGCCCCCGCGGAGGCGTCCCCGCTCGACGCCGCATACAGCGAACGGGCCCGGTTGGTCGCGTTCCTGACCCGGGTGTACCCGTCCCATTGGGCGGAGGATCCGGAGTCGCCCGGCTGGCCGGTGATCTGCGTGCACAGCCCCGCCGGTCAGATGTGCTGGCACGTGGGCTCCGACGACGTGCCTCTGTTCCCCGCGGGCCTGGAGACCCGGGCGAACGACTGGGACGGGCACACGACCGCACAGAAGTACGAGCGTCTCGGCGCGCTGGGCCTCGCCGCCGCTGGCCGGTCCGGACGGTTCAGCGCCGCGCCGGGAACGGTCGAGCACTACGTCTGGCGGCTCATCGGCGCTACGGACCGGATGGCCGCCGGCTGGGCGGAGACCGCGCCGGGTAGCCCGCGCCGAAACGAGCTGTGGCGTGACGTTCACTCGGCCGCCGACATCGCCGCCGCCGCGATGGAGGAAGGCCCGGCCGAAGCCGAACGGATGACCCAGGCCGGACGGGCGATGCGGGAGCGGGAGTGTCTGCGCCGGGTGAGCGTGCCGGCCGACGACCCACAGCCGCGCCGGTTCCAGCTCCACCGCGACGTCGACGTCTCCGGGGTGTCCGGGACGGGGATCGTGGCGGATGGGGTGGTGTGGCCGGACGGCTCGGCGGATGTTCGCTGGCGCGGTGACCGGCCCTCGGCCGTGCACTGGGACCGCGCCGAGCACGCCGAGCAGATCCACGGCCATGCCGGGGCGACGCGTTTCGTTCTCCTGGACTGACCGGTGACCATGGTCATGATCCGTGGGGCGCACTCCTCCGACGACCGTGAGGACCGCACCCCCAACCCGGGCCTGGTGCCCGATGACGTCTCGTGCCCCCGCTGGCCGATCCTCTTCCGAGCCCCGATCCGGATTGCCGCGGGGATGTGCGGGTCGTGCTCGCGTCCGGTGGACACCTTCGGGCACTGCGCCTGCTCGGAATAACGCTGCGTAGCTGATTTCGGGTCTCCGCCCCGCGCGTGGAGATCATCAAGAGCTGGTTCTGACTACTGACTGCTACATCCCTGGGAGGCCCTGTTGCCTCTCCCGAAGGGTGGTTCCAACCCCTGGCCGCCGAAAGAGCACCAGGCCGCTTTCGACCGGTTCAACGTCTGGTCCGCCTGGTGGACGGGCGACCCTGACGCGCTCGCCCGCGCGTACATCGACCTGGAAGCGCAGGGTTCGGCCAGCGAGCGGAACTTCGCGCCGCGGCGGACCCAGTACGCCGGTGGTGTCATCGGTGCCGTCAGCCGCTTCTTCTGGGGCCAGCCGCCGTCCGTGGGCAGCCTGCGGAACAAGCTGCACGTCCCCATCGGCAGCGACATCGCGACCACCAGCGCCGACCTGCTGTTCTCCGAGCCTCCGGCGATCACCCTGCCTACCGCCGGCGCACAGGACCGGTTCGACACGATCCGGGACGACGCTGGCCTCGACGCCGCGTTGGTTGAAGCCGCGGAGGTTGCCGCGGCGTTCGGCGGGGTGTTCCTGCGGATCCGCTGGGACAAGGAACTCCGTGAACACCCGTGGATCGACGCCGTCCACCCCGACAGTGCCGTGCCGGAGTTCGCCGGGCCGGCCCTGAAGGCGGTCACATTCTGGCAGTCGTTCACCCCGGATGGCGGCGGGGTCGTGATCCGCCACCTGGAACGCCACGAGCCCGGCAAGATCCTCCACGGGACCTACCGCGGCACCCGTGACAGCCTCGGCCGCCCCGTACCCCTCGCCGAAGTGAAGTCGCTGGAGGGGATCGCGGGGGAGGTCAACGAGGACGGGGCGATCCCCACCGGCCTGCCCGACGGCCTGCTCTCCGCCGTCTACGTGCCGAACATGCGCCCCGCGCGGCTGTGGCGGGACCGGCCGGCGCTGGCCTACCTCGGCCGGTCGGACTACTCCGGTGTCGAGCCGCTCATGGACGCATTGGACGAGGTCTACAGCTCGTGGATGCGGGACATCCGGCTGGCGAAGGGCCGGCTGGTGGTGCCGCAGGCGTACATGCAGACGCAGGGCCGCGGCCAAGGCGCCGTGTTCGACGTCGACCAGGAGATCTTCACCCAGCTGAACATGCCGCCCCAGACGCAGGGCGGCGCGCAGATCACCATCTCGCAGTTCGCGATCCGGGTGGACGAGCACCAGCGCAGCGCCCAGCAGCTGGTCGACCAGATCGTGAGAGCGGCCGGGTACTCCGCGCAGACTTTCGGCTCCGACGCCGACGGTGCCGCCGCCGCAGCGACGGCAACCGAGGTGAACGCGAAGGACCGCCGGTCCGCGATCACCCGAGACAAGAAGATCCGCTACTGGACACCGGAGCTGAGAAGGCTCGTCCGCGCGCTGCTCGTCATCGACGCCACCGTGTTCAACACCAAGGGCGTCGGCGACCCGGAGGAACCCCCGGCCATCGACTGGGAAGACGAGGTCTCCGAAGCGCCGCTCACGGTGGCCCAAACCGCCCAGGCGCTGTTCGCCGCACAGTCCGCATCGATCGAGACCCGCGTCCGGATGGTCAACCCCGAGTGGGACGACCAGGCCGTACAGGAGGAAGTCGACCGGATCAAGGAGGAGACCGGCGGCGGCATGGGCATGGGGATGGGCGACCCGTTCGGCATGGGCGACGAAGGGCCCACCGGCCAGCCCAGCGAAGAGGAGCCCCCGCCCGACGAAGATTCCGCAGGCCCGCCCGCACCGCCGGGCGGGGGCAAGCCGGCCCCTGCCGCGTTCCTCGCGAAGAAACGCCCACCCGCACCACCGGCGCGCTGATCTGACCCACGGGAGGCCCTGTGCCGCCCCGGGGTCGCGCGTCCGCGCTCCGCGTCTTCCGTGAGTCTCAGGTCCGCCGGGACCGGCGAGGCCGGTTCGCGCGGCAGAACGGCGTTGGTGGCGCGGCCAACGCCGCCGGCCGCCACCGGGCAGGCCGCCCAGCTACGGCAGGTCCGACACGTGCGCAGGCCGACGCCGCAGAGGCTCGGCTACGCGGCTACTTCGGGGACCGGCTGCACGTCGAAGACCGCGACCATCCGGCGATCCGGCAGCATCTGGTCGACCTCGACCGGTTGCCGCCGCAGCATCTGCGCCGGCTCGCCGCATGGTTCGCCGAGTACGACGGTGGCGGCATCTACATGGCCGACCGGCCCCATGTGCTCGACGTGCTCGACCGGGACGAGATGCGCCGCAAGTTCGCTGATGGCCGCACCGACGACGCCGCCGGCATGTACTTCAACGTGGAGCGGGTCATCTCGATGACCGCGAACCGGGCCCGGTCCGGCT
>NZ_ADGX01000285.1 GCF_000177675.1 Parafrankia sp. EUN1f
ATGGAGGCAGGTTGGTCGACGACGACCAGCACGGTGCCGTGCTTGGCTTGCAGCCGGGTGAATACCTCCCGCAGTTTCGGTTCGTTGTTGGGTAGCCGCTTGTCGAACGCCTTCTTCCCGGCTGGGGTGAGAGCGGTGGCATGGTGTTCGCCCTTGCCCACGTCCAGGCCCAGGTAGACGTCGATGCCACCGGTATCGATCACGTGCTGTCTCCCGCGAGCGCTGTCTACTTTCCCGGCCTCACCTGCGGCATCAGCGTGCCGGCATCCACGTTACGAAGAGCCTGTCTCGCTCACGATGAGTTCGACGGTCATGCCCCTGATCAGCGGTCTGCCGATGCCTCCGGAACTTGGTGACACCACTTTTTCGATCATGACCGACGAGGGGCTCAAGTCATGCCAGGTCCGGAGGCCGGGAGCCCCGTTGCGGGGCCATCCAGAAGGTAACGGGGCGGCACGCAGGGACAACACGGGCATACCGCCAGCGACTCCCCGTCCGTCGACGACCTCGCGCGGGCCGAACGGCGACGTGTCCGTCATCGGCATCGGGCCCGGTTGAGCGCGGCGTCGCTGGGACGTTCCCGGGGTGGGTTGACCAGCAAGGTGCATCTGGCCGCTGACCGCCGCTGCCGTCCGCTGGCATTCGTGCTGACCGCGGGGCAGGCCGCGGACAGCCCCCAGTTCACCGCCGTGCTCGGGAAGATCCGGGTCCGCGGTTCGATCGGGCGGCCTCGGACCCGACCCGACGCGGTCGCCGCGGACAAGGCCTACTCGTCACGGGCCAACCGCGTCTACCTGCGCCGACGTGGCATCGTCGTGGTGATCCCGGAGAAGGCCGACCAGGCCGCGAACCGCAAGCGCAAAGGCAGCCGTGGCGGACGACCCGTCCGCCACGACACCGATCTGTACACCGACCGCAACACCGTCGAACGCGCGATCAACAGGCTCAAGGCCTGGCGAGGCATCGCCACCCGCTACGACAAGACCCCCACCAGCTACCTCGCTGGACTCCACCTCCGCGCATCCATCATCTGGATCAAGGACCTCACCCGCACCACCCATTGATCACAAATCAATACACGGCCTAGGACTCGCGATCGGGTAGCCGGTCAAGGATCATTCCCTTAGGCCGTGTCCGGACGATCATGGTGGTCGGAGCCAGAGCCGCAGCGCTGCGGCGGTGACAGTGCCATGGAAGACGTAGGCACGTTTGTCGTAGCGGGTGGCCACAGCCCGGTTCTGTTTCAGCAGGTTGATGCACCGCTCGACGGTGTTACGGCGCTTGTACGCCTCGGCGTCGAAGGACACCGGACGTCCACCACGGCGACCACGGCGGAGCCGGTTGGCCTTCTGATCGCTCTTCTCGGGGATCGTCGCGGTGATACCCCTGCCACGCAGGTAGGCCCGATTGGCGCGGCTGGAGTACGCCTTGTCCGCCAGCACCCGGTCAGGTCGGGTCCTGGGCCGGCCAGGACCCGACCGGAGCATGCGGACGCGGTCCACGACCGCGGTGAACCGGGTGGAGTCCGCGACCTGACCAGCGGTGATCAGAAGACTGACCGGCCGGCGATATCCGTCGGCACCCAGGTGGATCTTGGTGGTGAACCCGCCGCGGCTACGGCCGAGTCCTTCATCGGGCGCATCGTTCAGAGGCACCTGGTTTTTCCCGGTACCCGGGGCCGCTGTCTCGGTGCGCCAGCGGCATGCTGGTGGGCGCGACAGATCGTGGAGTCCACACCCAGCTCCCACGTCCCACCGGCCTCCGCGGGCGGGTCGGTATCCCCGCCGCGGCGTAGCTCACTGGCCAGCCGGTCCCAGGTCCCGTCCGCCGACCAGCGACGATGCCGCTCGTACACGGTCTTCCACGGCCCGAACCGCTCCGGTAGATCCCGCCACGGCACCCCGGTACGGACCCGGAACAGGATGCCGTTCACGACTTGGCGGTGGTCCCGCCATCGGCCGCACCGTCCGTTACTCGCCGGCAGCAGTGGCGCCAACCGGTCCCATTCCTGCGCTGTCAGATCCCCCCGGCCCATAGGACGACCGTCCCGGCAAGGAATCCACGTGTCCGGCCAACCAGGTCACCGCCCACACCAGGACAACACCCATCAACCATGATCGGCCGGACACGGCCTAGTGGCGTCCACCGGGCGCTGCGGGCCTTCGCCAGTGTGAGCGTCGCGCCGGTGTGGACATGGCCTCACTCGCCTGGGACCGCACACCTGAACCAAAAGGGCTATTCGCCAGACCGCGGCGACGCATCGGTGTGTCGTGGCGTCAGGGGTGGGTGCGTCACCTCCACCTGGTTACGTCCGCCGCTCTTGGCCCGGTACAGTGCGGAGTCGGCCAGCTCGACCAGTGCTTCCGTCTCCTCCGTCGAAGTTGGAACAATCGACACGACTCCGATACTCACAGTGACGATCCGTTTGGTGGTCAGCGGATGTGGTTCGGTCAGTTCGGCCACGGCGGAACGGAGCCGGTGGGCAATGCGGGAAGCAACGCCAGTATCGGCGCCCGGCATCACCACCGCAAACTCCTCTCCTCCGTAGCGAGCGGTGAGATCGGTGTCGCGGGTGCTGGCCGCCAGACAGGCGGCGACGCGTTGCAGGCACTGGTCGCCGGCAGCGTGACCGAAGTGATCATTGTAAGACTTGAAGTGGTCAATATCGATCATGGCGAGCGCGAGCGGGGTCGTCTGGCGCTGGGCCCGATGCCATTCAAGGTCGAGGATCTCGCCAAGATGTCGCCGGTTGGCCAGCCCGGTCAACGGGTCGGTGACCGAAAGCTGTTCGAGTCGCCGATTAGCTATGGCAAGTTCTTCAGTGCGTTCGGCGACCCTGCGCTCGAGGGAGCCGTACACTCGAGCGTTGTCGAGGGAAACGGCCAGCTGGCCGGCGATGAGCATGATTCCTTCGAGCCGGTCCGCAGTGAAAGCGTCACGCATCATCCGGTTCTCCAGGAGCAACATTGCCTGTAACTCATTACGGTTAATGATCGGGATGGCCAGCAACGAGCAGCGATTGACGTCGGTGAAGTAGGGATCGCGATTGAACCGGTCGTCGTGGGTAGCGTCGGCAACCATGACTGGCGTGCGGGTGCGTTCGGCGTACCAGATCACCGAGGATGGTAGAATGCCCCGCTTGCTGGCTTCCTCAAGTGATACAGAGTCTTCATCATCACTCGACACGAGCCAATCGTGCGGCCTGTCTCCACGCAGCAGCAAGTGGACGTCGGTGGCACCAGTCATCGCAGACAGGATCCCAACGACTCGGCTCCGCAAGCACTCGATGCTGGTTTCGGAGCTGAGTGCCTGTGAAGCTGCAAAGACGCTGAGCAGGTCGATGGTGCCGGTGGTGAAAGCGGAACGGTGGGCAGCGAACTCCACCGCTGGTGGCAGAACCGGCTGCGGACCAGCGGACTCGAGGCGCAACGCCGGGTTGGCCCAGTCGAGCTGACTGACCTTCGCAGCCGCGCCCCAGTCCAGGTACTGCCGACGTGCGGCGGCCAACAGCATGGTTCCGGCCGCCACCATGCCATGTGCGAGTTGAAAGCGTGCGGCCCGTTCCAGGATCAATGCCCTGTGCCAAGGGCGCGTTCGGGTGGCGACCTCGCATTGGGCCGCGTCAAAGGCATACGCCGCCCCGCGGAAGTCGCCGACAGTCCAAGCCCGCTCCGCCTCCACAAGGCGCAACAGGTGTCCGAAGTTGACCGGAGCGTCTGCTGCGCGCTTGGTCAGCCAGGCGATCAGACCGTCGAGCTCCGCCAGCGCGACCTCGCGTTGTTCCCCCCCACTGCACGTGCCTCGCCGGCGAGCGCAAGGGCCCGCAGCAGACGTGCCGTTGCCATCATGTGGAGTGATTCGATGCCGGGCAGTATCGACATGCCAGCCGTGTGTCGAGCCAGGTCAGCTGGATGGTCGAAGATGGCGGCCGCGAGTGCACGGATGACCTGTAAGTGGACGATGACGATGGGCTCGACCGCGAGCAGCGGCTGCCCGGGTGCCGTGTCGGCCGCTGATTCGACGGCGGCTCCGCGCAGCACCTGGATCAGTCCGCGATAGGCGCGGACAATTTCTTCGACCTGTCCATTGCCCGTGCGGGCGGCGAAGGCCAGTGCCTTGTCAATCTCGGTGGCAATGAGGTCGAGCGATGGTGCACAGTCGAGGAGGTTCTCGATAATAATATTGGCGGTATAACTTGCATTTTGCGGATCGCCATTCTGGGTAAGGCCATCCAGTGCGCGGCGGGCCGCAGACAGGTTGTCCTCGAGTGGTTCGAACCAGTGACCAGTACCAGCCACGTACAGGAACTGCGCCAGCCATAGATCGGGACGATATCCACGAGCCTGGCCGACCGCGAGGATCCGCCGTGTCATGCGTTGACCGATACGGTAGTCGCGTCTGCGAGAGACGGTCACAAACCCGATGTAACCACTCGGGCCTAGCAGGGCGGGGTGCGGACCGTCCCGCACCCACATCTGCAGCGTCGTCACGCTCAACCATGCTAGTATTGTCGGATCGCACTCATATGCTGGAACCATGAGCCGTTTGATGAGCTGCATTACGCCAAGGCGCGAACGGTCGGTGATCTTCGGTCGGCGCAGATCGTCTGCTTCGCCTGTCTGGTCGATCCACTGATAGAGCGCGTCAAGACCGCGATCGATCTCCATTTCCATCCGATCCCCGTCCGGGACATGGTGGCCGAGGCTCCGAAGCGCATCGAGGCCGAGTCGCAGCGCCTCGGCAGCTCGACCCCGGCTAGTAAGACTGCTGACCTGCACCGCGGTCGCCTCCGCGTGTTGGATCGGGTCGGTGCACAGCCGGCAGATGGCTTGATACGCCTCGTCCGCCTCGTCCAGCCGGCCCAGACGGTACAAAGCGGCGTGGCGGTCGAGGTGGACCGCTAGCAACTGATCAGTGTCGGTCGGGTCGATAAATCTCACTGCTGCAGCCAGGAACCGCTCCGCCAGAGGCGAGCCGACCAGCAACTTCGTCTCCTCGGCGGCGCGCAGGAACAGGTTGACCATCTGTCGCTGTTCCTGCGGGTGTC
>NZ_ADGX01000284.1 GCF_000177675.1 Parafrankia sp. EUN1f
CGCTGCCGCCGGCGAAGGCGGTCGCGGAGGCACTGATCCGCGCCGGGTTCGAGGTCGAGGGGCTGGAGACCGTCGGCTCGGACCTGGCCGGGGTTGTGGTCGGCGAGGTGGTCTCCATCGAGGTCGTGCCGACGAAGAAGAAGGACGTCCGCTGGTGCCAGGTCCGCGTCGCGGAGCTGGGCGCGGCGGACGCGTCCGGTGCGCCGGACGCGTCTGGTGCGGCGGGTGCCGAGGTCTCCGAGCCGGGCGTGCGCGGCGTCATCTGCGGCGCGTTCAACTTCGAGGTCGGTGACCGGGTTCCGGTGGCACTGCCCGGGTCCGTCCTGCCCGGCGGCTTCGAGATCAGCTCGCGCAAGACGTACGGGCATGTCAGCGACGGCATGATCTGCTCCGCTCGTGAGCTCGGGCTGGGCGATGACCACAGCGGGATCCTGGTGCTGCCGCCGGACACGCCGATCGGCGCGCATGTCGCCGAGCTGCTCGCCGTCAGCGACGAGGTGCTCGACATCGCCGTCACGCCCGACCGCGGGTACGGGTTGTCGGTGCGCGGTATCGCCCGGGAGACGGCGACCGCGTTCGGGCTGCCCTTCGGCGATCCCGGCCAGTGGGGTGGCCTGGCGTCCGACGCCGGCCCGCTGCCCGGTGGCACCGGCGATGGCGGGGAAGCCGGTGCGGCCGGCTACCCGGTTCGGGTGGAGGACACGGCCGCCTGCGACCGGTACGTCGCGCGCGTCGTCAGTGGCGTCGACCCGACTGCCCGCACCCCGCTGGGCTGGGCCCGGCGGCTGTCGCTGGCCGGGATGCGGCCGATCTCCGCCCCGGTCGACGTCACCAACATCGTGATGCTCGGGCTGGGCCAGCCGCTGCACGCCTTCGACCGGGCCAAGCTCTCCGGGCCGATCGTCGTCCGCCGGGCCCGGGCCGGTGAGCGTCTGCTCACCCTTGACGGGGTCGACCGGGTGCTCGACCCCGAGGACCTGGTGATCGCCGACGACTCCGGCCCGATCGCGCTCGCCGGCGTGATGGGCGGCGCGGCGACGGAGATCTCCGCGACGACGACCGACATCGTGCTGGAATCGGCGCATTTCGACGCCATCGTGGTCGCGCGGACCGCCCGCCGCCACCGCCTCGGATCCGAGGCGTCACGGCGGTTCGAACGCGGCGTGGACCCGGCGCTCGCCCCGGTGGCCGCGCAGCGTGCCGTCGACCTGCTGGGCGAGCTGGCCGGTGCCAGCGCCGAGCCGGGCGGCACCGACGTCGACCACCGGCCGGCACCGGTGACGATCACGTTCCCGCTGGGTGAGCCGGAGCGGCTCGCCGGTCGCCCCTACCCTCTCGACGTGATCCGGCAGCGGCTGGCCGACATCGGCGCCGTCGTCTCCGACCCCGCCTCGGTTGCTGGGGCGTCGGGCGCTGCCGCTTCGGGCACGGTCGAGGTCACGGTGCCCTCGTGGCGTCCCGATCTGGCGCGCCCGGCGGACCTCGTCGAGGAGGTCGTGCGCCTGGAGGGCTACGACACGATCCCGGTCACCCTGCCGCTGCTTCCCGCGGGCCGTGGGCTGACCGAGGCGCAGCGGCTGCGTCGGGCGGTCGGGCGGGCGCTGGCCGCCGACGGCTTCGTCGAGGTGCTGACCCTGCCGTTCGTCGGTGCTGACGCCTCGGACGTCCTGAGCCTGCCCGACGGCGACCCGCGCCGGGCCGCCGTCCGGGTGACCAACCCGATCGCGCAGGACGCCTCGTACCTGCGCACGACGCTGCTGTCCGGGCTGATCGACGCCGCTGGCCGCAACCTCGGCCGCGGCCAGACGGATCTCGCCCTCTTCGAGAGCGGACTGGTCTTCCGTGAGCCGGCGGGGGGTGCCGTCGCGGTCGCCACGCCGCCGGTCGACCGCCGGCCCAGCGAGGCCGAGATCCGTGCGCTGGACAGTGCACTGCCCGACCAGCCGCGGCACGTGGCGGTCATCCTCACCGGTCTGCGCGAACCCGCCGGCTGGTGGGGCCCGGGCCGGGCCGCCGACTGGGGTGACGCGGTCGCCGGCGCGCACAGCGTCGCGGCGGCGGTCGGGGTGGAGCTCACGGTCAGCACCGGTGACGTACTGCCGTGGCATCCCGGCCGCTGCGCCGAGCTGTCGGTCGACGGCCGGGTCGTCGGGCACGCGGGGGAGCTGCACCCGCGGGTGCTGGGCGCTGCCGGGCTGCCGGCCCGCTCGTGCGCCATGGAGCTCGACCTCGACGCGCTGATCGCCGTGGCGCTCGAGCGGCCGGCGGTCGCCGCGCCCGCGATCTCCACCTTCCCGCCGGCCGACCGGGATGTCGCGCTGGTGACCGGTGCCGAGGTGTCCGTCGCCGCGGTGACCGAGGCGCTGCGGGCCGGCGCCGGGGAGCTGCTGGAGTCGCTGTCGCTGTTCGACGTCTACGAGGGCGGCCAGGTCGGCCCCGGTCGGCGTTCGCTCGCCTTCGGTCTCCGGCTGCGTGCCGCCGACCGCACGCTGACCGCCGGGGAGGCGAACGACATCCGCGACGCGGCGGTGGCCGAGGCCGCGAGCCGCACTGGAGCGGTGCTGCGTGGCTGAGCGCGGCTGACCCGCCGCGTCCGCGTGCATACCCGGCGGAGATCGGGTGCAGGTGCGGATGCGTCGGATGTCTGGATGCGTCGGATGCCTGGGTGATGAGTCGGGGTGGGTGCTGCTGGCACCCACCCCGACCCGTTTCCCGCCCCGGTACCTCGTTGTCCCGGAGTGGTCTTTGTAGAAAGTGTGCCCCGGTGGTGCCGGCTCTGTCCTTTACTTTCATGTAACGAGTCGGTAATAGGCGCCCCCGCTCTGGAGGTCGTCGCCGGTGCGGTCGCGTGACCTGCCCCTTGAATTTCCATAGGTGGGTGTGTATAAGTTTTCAGTCATGGGTGTGACTGCGGCGGTTGCGGGCGCGAGCGGGTACGGCGGCGGGGAGCTGCTTCGGCTGCTGCTCGGCCACCCCGGCATCGACATCGGTGACCTGGCGGCCAACACGTCCGCCGGTGTGGACGTGACCGAGGTGCATCCGCACCTGCCCGATCTCGCCGGGCGGGTGTTCGTCGACACCGCCGCCCTGGCCACCACGAGCGCCGACATCGTCTTCCTCGCGCTCCCGCACGGGCAGTCGGGCGCGGTCGCGGCCACGTTGCCCGCCGGTGTGCGGGTCGTCGATCTCGGGGCCGACCACCGCCTCGCCGACCCGCGGGTGTGGCGCCGGGCCTACGGCGGCGAACATGCCGGTACCTGGACCTACGGCATGCCGGAGCTGCCTGGGGCCCGGGAGGAGATCAGGGTCAGCAACCGGGTCGCCGCGCCGGGGTGCTACCCGACCGCGATCACCCTGGCGCTGGTGCCGCTGATCGCGGCCGGCGCGGTGGACCCGTCCGACCTCGTCGTCGTCGCCGCGAGCGGCACCTCCGGCGCCGGGCGGTCGGCGAAGGTCAACCTCCTCGGCAGTGAGGTGATGGGTGACCTGACCGCCTACAAGGTCGGTGGTCACCAGCACAGGCCCGAGATCGTCCAGACCCTCACCCGGTACGCGCGGTCACCGGTGTCGTTGTCGTTCACCCCGGTCCTGGCGCCGATGCCGCGCGGCATCCTGGCGACCTGCACCGCCCGCCTGTCCGCCGAGCTCGCGGCTGGTGACGATCTGGGCACCGGCCTCGGCGCGGACGCCGAGACGGTCACCGGGATCCTGCGAGCCTTCTACGACGGCGAGCCGTTCGTGCGGGTGCTGCCGCCGGGCCGGTGGCCGCACACCTCGTCCACCCTCGGCAGCAACTGCGTGCACCTGCAGGCGACGGTGGACGCCGAGGCCGGCCGGGTGGTCGTCGTGGCGGCCATCGACAACCTCACGAAGGGCGCCGCGGGCCAGGCCCTCCAGTGCGCCAACCTCATGCTCGGCCAGCCGGAGGGCACCGGCCTGAGCGCCCAGGGCCTCGCCCCGTGACCGCGTCAACCGCGGGTCGCCGGGCCGCGGGTCGCCGGGCCGCGGGTCGCGGGGCCATGGCTCGCCGGGTCGTAGCTCGCCGGTCCGTAGTCGGAGTGAGTGGGGAAGGGGAACAGGCATGAGCGTCACCGCAGCCCAGGGCTTCCGGGCCGCCGGAGTCGCGGCCGGGCTGAAGCCGTCCGGGCGTCCAGATGTCGCGATCGTCGTCAACGACGGTCCCGCCGATGCCGCGGCGGGCGTGTTCACCCGCAACCGGGTGCAGGCCGCGCCCGTGCTGTGGACCCGCCAGGTCCTCACCGGGGGCCGGCTGCGAGCGGTCGTGCTCAACTCCGGTGGTGCGAACGCCTGCACCGGGCCGGCGGGGTTCGCCGACACCCACACCACCGCGGAGCGGGTCGCCGCCGAGCTCGGCATCGGCGCGGGCGAGGTCGCGGTCTGCTCGACCGGCCTGATCGGTGTCCCGCTGCCCATGGACCTCCTGCTCCCGGGGGTGGTCGAGGCGGTGGCCGCGCTGTCCGCGAGTGGCGGGGGTGCCGCGGCCGAGGCCATCCGCACCACCGACACCGTGGCGAAGGAGGCGGTCCGCCACAGCCGGGAGGGCGGGAGCGTCGTCACCGTCGGCGGCATGGGCAAGGGCGCGGCCATGCTGGCGCCGTCGCTCGCGACGATGCTCGTCGTCGTCACGACCGATGCCGTCGCCGACGCCGCGACTCTTGACCGTGTCGTGCGGGAGGCCTGCCGCACGACCTTCGAGCGGGTCGACTCCGACGGATGCCTGTCGACCAACGACACCGTGCTGCTGCTCGCGTCGGGTGCGTCGGGGCGGGCGCTGCCCGAGGCCGAGCTGACCGAGCTGGTCACCGCCGTCTGCGAGGACCTGGCGGGCCAGATGCTCGGCGATGCCGAAGGATCCACGAAGACGATCTCCATCACGGTCACCGGGGCGGCCTCCGAGGCGGATGCGCTCGAGGTCGGCCGGGCGATCGCGCGGAACAACCTGCTCAAGTGCGCGCTCTACGGCAAGGACCCGAACTGGGGCCGGGTGCTCGCGGCGATCGGCACCACCGCCGCGGCGTTCGAGCCCGACCAGCTCGACGTGGCCATGAACGGTGTCCAGGTGT
>NZ_ADGX01000283.1 GCF_000177675.1 Parafrankia sp. EUN1f
CGGCCGCACACGCGACGCGACCACCGCTGCCGCCAGGTCCGGTGCGTCCGGCCCGAGCCGGATCAGCGGGGTTCCGAGCTTCAGACGCACCTCGCGGGCGGACCGCGACGCGGCCACCGCCCGCGCCGGCTGACGCGGACCATCGCCCGCCCTCTCAGCCGCAGCCGCGGCCGGGGACGCAGACGCAGACGCGGGTGCGGGTGCGGGTGCGGGTGTGCGGGCGGGGGCTGAGGGCGCGGCCAGGTCGCCCGTTGCCGGCCTGGCCCGGCAGGGCAGCAGGTCCAGGCGCGGCGCGGCGCCCTCCGCCCACAGTGCCACGGCGACCCGTCGGAGCTGGTCCAGACCGGACCGCTTGATCGTGTTCGTCACCAGCGACGCATGCTCGTCGCCCGGGCCGTTCAGGGTGTCATCGACGAAACCGGCGACGCTGCCCATCCCGACCTGGACGAACACGCGGACGCCCGCGCTGTGCAGGCTCCGCGCCAGCTCTCTGAACCGCACCGGCTCAAGCAGATGCCGGACAGCGAGCTCCCGGATGTCTGCGTGCCCGGGTGGATACGGAGCCACAGTAGTAGCCGACCACACCGGCACATTCGGGGTGCGCAGGGGGGTGGCGAACAGCCCGTCACGGAGCCGGGCCAGGTGCGGGCGCAGGAACGGCGAGTGGAAACCGGAGCGGAAGGGCAGCGTCTGCCCCAGCACGCCCCGCGCACGCAGCCGGGCCAGCGCGGTGTCCACGCTTTCGACCCGCCCGCAGATGATCGACTGGTGTGGGCAGTTGTCGTGGGAGACGACGATGTCGGGCAGGTCCGCGATCACCTCGGCGGCGACGTCCGCGCCGCAGCCCAGTGCGCCGAACACGACCCCGGGCACCTCCACCGACGCCGGGTCGAAGGCACCGATGAAGTCGTCGGCGTAGTCCTCGCCGATCAGGCCGGCGGAGATCATGGCGTTCCACTCGCCCACGCTGTGCCCACCGACCAGGTCGGGGACCACGCCGAGGGTGCGCAGAGCCTGGTCGAGGACCCGGCCGACCTGCACGCTGGCGACGCCGTGAAGCCCGAGGTCTGTGGTGTCGCCGAGCGCCGGGCGAGGCAGCCCGAAGTGATCGCAGACGTCGTCGATCCGCGGGGTGAACTTGTCCTCCAGCCCACAGAAGAGAAACGCCAGCCGCGGCGCCGCGGTCGCCGCCGGGGCTCCGGGTGCCGCTGTGGCTGCGGCTGCGGCTGTGGCTGCGGCTGCGGCTGTGGCTGCGGCTGCGGCTGTGGCTGTGGCTGCGGCTGTGGCTGCGTCCGCGAGCAGTGGCGCGGGAGTGAACCAGAGGTCGTTGCGGCCCCGCCACGCGGTTCCACGGGCCGCCACGGTGCGAGCGAGGGCGAGGCGCCGCGGCGTCGGCGCCACCAGCGCCAGCCGGACCGGCCCGCCGGTCGGGGCCTGGGCGGCGTCGTCCCGGGCGAGCAGCTCGGCGTCGGGCACGGAGAGCTGTTCGACGATCTCCGCCGCCGACGAGCCCGCGAGCAGCAGCACCGGCTCGGCCGCCGGGTCGGCGACCAGAGCCGCGCCCGTCCAGGCCGTGCCGACACCCGCGCCGGCGGCCGCGCGGGCCCCAGCGCCGGCCGCGGCGCCGACACGACCGCCGCCGCCGGAGCCATCAGTGCCGGAACCATCGGTGCCGGAGTCACCGAAGCGAGGACCACCAGCGACGACGGGGTCGACCGCGCCCACGTGGTCGTCCAGGCACTCCTCGAGGACGACGTGGGCGTTCACACCTCCGAAGCCGAAGGCGTTCACACCGGCGCGGCGCGGCGTCGCGCCCGCCGGCTCCCACGGGACCGCCGTGGGTACCGGTGCGAACCGGCTGCCCTCGAACAGCGGATGGGGCTGCTCACAGTGCAGGGTCGGCGGCAGGGTGCGGTGATGCAGCGCGAGCACGGTCTTGATCAGGCCGGCCATACCGGCCGCGGGCATCGCATGACCGATCATCGACTTCACCGAGCCGAGGCCGACCGGACCAGCACCGGCCGCGTCGTCGCCGAAGACCTTCGTCAGCGTCGCGAGCTCCGCGCCGTCCCCGGCCGGGGTCGCGGTGCCGTGTGCCTCGATCAGCCCCACCGCACCGGGCCGCGCCGGGTCGAGGCCGGCGTCCGCCCAGGCTCGTTCGATCGCCAGGATCTGCCCGGAGGACGCGGGAGCCATCAGGCTCGCGGTGCGTCCGTCGCTGGACGAGCCGGCGCCGCGCAGCACCGCGTAGACCCGGTCTCCGTTCGCTCGGGCGTCGGCGAGCCGCTTGAGGACGATCATGCCGACGCCCTCGCCCATCAGGACGCCGTCGGCCCGGCGGTCGAACGGACGGATCCGCTGCGTCGGCGAGAGCGCACGCAGCAGGGTGAACAGGCTCCAGAAGGAGACCTCGTGCACGAGGTGCACACCGCCGACGATCATCGCGCCGGCCCGGCCGCTCGTCAGCTCCCGCATCGCGGTGTCGACCGCGATCAGGGAGGAGGCGCAGGCCGCGTCGACCGTGTACGCCGGGCCGTGCAGGTCGAGGCGGTTCGCGATGCGCGACGCCGCCAGGTTGGGCACCAGGCCGATGGACGCCTCGGGCCGCTGCGGGCCCAGCCGGGCCAGGAACGCGTCGACCACCTCGTCCACGGCGGAGTCCGGGACGTCCGGCAGCACCTCGCGCAGCGTCGTCGCGAGCTGGTGGGACGTCCGGACCCGCTGCTCCAGGCGGGCGACCCCGGGCCCGACGTACCCGCCGCGGCCGACCACCACGCCGACGCGGCCGGTGTCCCCGAGTGCCTCGACACCGCCGGCGTCGTCCATGGCCTCGGCGGCGAGCCGCAGGGCGAGCAGCTGGTCGGGCTCCGCCCAGTCCACCGAGACCGGGACGATGCCGAAGCGCGCCGGGTCGAACGTGGCGAAGTCATCCACGAACCCGCCGCGGCGGCAGTAGAAACCGCCGCCGTCGGGACGCCGGCCACCGCGGTGATCGCGGTCACCGCGGTCGGGTTCCGCCGCGTAGTACTCGTCGAGGTCCCAGCGGCCGGGCGGGACGTCGCGGATCGCGTCGACCCCGCCGACGATGTTGCTCCAGTACGTGCCCAGGTCGCCCGCGCCGGGGAACAGCGCGGACATCCCGACCACGGCGATCTCGTGCCCGCCGCCCCCGCGCTCAGGCAGCGGGCGGCCGGGCGTCGAACGCTCAGGCATGAGACGACGACCCGGCGGACGACGGCCGGGAGGTGAAGGATGCGGCGTCGCCGCACATCTGCACGACCTGGAGGGGCGCGCCCGGGACCGGCTCGCGCAGCTCCCTGAGCAGCGCGGCGACCCCCTCGTCGGGATCGATCAGACCGATGCCGCGGCGGGCGTACTCCCGCGCCAGTTCCTCGGAGACCATGCCGCGGCCGGCCGCGGCGCCGGCCTCGACTCCCCACGGGCCCCAGTCGACGCTGACGACACGGCCGGCGAGGCGCGCCGAGGCCCGGTGGGCGAGCACGTCGAGGGCGTCGTTGGCAGCGGCGTAGTCGACCTGCCCACGGTTGCCGAACACCCCGGCGACGCTGCCGAAGAGCACCACGAAGCCCACATCCGGCCGCAGGGCGTCCAGCAGCGCGCCCGCACCGTCGACCTTCGTGCGGAACACCCGGTCGAAGGACTCCGGCGTCTTGCTCCTCAGCAGTCGATCCTCCAGGACGCCGGCCCCGTGCACCACGCCGTCGAGGCGGCCGTGGCGGGCGTACACGTCGGCGACGACCGCCGCGACAGCCGCGCCGTCGCGCACATCCACCGCGTGATAGCGCACGGACGAGGCGGCCTCACCCAGCGCCGCCAGCGTCGCGCGGATCTCCCGCTCCGCCAGGATGCGTCCGATCCGCTTCTCGATCTCCGCCGGCCTGCGCACACCGGTCTCGATCAACGCCCGGCGCAGCGCCGGGGCGTCCAGGGCGGCCACCGTCGCCGGGTCCTCGGGTCCGTCCGGGATCGGCGTGCGACCCACCAGCTCGACCGCGCAGCCGGTGGCCCGCGCCAGCGCCAGGGCGGTGCGGGCGGTGATGCCGCGCGCGCCGCCGGTGAGCAGCACCACTCCGGAGGCGTCCAGCCCCGCCGGACCCTCCGTGCCACGGCCGTCGGGCGCCAGCTCCACCGCCCGCAGCTCCGGCGTGATCCGGATGTTCTCCCGATGGCCGACGACAACCGGCGCCGCCGGGTCGAACATCTCGGCCAGCAGCCGCTCCGCGATCCGGCGCGGCGCCGCCTTCGGATGGACGTCGACCAGCCTGACCTGGGTGTCCGGCAGCTCATGCGCGAGCGTCCGGACCAGCCCGGCCAGGCCGACGCTCGGCGCCAGCTCGGCGGCGTCCCCGCCACGGCCGAGATCTCCGCCGAGACCCGTCACCACGAACAGGCGCCGCGGCCCGGCCAGCGCGGCCGCCCGCAAGGCCGGGAACGCCTCCGGGAGGCCACTTCCCAGGCTGGCCGGCGACCCCGCCGACGCGACCCAGAACAGGCCGTCCGCACCGGGCTCGGCCTCAAGCTGTGCCACCGCCTCCACGTTGTCCGCCGAGACGATGCGGACCTGGGCTCCGGCCTGCTCCAGCAGGGAGGACAACGCCAGCCCGATACCGAGGTCACCCTCGACGACGACGAACCGCGTGCCGGCCAGCGACGAGGCCCGGCCGGCCGCCACGAGCGCGTCCCAGGAGGGGACAGCCGGCAGCGTGACATGGTCGATCACGAATCGCCGCAGCGGGATCCGCGTCGCGGGGAGGGCCTCGCCCGCGGCCCGTGCCGTTGGTGCGGTCAGCGTGGCTGGTGCGGCCGGTGCCACTGGCACCGCCGGTGCCACTGGCACGGCCGGTGCGGTGACGCGGGCGGCGAACGTCGGATCCGTGGCACCCCGCGGAGCGGACAGCACACCCCAGCTCTCCGGGGCCAGCGACGCCTGAGCCGTGTGGCCGGCAAGCTCCGCCCGTGACGGCACCGGCACCGCGGCCGAGGTCACGGGCGCTCCGTCCAGGACCGCGACGCCCGCGCGCCCGCTGCGGGACATTGCGGCACGGGCCGAGGCCGGCGCGGCCGTGGACGCC
>NZ_ADGX01000282.1 GCF_000177675.1 Parafrankia sp. EUN1f
TGCGGTCCCGGGTGGTCGCGATCTGCGCGGTGACGCTACCGAGGTCCTCGGCGTGGCCTTCCTGTGACCGGTCGCCGGAGCCGGAGCCCGAGTCGGCGCGAGAGCCCGAGTCGGCGCGAGAGTCGGAGCCGGCGCGAGAGTCGGAGCCGGAGCCGGAGCGAGGGCTGGCGCCTGGCTCGGCGCGGGCGATACCGAGGCCTGGACCGGCCGTCAGCGCGGGGCCTGCGGTCAGCACGCCAACCAGTGCGACGAGGGCCGGGCGCAGGCCCCGCGGACCGCTCTCCCGGGGCCGTGGCGGCTCGCGGCGCCTTTTCTCGCCTTTCGTGCTCGTTGGGCTCGGCCCTTCAATACCTCCTCTGCCATCCGCGGCGGACGAAGCGGGCGAATTCATACCCGATCGGGGGATACTGTTGGCCTCGTGGGACGGGCTGCCGGCGCTATGCCAGCCCTCCGTCGGAACACTGGTCACGACGCGGCAACGTAACTCTGTGCAGTTGTAGAGTCACGGAAGCGCGCCGACCGACACGGAGGGTCTCGGAACGCCCACCTGGAGCCCAAGGTCGGGGCGCACGGGTCGCCCAATTCAGCGATTTCACACGTCGGAAACAGATTAGACACTAGACCGGAACAGATCTTATCGACTCTTCGGCCGGAGGGACCGGGACGAGCGCAGCGTGGCCGGAGTCCGGGTAGCGCAGTCCGCGCGGTGCGCGCGGGGGGAATGACAGGAGTGACATGGCAGAACTGAACTCGGGCGACACCGCGTGGGTGCTGATCAGCGCCGCGATCGTGCTCTTCATGACGCCCGGCCTTGCATTTTTCTACGGCGGCATGGTCCGCGCGAAGAACGTGCTGGGCATGCTGATGCAGAATTTCTTCACCATGGGCATGATCACCCTGGTGTGGTCGGTCATCGGATTCAGCCTCGCGTTCGGCGCGGGTAACGGATTCTGGGGTGGCCTCGACTTTTTCGCGCTTCAGGACCTGACCGCCAGCGACGGCGCGTACCCCTACGTCGCGTTCGTCGCCTTCCAGATGATGTTCGCGGTCATCACCCCGGCGCTGATCACCGGGGCCATCGCGGACCGGATGAAGTTCAGCGCCTTCGCGGTCTTCATCACGCTGTGGTCGATCCTCGTCTACTCGCCGATCGCGCACTGGGTCTGGGCGAGCACCGGCTGGCTGTTCGAGCGGGGCGCGCTTGACTTCGCCGGTGGCACGGTCGTCCACGCGAACGCCGGTATCGCCGCGATCGTGCTCGCCGTGGTGCTGGGCAACCGGCGTGGCTGGCCCGGCGGCGACTTCCGCCCGCACAACGTGCCGTTCGTCCTGCTCGGTACCGGCATCCTGTGGGTCGGCTGGTTCGGCTTCAACGCCGGCTCCGCGCTGGGTGCGAACAAGGTCGCGGCGTTCGCCCTGCTCAACACTCAGATCGGCGCGGCCACGGCCATCCTCGGCTGGATCGCGATCGAGTACCTGCGTGACGGCAAGGCCACCACGCTCGGCGCAGCCTCCGGTGCGGTCGCCGGTCTGGTCGCCATCACGCCGGCCTGCGGTTTCGTCTCGCCGATGGGCTCGATTGCCATCGGTCTGCTCGCGGGTGCGATCTGCGCGCTGGCCACCTCGATCAAGGGCAAGGTCGGCATCGACGACTCGCTCGACGTCGGCGCGGTCCACCTCGTCGGTGGTGTCCTCGGTGCACTGCTCACCGGTTTCTTCGCGACCATCGACACCAACCCGGCGGGCAAGGACGGCGTGTTCTACGGCGGCCCCTGGAAGGTCGTGCTCGAGCAGCTGATCGCCATCGGCGCGACACTGGGCTACTCCGCGGTCGTGACTCTCCTGATCGCCCTTGCGATCAAGTACACGATCGGCCTGAAGGTCTCGGAGGAGGAAGAGGAGCAGGGCCTCGACGAGGCGCTGCACGGCGAGACCGCCTACCGCCAGACCTCGCTCAGCAGTGGCAGCGGGTTCACCTCCGTCGCCGCCGCCCGTGTCCCCGAGGAGGCCCAGGCATGAAGCTCGTCACCGCGGTCATCAAGCCGTTCAAGGTCGACGACGTGAAGACGGCGCTGGAAGGTCTCGGCGTGCACGGTCTCACGATCTCCGAGGTTCAGGGATACGGCCGCCAGAAGGGGCACACCGAGGTCTACCGGGGCGCCGAGTACAAGGTGGACTTCGTCCCGAAAATCAAGATCGAGGTCGTTGTCGACGACGAGGCGGTGGACGAGCTCGTCGCCGCGATCACCACGTCCGCCCAGACCGGCAAGATCGGTGACGGGAAAGTGTGGGTAGTTCCCGTCGAGTCAGTCGTCCGTGTGCGGACGGGCGAGCGGGGCTCGGACGCTCTGTAAGCCGCACGAAACATCCTGGGGGCGCACCTGTTACGGTGCGCCCCCTTTCCGTTTCGGCGCCGTGACGACCAGAAGAGCTTTCGGTCGCATATCACCGGACAGCGGGAAGGAAAGTGCGCGAGAGTGCCAGAGTGGGGGCCGTGGACCAGTAGGACGGGGGTGACCGGTGGACGCGAGGCTCAGGGCTCTGCGGGGCCGTGCGGACGAATTTCCCGGTTTGACCGGATCCGCGCTGCGTGAGGCCCTGGCCGAACTCGCCGACGCCGCGCTCGCCGACCTGTTCGGAGAACCAGGTGCCGGTATCGCGCTGCTGGCCGTGGGCGGTTACGGGCGCCGCGAGCCGGCCTTCGGCAGCGATCTCGATCTCGTGCTCGTCCACGACGGTCGTCGCAAGGACGTGTCCGCGGTCGCCGACGCGATCTGGTACCCGCTGTGGGACGCCGGGGTCGGCCTGGACCACAGCGTCCGCACCGTCGACGAAGCCGTCACCGTCGCCGACACCGACCTCAAGGCGGCCCTGGGCCTGCTCGACGCACGTCTCATCCGCGGCGACACCGGCCTCGCGGCGAAGCTCGTCGACACGGTCCGGGCCCGTTGGCGGTCGCGGGCGTCACGTCGGCTGCCGGAGCTCGCCCTGTCGGTCAACGAGCGGGCTCGCCGGACGGGAGAGGTCGCCTTCCTCCTCGAGCCGGACCTGAAGGACTCCCGGGGTGGCATGCGCGATGTGCAGGCGCTGAAGGCGCTCGCCGCCGCCTGGGTGGCTGAGGAGCCCCCGGCGCGCGTCCAGCAGGCCTATGAGGTGCTGCTGGACGTCCGCGGTGAGGTGCGCCGGATCGGTCAGGGCCGCGGGCAGGACCGGCTCCTCCTGCAGGACGGCGAGGCGGTGGCCGCGGCCCTGGGCTACCCGGACTCCGTCGCCGTCTCCCGCGCGGTCGCCGACGCGGGTCGCGTCATCTCCTGGACCTGGGACACCACCTGGTATCGGGTCGCGGCCGCGCAGCGCTCCAGCTCCAGGATCGGTGCCGGACTGCGCCGGCCGGTCCGCCGGCCGCTGGACGAAGGCGTGGTCGAGCAGGACGGGGAGATCCAGCTGGCCCGGGACGCCGATCCGGCGAACGACCCCGGACTCGTCCTGCGTGCGGCCGCCGCCGCGGCGCGCACCGGCATCCCGTTCGGCCGGTACGCCATCGACCGGCTCGCCCAGGAGGCGCCCGCGATGCCCGCGCCCTGGCCCGAGGCCGCGCGCGACGACCTGGTCAGCCTGCTGGCGACCGGTGACCCGGCGATCCGGGTGATGGAGTCCCTCGATCAGGTGGGGCTGCTTGAGCGGCTGATCCCCGAGTGGGCCGCGGTGCGCAGCAGGCCACAGCGCAACCCATACCACCGCTACACCGTCGACCGGCACCTGCTCGAGGCCGCCGCCCGCGCCGCCGCGCACACCCGGGACGTCGACCGGCCCGACCTGCTCCTGCTCGGCGCGCTGCTGCACGATATCGGCAAGGGGTACCCAGGAGACCACACCGACGCCGGTATCGACGTCGTGCGAGAGCTGGCGCCCCGGCTGGGGCTCCCACCCGCGGACACCGAGGTCCTGCTCGCGATGATCCGGCACCATCTCCTGCTGGTCGAGGCCGCGACGAGACGGGACATCGACGACACCGCCACAATCGAGTCGGTGGCCGCCTCCGCCGGCAGCGTCCGGGTGCTCACCCTGCTGCACCGGCTCACCGAGGCCGACGCCCAGGCGACCGGGCCGACCGCCTGGAACGCCTGGAAGGCCCGGCTCGTCTCCGAGCTCGTCCAACGCGCCACGGCCGTGCTCGACGGCCGCGAGCCGCCCTGCCCGCCCGCGCTGTCCGACCGCCAGATCGCGCTGCTCGCGCTGCCCGGCGACCTCACCGTGCAGGTCAACCCGCTGCCCGACGAGGGCATGTTCGAGATCGTCGTCGTGACGGCCGACGACCGGGTGGGGCTGCTCGCCACCACCGCGGGCGTGCTCGCGCTCAACCGGCTGGACGTCCGACGTGCCTCGGCGCGAAGCTCCGCCGGACGGTCCCTGCTGCAGGCCGCCGTCGCCGCGCCGCACGGCGAGCGGCCCGACCTCCAACGGCTCCAGACGGACCTGCGTGGGGCGATCGCGGGCAGCCTCGACCTGACCGCACGCCTCGCCGGCCGCGAACAGGACTACGCATCGAGTAGGCGGCGCAGCACCCCGGCGCCGCCACAGGTGATCTTCGATGATTCCGGCTCCGTGCCGGTGGTCGAGGTCCGGGCGCCCGACCGCGCCGGCGTGCTGCACCGCATCGCCAGGGCGCTGGCCGAGACGGGCTTGGACGTCCGCACCGCGATCGTCGCGACCCTGGGCCTGGACGTGGTCGATGCCTTCTACGTGGAGGATCCGGTCGAGGGGCCGGCCGGCACGCGACCAGCCGCGGTGCTCAGCAGCGAACGGCGCGCGGAGGTGGCGTCCGTCGTCCTGGCAGCCCTCACCGCAGGTACGCCGGCGGGCTCCAGCACTGGCGACGGGCCGTCGCTCTCCGTCTCGTCCACGTCACCGTCATCGCCGTCCGCCACCTGAGGGCAGCCGATCCGGAGCGCGGCATGGCGCCATTGGAGGAGTGTTGCGCTCCGCACGGGAGGGTCGTGGTCTGGTCCGCTGTGCGGGGCGCTATGCTTGGGACGCACCTTCAAGGAGGCTTCGCCTAGTCCGGTCTATGGCGCCGCACTGCTAATGCGGTTTGGGTCTACAGCCCATCCGGGGTTCAAATCCCCGAGCCTCCG
>NZ_ADGX01000281.1 GCF_000177675.1 Parafrankia sp. EUN1f
CGCGGCCCGGGGAAGGTCCTGCCGGTCGCAGTCACCCGAGGGGGTCTACCAGGAGATCTGGGGCTACCTGCTCACCCACCACGCGATCGCCGCGCTGATCTGCGCGGCCGCGACCGCCGCCGGGATCGACCCCGACCGGGTCCGGTTCACCCGGACCGTGAGAGTTCTCCGCCGGCAGGTCGCTGACCCGCCGGCCTTTTCCCCCTGACCAGCAGGAACACGCCCTCACCCTGATCACCACGGACATCACCCGACCCGCGAAACTCACCCGGCACCGCGAACGCACCTACCCTCGCGCGGTGCGACGCGCCGGCCCGCACCGCTACCCGGTGAAGAAATCCCGCCAGCGCGGTAGGCGTCACTCCGCCCCGCCCACGATCAGGCTCGCCAACCCTGTAGAACCCCAGGCAGCAGCTTGATCAAAATAGGCTAAGTGGCATTAGGGCAAGATCTGAGGATTTCGGTCGTCGGCGCGACCAGAATCCTCAGATCATTCGAGCTGCGGATGCGGGCTGTAATTGCTGTCTGGCAAGGCTTGAGGATCTCGGTCGTTGGAGCGACCAGAATCCTCAAATCTTCCGAGCGGCGGCTACGAACTGCCGTCGCCGGCCGCCGTCGCCGCCGAGCAAGACCACAGGATCCAGGCCACCATTTTGGTCGGGCGGCCCGGGGTTCAACCGTCAGCGGCGATCTCAGTCGTACCGCCCGCGGTAGGCCATAAGCAAGATAGTCAACGATGTTGACGATCGGCCACGCGCATTTTCGATCTTGAATCTATCGTTGTCCGGGTGCTTGTCCGGCCGCCCGTCGTGGTGCGGAGGCTTCGGGCTTTTTCGACCATCCCGAGATCGGTCATCCGACGGGTGGCCGGTCGCGCGAGTCCCGTCGCAGGGGCGGGGGGCGGCGGCCTGGCACTGATGGCGGGGCTGACGCGCGGCGCGCAGGTAGGTTCGGACGTGTGCGGACAATTCAGACGGATCAGACGGAACGCCTGGCCGCCGCACCCCTGACGGACATCTCGGAGTGGGCTCGCGGTCAGGGCCTGGAGATCGTCATGATCGTGATCGGGGCGGTCCTGCTGACCCGGTTCGCGAACTGGGCGGGTGCCCGGGTCGAACGTCGCATCGACGCGCGGGCCCTGGTGACCGACGGGGCGGTCCGCTCCGAGACGACCAAGCACCGGCACGCCGTCGTGCAGGTCCTGACGTGGGTGACGCTGGTGCTCGTCTACTGCGTCGCGGTCATGCTGGTGCTGCGGCGGCTCGGCGTGCCGCTGACCGGGATCGTCGCGCCGGCGACGGTGCTCGGCGTGGCGCTCGGCTTCGGTGCCCAGCGGATCGTGCAGGACGTCCTCGCCGGCTTCTTCATGGTCGCCGAACGACAGTACGGCTTCGGTGACCTCGTCCGCCTGGTCGTGCAAGGCTCGCCGACCGCGATCACGGGGACGGTGGAGGAGGTCACGTTGCGGATCACCCGGGTCCGGACACCGAACGGGGAGGTCGTGATCACGCCGAACGGGCAGATCGTCCAGGTCGTCAACCTCTCCCGGGACTGGGCCAGGGCGGTCATCAACGTCCCGATCCCGTCCAGCGTGGACGTCGCGACGGTCACCGACGTGCTGACCGAGGTCGGTGTCGACGCGTACGCCGACGAGGCGCTGCACGGCCTGCTGCTGGACGAGCCGACCGTGATGGGCGTCGAAAGCCTCGACCTCGACCAGTTCAAGGTCCAGATCGTCGCGCGCACCCTGCCGGGCAAGCAGTTCGAGGTCGGCCGGGCGCTGCGGGCCAGGATCAGCGGCGCGCTGCTGCGGGCCGGCATCCACATCCCCGCCGTCCTCGACACTGCCCCGCCGACCGCCTCGTGAGACGTCCGACCATGCGACTCCCGATGCGTCTGCCGATGCGCCACTCGACGGCGCTGCTGACCGCCGCGCTGATCGGCGTGTTCGTCCTCTACGTGTTCGTGCGGCCGCGGTCGTTGCCGGCGTCGCGCTCCTACGACGCGGCGGTCGAGCAGGCCAGGACCGAGCTCCGACGAGAGCAGCAACAGCTCGCCTCATCGAGCCCGACCGCGACGCCGACACCGACATCGCGGCCGCGCACGTCGGCGGTGCCCACGGCATCCTCGGCATCCGGTTCGCCCGGCGACCAGGCCAGCGCCGATCCGACGCCGGCGGTGTCGCCGGGCCCGAGCCTCACCCCGTCCGCCGCGGGTTCCGGCCCCGCCGCGCCGGGGGCCGAGAACACCGCGAGCCCGTCGGCGTACCCTCGCGCGCCGGCGTCCAGCGTGGCGGGCTTCGGCGCCTCCGCCGCGCCGGCCACGACACCGACGCCGGCCTCGCCACCGGCGGTCAGCAGGGGCTGATGGTGGCGTTGGTGGCGAGCTCGTCCACCCGTCCGTTGGAGGGGCACGGGGTCGAGGTCGGCTTCGGTGAGCTGCTCGTGCTCGTCGGCGCCGGGGCGTCGGGGGTGGGGGAGACGCTGCCGGTCGGGGAGGCCTGCGGCGCGGGCTGGGTGCGCGGGTCGTCGGGCTGACCGGCGTCGTGGCCGGGGCCCGTGCCCGGCTCGTCGGCCATGGCAAGCTCGTCCGGCCATCCACCGGGACGGCTCGTGTGCGCCGCGGCGAGCGTGACGACCGCGGCAGGCTGGGACGTCGGTGTGAGCACGGGGCTTGGCGTGACGCCCAGCGACGAGGACGGCTCCGGGGTGGGTGAACCTGGGCTGCCCTCGGCGCGCTGGCTGTCCATGGCGGTCAGCGCGACGACGGCTCCGACGACGATCCCGACCGCGACGACGGCGGCGATCATGGCGGCCCGGTCCCGTCGCCGGGTGGCGGTCAGTTTCGCCAGCCACAGCCGTGCCGCCGGCGGCCAGCCGGCCCACAGCGGCTGGCCGTCTCCGTCCGCGCCGGCGAGAACCCGCTGGGAGGCCCGCGACGGGGCGCCCGGGTCATGCGGGTCGGCCGTGGCGGCCTTGGCAGTGCCGGCCGTGGGAACTCCGCCCGTCGGCACCGTGGGCCGGGCCCCGCCCGCCGACTTGGCAGGCTTGGCTGCCGTGCCCGCCGAGCTTGCGGCGGCCGGTTTGCTGGCAGATTTGGTTCCCGCTGTGGCCGGCTTGGCGCCGGTCGCCGTGCTGGTGCCGGTGCCGGTGCCGGCCGCGGTGCCGATGGCGTCGTGGGCCGGCGCGGTGGCGCCGGTGCGTGGCCGGATCGACGGGTCGGTGACCTCGTTTCGCGGGTCGATCAGGCCGGTCAGCCTTGGCACCGGGATGGTGCCGAGCGAGGAGTCCCCGCCGGGCGGCTCCTCCCAGAACGGGAGGTCAGGCCGGGCTGTCAATGGCTGGGTGGGCCGGTCGACGGCGCGCGGCCCAGCCCGGCCGGCCGCCGCGGCCGCCCCGACCGCGGGTGTCCGTGCGCCACCGGAACGGCTGGTTCCGCCGCCGTGGCCGCCCCCGCCAGCTGCGGCAGTCCCGCCAGTCCCGCCAGCGCCACCGGTCTGGCCGCCTCCGCCGAGCGCGCCTGGTGCGTCCGGCGGACGCGGAGCCGGCGCGGCCGGCGCGTGCGGATCCCACTGCCAGGAGGTCTGCGCGTTCGCGGCGACCCGGGACGGATCCGGGACGCCGTCGCCCGCGACGTCGGAGACGAGGCCGCGGACCAGCTCCACCGCGGTCGGCCGGTCCTCCGGCCGGCGGGACAGGGTCGCCCGCACCGCGCCCATCAGGTTCGCCGGGACCCCGGCGAGGTCGGGTTGTTCGTCGCGGTGCAGCACGGTCAGCACGTCCGCCGGGTCGCCGGTGCCGAACGGGGGATGGCCGGTCGCCGCGTAGGTGACGCAGGCTCCCCAGGCGAACACGTCGGCGGCCGGGGTGGCGCGCTCGCCGCGCAGCTGTTCGGGGGCCATCCACGACGGTGTGCCGACGAGGATGCCGGTGTGCGTGTGGGTCGGTGTGCCGCTGGCCCGGGCGATACCGAAGTCGATCACCTTCGGTCCGTCCCAGGCGAGCAGGATGTTGGTCGGCTTGAGATCGCGGTGGACGACCCCGACCGAGTGGATGGCGACGAGCGCGTCGGCGAGGCCCACCCCGAAGCCGTGCAGGAGCCGCCGCTCCAGCGGGCCGTGCCGGATGACCGCGTCGGCGAGGCTGGTGCCTTCGACGTACTCGACGGCCATCCAGGGCGAGCTCGCGTCGGGGTCGGCGTCGACGACGGCTGCGACGGCACGGCCGCGTACCCGGCGGGCGGCTTCCACCTCGCGGCGGAACCGGGCGCGGAACTCCGGGTCGCCGGCCAGGCCCTCGGCGGGCACCTTCACGGCGGCGGCCCGCCCCTCGGCGGTGAAGCCGAGGTAGACCGAGCCCATGCCGCCGGCGCCGATCCTGTTGTGGATCTCGAACGGGCCGATGCGCCGAGGGTCCCCCGCCACCAGCGGTGTCAGCACCGTTCCCCCTCGCGACCGGCCCGGGTGGGCTGGGATGTCTGTCCTGGCACTCGCTACTGGCTACTCACTACTGACTACCGGCTACTGCCCTGGGCACCCTCGAACGAGTACCCGCGATGTCGCGAGCGGTCCGTTTCCGTTCGACTCGGTCCGATGTATCACCATCCCAACATCGGTACCCGAATAGCGGTAGGCCCGTCCGGGTGGCTTCGTTGTGCTGGTCACATTTTTTTGGCCTAAAGGTGACTTTTTGCCGTGTTGCGTTTGTCTGGGGTGCGGGATGGGTCAACGATGATCCGGTAGCGCCGGGTCCACGGTCGGGATCGGGTCGCGGGGGTCCAGCCCGGTTCCGTTCCAGCGGTACCGCACGACCGCCGAACCGGTGGGCGTCGAACCACCCGCGGGGTAGGTCCGGTACGTCACCGCGGCCTCGACGGATGACAGCGGCTGCACGCTGATGCTCGTGCTCGGATCCCGTGTGTCGGTGCCCTGGTACTCCCCGTCGGCGAAGACGAACGCGATCTCCTGGTGCCGGCCGCCGTACTCCCGGGTACCGCGCACCAGGTTCAGCATCCGTTGCGGGTCGTAGGAGCCCATGTCGGGGATGTAGCCCTCCCTCCGGACGACGCGAGCCGCCTCGGTGGCGGTCATGATCCGCGCGGGTCGGCTCGTGGTCGCCGAGGCCGACGGCCCGGTCGCGGAGCCCGCAGGGCTGCCCGTCGCGGACGGGCTGCCCGGGGAACCGGGGTGGGCGTCGGAGTGCTGGGCGTGTCGCTGGCGTGGTTGCGGTGTGACATCAGCAGCGCGCCGCCGACCGCGCCCCCGGCGGCCAGCAGCAGCCCCAGCGCGAGGAGCGCGGCGGCGGGCAGC
>NZ_ADGX01000280.1 GCF_000177675.1 Parafrankia sp. EUN1f
CCGGCCCGGGCGCCGGGACTCGGCCGGGCCGCGGCTCGCCGGGACAGACCACGGCGAACGGCCGCGGCCCGCGCGGATCCGCCGGGCCCTCGTCACCGTGGCCGCCGCCGCGGCGGCCGCCGCCCTCGGCCTGCTGTTCACTCCGGTCGTGCCGTTCCTGCCCGAGGCCGCCGGCCCGAACAGCCCGGTGGTTGGCGCGGGCGGGCCGGCCGTTCGGCCGCGGTTCGACGCCCAGTCGTTCTTCACACAGACCGTGTCGCCGCGGGCCACTGTCAGCCCACTCGTCGAGTTCCCGGCACTGGCCGCCGGCAGGGAGGCCGGGCCCACCCTCATCGTCCGGTCAGAGCAGCCCGTCGAGCTGCTGCGTGCCGTTACCCTGCCGGACTTCGACGGCGTCCACTGGACGACCTCGGCCGCCTACCGGCGCGCCGACCAGCGACTGCCCCCGCCCCCGGACCGGGTGTCATACCGGGAGCAGGAGATCTCGGTGCACGTCGAGAACGCCGACGCGCTCGCGTGGCTGCCCACCGTGGGCCGTCCGCTCGCGCTTTCCGTCGGTGGCCTCGGGGTCGACGAGTCCACCGGTGACGTCGTGGTGCCGTCCGACCGGCCTGCGCCGGAAAGCTACACCGCCCTCGGCGCGGTCCCGGCTGTGGACCAGACCCGGCTGATCGTCGACGCACCGACTCCCGCGCCGCGGCGCCCCATCTACACCCTCCCAGCCGCGGTCCGGGCGGCGGCCACCCAGGCCACCGCGACGGCGCGCACTCCACTGGGCCGGGTCGAGGCGATCCGCGACCTGTTTCTGCGCGATGGCGGGTTCCGCTATGACACCAGCGCCCAGCCACCGGGTGGGCATGGGGTTTACCAGATCAGCCAGCTGATCGCCAGCCACCGCGGGACAGCCGAGCAGTTCGCCAGTGCCTTCGCCGTGATGGTGCGCGAGCTGGGCTACCAGGCGCGGATCGTGCTGGGCTACCGGGTACCGGCCGGTGACCGACGGACCGGCGACTACCGCGTCACCGGCCGGGACGTTCATGCCTGGGCCGAGGTGCTGTTCGACGAGGCCGGATGGGTCGCGTTCGATCCGTCGCCGCGCGACCAACAGTCCACCGACGAGATCGACGCCGTGGAACGGCCCGCGGGTCAGGCGCCGCCCGCTGCGGACCCGACCGGCGACCAGCAAGCCGCTGTCACCGCCAACGGTTCCGGAGTGATCGGTGCCACCGGCGCCAGCCGGCCGGAGATCTCCGAAGGTGGCTCGCCCGGCCCGGCCGCGGCTCGCGGAGGTGGAGTCTCCCCGGTTGTCGTGTCCGCTGCCGCCGTCGCCGCCGTCGGAGCGCTCGCGATCGGCGTCGTTCCGGTCGTCAAGGGGGTGCGTGGACGACGCCGGCGCAGCCGTCCCGGTACCACCGCCCAGATCGTCGGTGCCTACTGGGAAATGGTCGACCAGCTGCGGGACGCCGGCCTGCCGGTGCGAGCGACTCACACCGGCGGGGAACTCGCCGCTGTGGTGGAACGGCACCGCTCCCCGCGGGTGGCCGCGCCGGTTGCCGAACTGGTCGCCGTACACGAGTACGCCGTGTTCGCACCCACGCCGGGCGCCGTGCCGTCGTCAGATCGAGCCTGGGTGCTGGTCGCCGTGCTCAGGCGCGAGCTGCGGACGGGCCTGCCCTGGCACCGGCGGCTGGCGGCGCGGCTGTCACCCGCCTCCCTGCGCCCCCGGTGATCGGCCGCCTGGGCGATGACGAGTGCGCGACTCCGGCCGCGTGGCAATCATCCGGATGGCCTGGCTCGAAGCCCTCGCGGGCAGGACATTGCCGGACCTGCGACAGGCGCTCACCCTGCACCGTCAGACAGATAGCGGATGGATGGCGGCGCCGGCGACGGTCAGATCGGCTCGACGAGGATGTCGGCGCGATCGAGTGTGGCGGTGTAGGCGGTGAGATCGTCTGGGGCGCTGGTCAGGATCTGGGCGGGCGCGTGCAGTGCGGCGGTGATGACGACCAGGGCATCGATGACGTCCGGCCGTTTCTTCGTGGGAAGTGTGGCGTCGGCGAGCATGGCCCCTGCCCGTTTGTACGAGTCGAGGGTGAAGGTTCTCGCGCAGGCGACGCAGCCGGCGGGGATGTTCGCCGCGCCGCGGATGGGTGGTGTGCTTTCCCGGGTTTGGGGGACGGTGCAGTCCTTCAGGTATTGACTGAAGGCGTGGACCGTTTTCGGGTCCGGTCGCCACGCTTGGGCGAGGACTGGGCCGATGAGAACCGGCCGATGCGGCGCTGCGCGTAGGCCGTGGTGGAGGAGCCGCGCCGTGGGGTTGTCGCGCAGGAGCGCCACGAGCATCCCGGTGTCGTAGACGACGGTGCGGGTGGTCACGCGACGCTCGCGGTATCCGTTCCGAGTGCGCTGGCCAGGACCCGGTGGACGAGGGCCTGCTCGTCTGTGGTGAGGGCGTCGAACGAGGGTGGGTCCGCCTCGGGGAGGTCGGCGGTCTGCTCCAGGGCGGCCTGGTTGCGCGCGTCCAGTGCCGCGAAGGCCGCCGTGGCGGCGTCGTCGCGCGCCATCTGGGCGACGGCTGCCGCGATCATGTAGGCGGAGACGTCCATGCCTGCCGCCTCCGCGTGCATCCTGATCGCGGCCTGGACATCTGAGGCTGTCGAGATCGTGAACCGGATATTCGGCATGCCGCAATCGTAACACGGCGTAATACGTCACGGTGGTCGCCTTGGTGGCCCGTCGGGTACTCGACTGGGGTACCAGGCGGCGTACTCGGGCTCCAGTCCGATCCGGCGACGGCAGTCGACCCGGACAGCCCGCTCCAGCCCGTGATCAACTCCTTCCGCCTCCATCTGAGTGCCGAAGGCAAGTCTCCCAAGACGATCCGCACGTACGTCGAGGCGGCGCAGTGGTTCGCCGCCGCGCACCTGCTCGTGCATACCGAGCACGACGACGGGACGGACGTCACCGCGGACGACGTCCGCGCGTGGCTGGTCTTCCTCCTTGATCAGTACTCGGACAGCTACGCGAACAACCAGTACCGGGCGTCCGGTGCGGGTGGCCTGTGGGTGAACAGGGGGCGTTGATGTCCGAACGGGAGTGTCCGACGTTCATCGGACACTCCCGTTCGTGTCCGGGCAGCCGCCACGCGCGGCGGTCTGCCCGTTGCGCCCCTTGTCCTTCCGGGTTATCGGGTCGGGATCGCCACGATCACGCTGGTGCCGGTGTGCTGCACCGTTGGCTGTACCCGCGGTCCGGGCGCGGACTGGCGCAGACCGATGAAGTAGGTGACAACGCCCTCGAAGTCGCCACCCGACCGCACCTGGACAACATTGGTGGTCACGCGGATCGGGAACAGGTTGCGCGGAGCCGTAGCCCTGCCCTGCTCGTCATGGGCCGCCGCATTGTGGAAGACCACCTTGACGAAGGAGCGGCCCCGCACGGCGACGGGAAGGCCGGAGCCGTCCTGTATCAGTTCCGAGGTCGGCACGTACCGGGCGGTGACCTCGGAGGGGGCTGCCAGCTGGAAGTGGAAGCGGACGAGGTCCGCGCGGGCACTGGCCGCATGTGCCGCGCTGATGCCCGTCAGGACCGGCGTGACCGGCGTGACGGGTGCGGCCGGAGACACCGGTGTAACCGGAGTTACCGTTGGCCCTCCGGCTCGCGCTGGAACCGCCATGAACAGCAGGCCCAGGACCAGTGCGACTATCGAACCAGAAATCCCGTATGCCTTCCTCATGATGCACCACCCATTCCTTTTCCCGGAGCGGGGAGTCCGGAGTGCGGACGTGCTGATTGGATTCCGGGCCGCCCGGCTGATCCTGATTGCCGCGAGAAGGCCACTGGCGACAGGGCCGGTCGGATCGGACGAAGTCGGTGTCAGCTCGCTGGTCGGAAGTCGGATGGATGGTGAGTGGTGATGGATGTCGACATGGGCCCACCCCCATTCGTTGTCGGCCAAGCATGTGCGAGCGCCGGGTGGCCCGCCACCGTGCGCATCGCTCCGGATACCCCGGAGCCGAGCATCCACAACATGCCCTCGCTGCTGTCCGACGACCTCGAATGGGTCGTATGGCACGCCCCTACGGACACCAGGGGGAACTTTTTTGGTAATCCTGCTCCGCGACCGTGTTCTCGACTCCGTCGATGCCCATGTAGCGCTGATGCCGGCGATGTCGGAGTTCACCGTGGATATCCCTATCCCGGGGCCACTGAGGTCGAGCAGATTTCTGTCAAAGGAATGCGGGACATGCTGTTGGATCCTGGCGTGCCGTCTGAAGTACGTGACAGCATCTGGTCGCGCCTTCTTCGTACCAGTCGCGAGAAGAAGGATCTCTGGGACGTGGTCACGATCTGGATGATGGCACCCGGGCTTCGCAGGATCTGCTGGAATTGCCGTCGATTCGGGTTCGTGGCGGATCTGGCCGAGCTGGAGGCCGAGGCTGTCAGCGCCTTCCTTGCCACGGCCCGCTCCGCGGACCCCGACCGGCCGGAGCTTGGCGCCTGGCTATGGTCGGCCACATACCGTCATGTTCGGGACGCTGTCTCCCGCCCCCGGCTCACGTTCACGGCGCTGTCCAGGGCCATGCCCGCATTGCCAGGGCGGCCACCGCTTCAAGGTCGCCGCGGTCGGCGCCGTCACGGGCCTGTTGGGCCATGCCTTGCATGACCACGCTGGTGTATACCGCCAGCGCGCGGGCGTCGGTGCCGGCGGGCAGTTCCCCGGCGTCAATCGCGACGTTGACGAGGCGTTCGAGCGCCTCGAGGTCGGCCGCGCGCAGGGCGCGCAAAGCCTGTTCGACTTCGGGTGCGTTGCAGTTGACGGCGGCGCTGATCACCAGGCAGCCGCGCGGCAGGTCGGGACGGGTGTAGGCCCCCGCGGCCTCGCGCAACATGCGGTCCAGGCCGGCCTTGAGGGTCGGCTCCTCGATCAGCGCCCTTGCGATGAAGGCGTGGTGGGTCTGGCCGTAGACCTGCACGACCTCGTCGAACAGCTCGCGCTTACTACCGAAGGCGGCGTACAGGCTCGGGGCGCCGATGCCCATCGCCGCCGTGAGATCGGCGATGGAGGTCGCCTCATAGCCGCGCTCCCAGAACAGCACCAGGGCGTGATCAAGGGCCGCGGCTCGGTCGAACTCCCTGGGTCGTCCCCGTCGGACTGCTGCCACATCCTAATTTTATACCGAACGCTAGAGAATCTGCTACAGTCCCAATTCTGTAGCGACCGCTTCGGAAGGCTGTGGGCATGGGGACGCTGGTAGGCAAGACCGCGCTGGTCACCGGTGGTAGCAGGGGTATCGGCAAGGCCATCGCCGAACGG
>NZ_ADGX01000279.1 GCF_000177675.1 Parafrankia sp. EUN1f
CCACCACCTTCACAATCCCGCCACACCCGCCGCCGCCTGCGTATGACCAATATTCGACTTCACCGACCCACCAACAAAGACCGACCAGAACCCCGCCCCGCCCATAAACCCCAACAAAGCACCCAACTCAATCGGATCACCCAACCGCGTCCCCGTCCCATGCCCCTCCACCACATCCACCCCATCCGCAGAAACACCCGCATCCACCAACGCCGCCCGCAACACCCGCTCCTGCGCCACCCCCGACGGCGCCGTCAAACCATTCGAACCACCATCGGAATTCACCGCCGAACCACCCACCACCGCCAACACCCGATGACCCCGCTCCCGCGCCACCGACAACCGCTCCACCACCACAACCCCCACCCCCTCACCCCACCCCGTCCCATCCGCACCCTCACCAAACGCCTTCACCCGACCATCCACCGCCAACCCACCCTGCCGAGAGAACTCCACAAAACCCACCGGCGTCGACATCACCGTCACCCCACCCACCAACGCCAACGAACACTCCCCCACCCGCAACGACCGCACCGCCACATGCAACGCCACCAACGACGACGAACACGCCGTATCCACCGTCAACGCCGGACCCTCCAACCCCAGCGTGTACGCGACCCGACCGGAGGCGACGCTGGAGGCGGTGCCGCTGATCCGGTACCCCTCGACGCTCTCGGGCGCACCGACCGTCTCGACGCCGTATCCCTGGTAGATCAGCCCGGTGAAGACACCCGTGTCGGTGCCGCGCAACGACGTCGGATCGATCCCCGCATGCTCCAACGCCTCCCACGACACCTCCAACAACAAACGCTGCTGCGGATCCATCGCCAACGCCTCACGCGGAGAAATCCCAAAAAAATCCGCGTCGAAACCCGCCACATCCGCAAGAAAACCACCCACCCGAACATCACTCCGACCCGGCACCCCCGGATCCCCACTGAAAAGAGCACCCAGATCCCAGCCACGATCCACCGGAAAACCCGACACCATGTCCCCACCCCGCACCACCACATCCCACAACTGCGCCGGCGACGAAACACCACCCGGGAAACGACACCCCATACCCACGATCGCAATCGGCTCGCGGGCGGAGTCCTCCAGCTCCCGCACCCGCTGGGTCGCCGACCGAAGCTCGGTGGTCGCCTGCTTCAGGAAATGGCGCAGCCGATCCTCGTTCGACACGTCGGACTCCTCCTGGTCTCTGGCGGGGACGAACAGATGGATGGGCGGATCCGGGCTTACGAGATGCCGAACTCCCGGCCGAGGAGGTCGAACATCTCCTCGTCGGTCGCCGCGCCCAGATCCTCGGTGGCCGTGTCAGCGGCGGGTCCGTCGCCTCCGGCCGGTGCCTGGCCGCGCAGGGTACGCAGCATGGCCCGCAGCCGGGTCTCCAGCGCGGCCCGCGCCTGTTCGTCCGAGAAGCTGGCCGGCATGCTGGCCTCCAGGCGGTCGAGGGTGGCGAGCACCGGTTCGGGGCCGCTCTCCTGGGGGCTCAGCAGTGTGAGCAGGTGTCGGGCGAGCGCGTCCGGAGTGGGATGGTCGAAGACGACCACCGCGGGGAGCTGCTCCCCCGTTGCCTGGGCGAGGCGGTTGCGTGTCTCCACCGAGGTCAGCGAGTCGAAACCGAGATCGGTGAAGGCCCGGTCCGCCGGGATGTCCTCGGGCGAGGCATGCCCGAGGACCGCGGCGACCTCGGACCGCACCAGGCCGAGCAGGAGACGGTGCCGGCCGCTCGCCGGCACCGACGCGAGGCGATCCCGCAGCCCGACGGACCGCGGGCTGGCCGGCAGCCCGGCAGACGGCAGTCCCGCGGACGACGGCCCCGCGGCGGCCAGGTCGTCGGGCTCCGCCCCGGCGATCCGCGAACGACCGTCCCGGCTGCGCGAGGCCGCGTCCCGGGCCGCCGGGATCTCGTCCACGAAACGAGTCGTCCGGTCGGGTGGGAAGGCGGCGACGAACCGCTCCCAGTCCACACGCGCCACCACAACGCCGGGCTCGCCACCGCCGACGACCTGCGCCAGCGCTCGCAGCGCCTCCTCGGGCACCAGCGGCGGCAGTCCGTGACGCTCGGTCCGTGCCCGCACCCGCGGGTCGTCGGCCATGCCCGCACCGGCCCAGGGTCCCCAGGCCACCGAGGTCGCGGGCAGGCCCCGGGCACGGCGTCGCTCGGCCAGCGCGTCCAGCCAGGCGTTCGCCCCCGCGTAGGCGCCCTGCCCGGGGTTGCCCCAGATCCCGGCGACGGAGGAGAACAACACGAAGGCGTCGAGAGGCTGCCCGGCCAGGAGATCGTCGAGGTGGGCCGCGCCGGTCGTCTTCGCCGCGACGACCGCGGCCAGCTCCGCCGGCGTCGTCCGTTCCAGCACCGCGCCGTCACCGGTACCGGCCGCGTGGACGACGGCGGTCAGCGGCTGGTCCGCCGGCACCGCGGCGATGATCTCGGCGAGCGCGTCCCGATCGGTGACGTCGCAGGCGGCCACCACGACCTCGGCGCCGAGGCGGGTGAGCTCCGCCGCCAGCTCCGCGGCACCCGGTGCGGCCATGCCCCGCCGGCTGGTGAGCAGCAGGCGCTCGGCGCCCTCGGTGGCACACCAGCGGGCGACCTCCGAGCCCAGCGCACCGGTCCCCCCGGTGATCAGAACCGTCCCGCGGGGACGCCACCGGGAGCCATCCGCGACGGCTCCGGGGCCGCCCCGGGCGCGCACGATGCGCCGGGCGAACAGGCCCGCCGGGCGCAAGGCCACCTGGTCCTCACCGCACGTCCCGGTGAGGACCGCGGCCAGCCCCTCGGCCACCCTCGGGTCAAGCGCACCCGGCAGGTCCACAAGACCGCCCCAGCGCCCGGGCATCTCCAGCGCGGCGACCCGGCCGAGCCCCCAGACCTGCGCCTGCGCCAGCACCTGCGCCTGGCCCGACGGCGGGTCCCCGGCGCCTGTCGACACCGCGCCGCTGGTCGCGCACCACAGCGGGGCGGTCACCCCCACATCGCCCAGCGCCTGCAGCAGCGCCACAGTGAGCGCCAGACCGGTCGGGAGAACGGGATGCGTCCCGAGCGCAGTGGTGTCCATCGAAGCCAGTGACAGCACGCCGCGGATGTCGGCCGCCACCACGCCGGGTCCGTCCGGCACCGGCACCGGCACCGCCGCCGCGCCGTCGTCTGCCGCTCGCGTGACGCCGGCGACCGTGTCGTCCGGGCCGCTGCCTGGTGCCTGCGCTTCATCCAGGACCGGCGTCCCGGTCAGTGCGGCGAGGCGGCCGGCGAGCCGCCTGCGGTTGGTGTCGGAGCCGTCCACGGCGAGTCGCACCACCCGCGCGCCGCGCAGGGCCAGCGCCTGAGCGCACTCGTCGGCCAGCCGGGCCGCTTCCGGGAGCGGGGGAACCGCCACGATCCAGGTTCCCGAAAGCACCGGCACGGTGGGGACCGTCACCGGCGTCCAGGTGACGCGGTAGGTGAGGTCTTCCGCACCGGACACGGCGGTCTCGTCGGCGAGGCCGCCGGAATCGGCGATGACCGGGGAGGGCGCCAGCCAGTACCGACGCCGTTGGAACGCGTATGTGGGCAGGTCGACGCGGCGGGCCCGCGTCCCGGCGAAGAAGGACGCCCAGTCGATGTCGACACCATGGACATGCGCCCGGCTGAGGGCCGTCACCAGTGCGTGCTCCTCGGAGCGGTCCGCCCGCAGCGTCGGGATGAACGCCGCGTCGCCGTCGGCAACGCATTCACGCCCCATCGCGGAAAGGACGCCGGTCGGCCCGAGCTCAAGGAATGTGGTGACGCCCCGCTCACGCAGGCAGGTGACTGCGTCACCGAAACGCACCGCGGCGCGGGCCTGCCGAACCCAGTAGTCGGCGCCGCACAGCTCGGCGGCCGAAACCGACCGGCCGGTCACCGTGGAAACCAGTGCAACGGTCGGTGCCTGGTAGCGCAGGGATTCGGCGACCCTGCGGAACGGCTCCAGCATGCCGTCCATCAGCGGGGAGTGGAACGCGTGGGTGACCCTGAGCCTGCGGGTCCGCCGGCCGGCCCGGTCAGCGAGCACGGCCATCGCGGCCACCGCGGCCACCGTCCCGGAAAGCACGGCGGAGGTGGGGCCGTTCACCGCAGCCACGTCGATGTCACCGGCCACCTCGACGTCACCGGTGCCGACGTCAGGGGCCGCGGCGCTGCGCGGGATGGCGCTGAGCCATGCACGCACCTCACGTTCGCTCGCCTCGACGGCGAGCATCGCCCCGCCCGGCGCGGCCGCCATCAGCCGCCCCCGCGCGGCCACCAGGGCGCAGGCGTCGGGCAGCGAGAGCACTCCCGCGACGTGCGCGGCGGCGATCTCGCCGATGGAGTGCCCGGCGACGACGTCCGGTGCGACGCCCCAGGCCCGCAGCAGGCCGTGCAGCGCCACTTCCAGCGCGAACAGTGCGGGCTGTGTGTTCTCGGTACGGTCGAGCCGCTCGGCGTCGTCGACCACGTCGTCGAGAGGGCGGTCCAGCAGCGGGTCGAGATGGGCGCGGACCTGGTCGTAGCACTCGGCGAAGACCGGGAACCGCCGGTAGAGCTCACGGCCCATCCCGGGCCGCTGCGAGCCCTGGCCGGTGAACAGCAGCGCCGTGCGGCCCGGAGCGCTGACCGTCGCCCGCTCGACCGTCGGCGTGGACTCACCGCGGGCGAGCGCCGCCAGCCCACGGGTGGCGCCGTCGAGGTCGGTGGCCACCACCGCGGCCCGGGACGGCAGCGCGGCACGGCCGGTCGCCAGGGAGTAGCCCACATCCACGAGGGGCTGTGCCGTCCCCGGGGCGGTCCCGGTCTCCGGAGCCGGGACGCCGGAGGGCAGGAAGGCTGCCAGCCGGGTGGCCTGGGCGCGCAGCGCATCCTCGGACCGAGCGGAGACCAGCCAGGGCACGACCGTGGGAGGCACCCCCGTCGCGGCGGAGCCGTCGTGCGGGCCCCCGCCGGAAGCCGGGAGGTCCCGGGCGCCTGACCAGTCCGCGTCAGGGCCGGCCTGCTCCAGGATGACGTGTGCGTTCGTGCCACTGATCCCGAACGACGACACCCCCGCCCGCCGCACCCGACCCACCACCTCAGGCCACGGCACCGCCTCCCGCACCACCTCCACACCACCCACCGACCAATCCACCCGCGACGTCGGCACCCCCACATGCAACGACCCCGCAACCACCCCCCGACGCAACCCCTCCACCACCTTCACAATCCCCGCCACACCCGCCGCCGCCTGCGTATGACCAATATTCGACTTCACCGACCCCACCAACAAAGACCGACCAGAACCCCGCCCCCGCCCATAAACCCCCAACAAAGCACCCAACTCGATCGGATCACCCAACCGCGTCCCCGTCCCATGCCCCTCCACCACATCCACCCCATCCGCAGAAACACCCGCATCCACCAACGCCGCCCGCAACACCCGCTCCTGCGCCACCCCCGACGGCGCCGTCAAACCATTCGAACCACCATCGGAATTCACCGCCGAACCACCCACCACCGCCAACACCCGATGACCCCGCTCCCGCGCCAC
>NZ_ADGX01000278.1 GCF_000177675.1 Parafrankia sp. EUN1f
GGGGCGCGGCCGCCGTGACGGTGGCGCTGCGGGAACGGCTGGCCGGCCTGCCCGACGCCGCCGCCCGCGACGAGCTGCTGCTCGACCTCGTCCGCGGCCACGCCGCCGCGGTCCTCGGGCACGCGGACGCGGCGGCCGTGGAACCGGGCCGCGCGCTGCGTGATCTCGGCTTCGACTCGCTCACCGCCGTCGAGCTGCGCAACCGCCTCATCGAGGCCACCGGGCTGCGGTTGGCGGCGACGCTGGTCTTCAACCATCCCTCGGTGCGCGCGATCGCGGACCATCTCGCCGAGCGGCTCGCGCACTCCGCCGCGCCGGCCGCAGGCACCGGCACCGGCACCGCGTCGGGCGTGCCGGGGGAGGAGCATCCGTCCGGCGCCGGTCAGGCCGACGACGATCGCGACGATCCCGTCGTGATCGTCGCGATGGGCTGCCGGTTCCCGGGTGACGTCAGCACGCCCGCGCAGCTGTGGGAGGTGGTGCGCGACGGGCGTGACGTGGTCGGCGCGCTGCCCGACGATCGCGGCTGGGACCTCACCGCGCTCTACGACCCGGATCCCGACCAGCCCGGCCGGACCTATGTGCGCGGCGGTGGCTTCCTCACCGACGTCGCCGGGTTCGACGCGACGCTGTTCGGCATCTCGCCCCGTGAGGCCCTGGCGATGGACCCGCAGCAGCGGCTGCTGCTCGAAATCGCCTGGGAGGTGTTCGAGCGGGCCGGGCTCGACCCGACGGCGCTGGCGGGCACGCCCACCGGCGTGTACGTGGGCACCCACGGCCAGGACTACGGCGCGGGCCTGGCCGGCGCGTCGGCCGACGAGGGCTACCTCGTCATCGGCAAGGCGGCAAGCGTGCTGTCCGGCCGGGTCGCCTACGCCTACGGCCTGCAGGGACCGGCGGTCACGGTGGACACCGCCTGCTCGTCGTCGCTCGTGGCGCTGCATCTCGCGGCCGCGGCGCTGCGCTCCGGGGAGATCGACCTCGCGCTCGTCGGCGGGGTCTCCGTGATGACGACCCCGGAGGGCGTGCTCGGGTTCTCCCGGCAGCGCGGCCTCGCGGCCGACGGCCGGTGCAAGGCGTTCGCACAGGCCGCCGACGGGTTCGGCATGGCCGAGGGCGCGGGCCTGCTGCTGGTCGAACGGCTCTCGCGGGCCCGCCGGCACGGGCACCGGGTGCTGGCGGTGTTGCGCGGCTCGGCGATCAACCAGGACGGCGCGTCGAACGGCCTGACGGCGCCGCACGGGCCGGCGCAGGAGCGGGTGATCCGCGCCGCGCTGGCCGCGGCCGGCCTGTCCACCGCGGACGTCGACGTGGTGGAGGCGCACGGCACGGGCACCACGCTCGGTGACCCGATCGAGGCGCAGGCGCTGCTGGCGACCTACGGCCAGGACCGCCCGGCGGTCCGCCCGGTGCTGGTCGGGTCGGGCAAGTCGAACTTCGGGCACACCCAGGCGGCCGCCGGTGTCGCCGGTGTGATCAAGATTGTGCAGGCCCTCGACCATGGCCTGGTGCCGCGGACGCTGCACGTGGACCAGCCGTCCTCGCATGTGGACTGGGACGCCGGCGCGCTGCGGCTCGCCACCGAGGCGACACCCTGGCCGGAGCTGGGCCGCCCGCGCCGCGCCGCCGTGTCGTCGTTCGGGGTGAGCGGCACCAACGCCCACGTGATCCTCGAGCAGGGCGACCCCGGTCCCGCCCCGGCCGCCGCGCCGCTGGACCACAGCGCGCCTCCGGAGGTGGTCCCGTGGGTACTCTCGGCGGCCTCCGAGCCGGCGCTGCGGGCCCAGACGGGCCGGCTCGCCGCCTTCGCCCGGGAGCATCCCGCGACCGCGCCAGCCGAGATCGGCCGTGCGCTGCTGACCCGCGCCACCCTCACGCACCGGGCCGTCGCCGTCGGCGGGCAACCCGAGGAGCTGGCGCTGGGTCTGGCCGCCGTCGCGGCCGCCGAGGCCGACCCGGCCGTGGTGACCGGCCGTGCCGACGTCGCCGGCCGGACCGCGTTCGTGTTCGCCGGGCAGGGCGCGCAGTGGGTCGGGATGGGCGGCGGGCTGCTGGCCTCGTCGGCGGTCTTCGCGGGCGTGGTGGACGAGGTCGCCGCGGCGCTGGACGGGCTGGTCGACTGGTCGCTGCACGACGTCCTGCGCGGTGGCGGCGGCGCCGAGGCCCTGGGCCGGGTGGACGTCGTGCAGCCGGCGTCGTTCGCGGTGGCGGTCGGGCTCACGGCGGTCTGGGCGTCGCTCGGGGTGCGGCCGGACGCGGTCGTCGGCCACTCCCAGGGGGAGCTCGCGGCGGCGTATGTGGCGGGCGCGCTCTCGCTGGCCGACGCGGCCCGCGTCGTCGCCCTGCGCAGCCGGGCGATCGGGGCCCGGCTGGCGGGGAGGGGCGGCATGGTGTCGGTGCTACTGCCGGCGCACCGGGTGGGCGAGCGGCTGCCGGCTGGCGTCGAGATCGCCGCGGTGAACGGTCCGGACTCGACGGTGGTGGCCGGCGACCCGGCCGGGCTCGACGAGCTGGTGGCCGGCTACGAGGCGGCCGGCGTGCGGGCGCGGCGGATCCCGGTGGACTACGCCTCCCACACCAGCCATGTCGAGCTGATCGAGCGGGAGCTCGCCGAGGTGCTGGCGGGGATCGAGCCGCACTCCCCGCGGCTGCCGTTCTTCTCGACCGTCGACGGCGGGTGGGTGCGCGACGCGTCGCTCGACGCCGGCTACTGGTACCGCAACCTGCGCCTGCCCGTCCGCTTCGGCCCCGCCGTCGACGCCCTCGCTGACGCCGGCTACCGGGCGTTCGTCGAGGTCAGCTCGCACCCCGTGCTCACCCTCGGTATCAGCGAGACGGTGGCGGCGCGCGCCGGCGTGCCGACCGTGGTGACCGGCACGCTGCGGCGCGGCGACGGCGGCCTGGATCGCCTGCTGCGCAGCGCCGCCGAGCTCCACGTCCGCGGTGTCCAGGTCGACTGGGCGGCCGCCTTCTCACCCGCGGCAGGCCTCCCGGCCGCCCTCGCGGCGGACCCGCCGGACGGGCGGACGGCGGTCGGTGGCGCGGCGGTCGGCGGGAGACCGGCGCCGTCCGTCGAGCTGCCGACCTACGCCTTCCAGCACGAGCGGTACTGGCTCGCCCCCGCGGGCTCGGCCCGGGGGCGGCGCGGCGCCGACCTGGCCGAGACGGGCCTCGCGGACACCGGGCACCCGCTGCTGGGCGCGGCGGTCGAGCTGCCAGACTCGGGCGACCTGCTGTTCACCAGCAGCGTCTCGGTGGCGAGCCAGCCGTGGCTCGCCGATCACGCCGTCTCCGGGGCGCATCTGGTACCCGGCGCGGCCTGGATCGAGACTTTGCTGCGGGCCGGCGCCGAGGTCGGCTTCCCGGTTCTCGACGAGCTGCTGATCGAGGCTCCGCTGGCGGTGCCCGAGCGGGACGCGCTGACCCTGCGGGTCACCGTCGCGGACACCGACGAGAGCGGCACCCGTCCGGTCACCATCCATGCCCGGTCGCGCGACGCCGCGCTGGGCGACGCCTGGACCCGGGTCGCCTCGGGCCGGCTGTCGGCCGCCGTCACCGCACCGGAGCACGGCTTCGAGCAGTGGCCTCCCGCCGGCGCGCAGCCCGTCGACGTGTCCGACTTCTATGCGCGCCTCGCGGACGAGGGGTATGCGTACGGGCCGGTGTTCCGTGGCCTGCGGGCCGCCTGGACCCGCGACGGCGAGGTGTTCGCCGAGGTCGCGCTGCCCGACGGCGCGTCGCCCGGGGAGTTCGGCCTGCACCCGGCGCTGCTGGACGCGGCGTTGCAGACGGCCAAGCTCGGGGTGGTGCCGCCCGCCGACGCCGGGCAGGTACTGCTGCCCTTCGCCTGGAACACCGTGCGGCGCCACGCCGCGGGCGCGCGGGTGTTGCGGGTGCACGCGGCCGCCTCCAGCCCGGCCTCGGCCACCGGACCGGAGGGAGGCAGCGGCGGGTATGGCGTGACGCTGCGGCTGTCCGACCAGACCGGGGCGCCCGTCGGCGAGATCGGCCAGCTGGTCCTGCGGCCGACCGACGCCGCGCGGCTCGCGCCGGGGGAGGCGACGGCCGGTGCCGACGCGCTGATGGAGGTCGGCTGGGTACCGGTGGGCATCGCGGCCGGTGGGCCAACCTCGCCGGTCGACGCGATTCTGGACCTGACGGCTGCGGCGGCCGCCGAGGCTGGCGGGTCGAGTGGGCTGGAGCCCGCGGATGGACTGCCCGGCGGCGATCCGGCACGGGCGCGGGCCCTGATCGAGCGGGCGCTCGACGGCGTGGGCGCCGTGCTCGGCCGGAGCGACGGCAGCCCGCTGGAGGCGGCGGCAGCCAACGGATCGTCGGCGAGCCCGTCCGAGGCCTCGTCCGAGGTCTCACCAACGGCCGCGGCCGGGGTGCTTGCCGTGCTGACCGACGACCCCGTCGGTGACCCGGCCGCCGCGGCGGTCTGGGGCCTGCTGCGATCGGCGCAGGCGGAGAACCCCGGCCGGCTCGTCCTCGCCGGCGTCGGCCCTGGCCCGGGCGACGCGGCCGCGGCCCGCGCGTTGCTGCCGGCGGCGACCGCTGTCGGTGAGACCCAGTTCGCCGTGCGCGGCGGGCAGGTGACCGTCCCCCGCCTGGCCCGGCTGGCCGTCGCACCGGTCGAGGCAAGGCCCGTCGTGCCACCGGGCGCGGGCACGTCGGCCCTTCGGCCGGCCACGGACGGCGTGCCGCCCGCGGCGGCGTTCCCGGCCGACGGCACGGTGCTGATCACCGGTGGCACCGGCACGCTCGGCGGCATCGTCGCGACGCACCTGGTTCGCGTGCACGGCGTGCGGCACCTGGTGCTGCTCAGCCGCGGCGGTCCGGGCGCACCCGGCGCCGACGCACTGCGCGCGAGCCTGCGCGAGGCGGGCGCCGTGGTCGAGATCGTCGCCGCCGACGCGGCGGACCGCGGCGCGCTCGCGGCGGTGCTCGACGCCATCCCGGACACCCGCTCGCTGCGTGCCGTCATCCACACGGCGGCTGTTCTCGACGACGGGCTGGTCACCGCGCTCACCCCGGCGCGGCTCGACACGGTGCTGCGGGCGAAGGCCGACGCCGCGTGGAACCTGCACGAGCTGACCGCCGACCATGACCTCACCGCGTTCGTCCTGTTCTCCTCGGCGTCCGCCGCGTTCGGGGGCGCCGGCCAGGGCAGCTATACGGCGGCCAACGGGTATCTCGACAGCCTCGCCGAGTACCGGCGGGCCCGCGGCCTGCCAGCGGTGTCCGTCGGCTGGGGGCTGTGGGCCCAGCGCAGCGCGCTGACCGGCCGCCTGAGTGCCGCCGACCGCGATCGGATGGCCCGCGGCGGAGTGCGGGCGATGAGCGCCGCCGAAGGGGTGGCACTGTTCGACGGGGCGGTGGCGTCCGGCGCGGCACACGTGGTCGCCGCCGCGCTCGACCTGGCGTTCCTGCGCGAGCGGGCCGCCGCCGGCGAGCTCACGCCGCTGCTGCGGGACCTCGTCCGGGTGCCTGGACCGGGCGGCGCGGGGCCGGCCGGCGCCGGGGC